>CAJTOM010000011.1 GCA_910577915.1 uncultured Oscillospiraceae bacterium
CACGCCGTTGGGGTCGGGGGCGGCGTAGGTATTTTTGAAAAATACCAGGTCGCCGGGCCGTGGGGAGCTGGTTCTGGTGCAGTAGTTGTAAAGCCCCTGCGCCCCCAGCCGCCCGATGTCCCAGCCGCACTGGTTCAGCACATAGGACAGGTAGCCGGAGCAGTCAAAGGATGTGCTGGGGCTGTGGCCGCCCCACACATAGGGATAACCGATGTACTTTTCCGCCTCGGTGAGCAGGGCGGCAAAGGTGGGATCGGAGAGGTACGCCTCCGGCACGTCATGGAGGGTGGGGCCGTTCGTGACATACTTCCCGATATAGCCGGAGCCGGGGAACAGGTCTGGACGGTTCCCCAGGGTCGCCATGAACAAGGCGTACCGGGAGAGTTGGCCCTCGCCCATAATGTGAATAGGCAGGTGGGAAAGGTTGAAGTTTTCCAGGGTCACGGTGCAGATGTAATAATCGTAGTATACCCGGTAGCTGTCGGTATGGGTATTGCCCTCGCTATCCGTCCAGGTGTCCGTTTCGATATAGTACCGCCGCTCCGTCACCACGTCCTCCGTCAGAATATACTGGCGGTCAAAGAGGGTCTGGAGCGTCCCCTCCACCTGGGCCAGCGTCCATTCCCCCTCATGGAGCGCGGAGAGAATAGAGGTCAGCACATAGGGATCATGCTCGATGTCATCCAGATTGAAGTGGTATTCATCGTAGCTGTGGGTGCTGGTGTAGGTGTCCAGGTAGTTTTGAAGCTCCGCCTCCAACGCGCAGTAGGCGGCCT
The DNA here is from genome assembly GCA_910577915.1 of uncultured Oscillospiraceae bacterium. GTDB lineage: Bacteria > Bacillota > Clostridia > Oscillospirales > Oscillospiraceae > Pelethomonas. The sequence continues at coordinate 777 of CAJTOM010000011.1, forward strand.
CGGCCCCCAGCATATCACCGTCCTGGGCGGGGTAGGTGCTGGCGGCCACCGCCCCCACCGTCCCATTCCCCACCGATACCAGGGAGGACATACACGACTGCATCACCACCAGGAGCAGGACACAGGCAATCAGGAGCAGCGCCCCCACAGGATGCCGCCGCACCACGCCCACCGCCCGCTCCGCCAGCTTCTCCGAAGCGGCGGCGGTCTTTTCGGCGGCCCTGGCCCCCTGCTTGGCGGCCTCCCGCGCCTGTTTCCGATACTGCCGTTTCAGCTTTTCCCTGTGCCACAGCCGGGCGGCGGCGCTTTTGAACGCCTCCGGCTGTTCCTGGGCCAGCTTGCGGGTCTGATAGTCCGCCTGGGCCTTGATAAATTGGGACTCGGCGCGGGCGGCGGCCCTGGCCGGGCGGGTTCGGATGCGCTTTTGAGTAAAGCGCACCATCTTCCCGCCCACCACCTCGCCCACCAGCTCGGAACGGTGAGCGCCCTCGGTTCCCACATTCTCATGCTCCACCTCGTAGAGCTTGCCATGCACAAAGCCGTGTACCCCATGCCCGGCGGCCCCGCCCATACGCCGGAGGGGGCCGCGCTTCTTGGTGGGCTTCTGGTTCGCCAGACGGTTCCGGGCCGTTTCCAGCTTGTCCCACCGCTTTTCCATCTGGAGCTTGGCCTTGGCGGTACGTTCCTGCTGGCTTTCCATGCGGAACTTGGTTTTTTCCTGCTTCTGGCCACCCTGGCCAGAAGTGGCCCCGCCGGGGTTACTCGTCCTTTCGTTCATTGGCCTTGTCCTCCGGCTTGGTGGTGAGCAGGGTATAAAGCTCGGTGTCCTTGGGGAAACGGTCTACAAAGGGGATGGCGGTGTCGCCATAGAACAGAAGCCCCTCGCCGGAGCCGGAGTGCGTCACATAGGAGAGCTGGTGCGGGGAAATCCCCAGGTGGCTGGCCAGCACCTCCCGATCCCCGGCGGCCTGGGAGAGCAGATAGAGGAAATCGCAGTTGCCGAAGATGGACTCGATCTCACTGCTTTCCAACAGGCTTTTCACGTTTTGGGTGATACCGCTGGGGATCGCGCCCCACTTGCGGAAACGGCGGAAAATTTCAACACTGTATGCCGCCGTCTGCGGGTCGGCCAGCAGAACATGAAACTCGTCCTGGTACACCCAGGTGGCCCGGCGTTTTTCCCGGTTGGCGGTGACGCGCCCCCACACCTGATCGGTGAGGATCAAAAGCCCGATTTTTTTCAGCATCTTCCCCAGGGCCTTGATGTCATAGCATAACAGGCGGTTGCTCACCTCCACATTGGTACGGTGGTTAAAGAGGTTGAGCGATCCCGTACAGTACAGCTCCAACGCCGACGCCACCCGCCGGGCCTCCGGCTCCGGCTGTTGGAGCAGCTCCTCATACAAGTCCTGGAGAATGGGCATCCGCTCCGGGGACGGGTCTGCCAGATAGGGGCGGTACACGTTCCGTACCGCCCGGTCAATCACAGTTTTCTCCACCGGGGCCAGCCCGCCCCTGCCGCCCACGATCAGCTCGCACAGAGACAAAATGAAGTCGCTTTTCAGGGACAGGGGATCTTCATCGTCCGCATAGTCCGGGTTGATGTCCATAGGGTTGATGTAAGTGCCGGAGCTGGCAGAGGGGGTCAGCTTCACCACCTGTCCCCCCAGGCGGTTGACGAGGGGGTAATATTCCCCTCCGGGTCTGCTATGACAATATCATCCTCCGGCCACGTCAGGAACACGTTGACGATCTCCCGCTTGGCGGCAAAACTCTTGCCGCTCCCAGGAGTTCCGAGGAACATCCCGTTCGGGTTTTTCAAACGCTTGCGATCAGCCATAATGACATTGTTGGAAAGGGCGTTCATGCCGTAGTAGAGGGCCTGACCATCCATCCGCAGCTCCTTTGTCATAAAGGGAATGAAAATCGCCGTGGAGCTGGTTGTCATGCCCCGCTGTATCTCGATGCCGTTCCAGGCCAGGGGGAGGGAGGACATATAGCCCTGCTCCTGCTGCCAGTCCAGCCGCCGGAGGGTGCAGTTGTGCTTGTCGGCTTTGCCGGACGGGGCGGCCTTGGCCTTGGGAGCGCGGCCACGGTCCGGTTTCTTCTCACCAGCCTCCGGCGCGGCCCGGTCTGCCTTGGGCGGACGGCCTCGGCGGGGCTTCTTCTGCTCCGCTTCAATTTCCTCCAGAGGCCGCTCCCATTCCTGCTTGGTGTACTCGGTAACGGAGCCAGCAGCGCCCTGCTCCGGGGGAGACTCCGGCCCGGTCTTGTCAGCCTCCGCCCGCACGTCCGACAGGTCGATCACCTTGCCGGAGGGGGCGGGGCCGCCGTCCATGCCGGGGATCACCGCCTGTCCCGTCTGCTCCGGCGCGGGAGGGGGAGGGCCGCCCGGCGTTTCCGGCGTGGCGTTGGTCTTGGTTTCGTCTGCCATGCTTGCAAATACCTCCTTATCACGATTGGGGCCGCATACCCAGGCGACCCAGGGTTTAGGGATTTCCTCCGCATACAAAAACACCGCCTATTGTCCCGTTAGGCGGTGTTTTGTGTAAGGTTGGTAGCACTTTTTTGCTTCTTTTTCCTGTATGCCCTTGTCAAGTGATGTTTACTTTGATGCAAACAAATAGAGAGGATGTAGGAAAACGATTCTGTGAGGTTTGTATTCCTATGCCGCTATCTCCGCAATGGGCAAAAGAAGTATCATGCTCATTTAGAAAATATTTTGAAAGCTTGGCAAAATCAAAAGAAACTTTTGCTAAGGAAGTCCAAGAAGATAGTTTTGACTACATTGCATCGGTAAGTGCTTTTTCTGATAATATGTCAGATTAAAAAGCAACTTTTTTGCTGTTCACTCCTATCGATGAACGGAGGGGAAAAGCTACGATAATGGCTTACGGCTTTGTAGGCAAGCTGAACCGACTTTTATGGCCTGGCTAATGAAAATGTACCAGATACTGTCGAAATCAAAATAAAGAAAGCGTGAAATGAGTATAATGCTAGATAAAGGGTTGCTGGATGAATTTAGCAATCAACACCTAAAGGTAATTATTAATAACAGATGGCAAGGGTTGAATCCACAGTACGCAGAGGTTTTTCTTCACAAGCTGGAGACTGTATATCACACATATCTTTCTGTGTTTCCAGCGCAGTGTGCGCAATTGGATTTATTATGGGATCTACGAAAAGTAGGTGCAATTACGTTTGAAAATGCAATACGTGCAATGAATGTTTTAGTAGGCGATATGAGTAAACGTTTTGACAAAGCGTACAAGCCGCCCAAGCTTTTTATAAGTCATGCCCAAGCTGATAGTATAATTGTAAAAAAATTTGTTTCATTACTTGAGAGAATCGGCATAAAAGCTGAACATCTTTTTTGTAGTTCCATAGATGGATACGATGTTCCCCAAGGAGCTGGCGACATTTACGATTACTTGCGAAATGAGATGTCTAATGATGGCCTCTTTGTAATTATGATGCTATCGAAGAATTATTATGCCAGTAAAGTGTGTCTGAATGAAATGGGTGCCTCTTGGGTTAAGCAAGCAGCCTATCAAGTTATTTTGTTACCAAGGTTTGATTATTCTAAAATTAAGGGTGTAATTAGACCGACTGAAATGTGCTTTAGGTTAGATGATTCTGTTCACAGAGCATATGATATGAATGAATTGAAGGAGAGACTCTTGAAGCATTTAGTTTTACCTGCAATTGATTCTACACAATGGGAGCGGAAACGAGATGAATTCTTTTCTGAGATTGATGCGCAGCCTAAAGTGTAAGATTAAGCGATGAGCGATTTGCCCAAATCAGTTTATAGAATTCAGGGGAGGAAACAGGATGGCAAAAAATGTGACTCAATATGATTTGCTTATGTCTTGTCCTGGTGATATTCAGTCAGAAGTTGAAATTATCAAACAGATTGTAGATGATTTCAATGAAAGATATTCTGATACATTGGGTATTTCTTTAAGGGCAAGGCACTGGAAAAAGAGTTCCTATGCTCAGTCTGGGGGAAAGCCACAGGCTCTATTGAATGAGCAATTTGTTAAACAGTGTGATGCAGCTGTAGCCGTGTTTTGGACACGCTTTGGAACGCCTACTGACGAATATGGATCAGGTGCAGAAGAAGAAATTGAACTTATGCTTGGGGCGGATAAACAGGTTTTTATGTACTTTTCAGACAAACCCATTCCGCCATTAGCACACGATCCAGCTGAGTATGAACGAATAAGTGCCTTTCGCGAAAAATACAAAGACAGAGGAATTTATTTTACTTATACGTCTGATGAAGAGTTTACCAAATTGTTTGCCGCACATTTGGCGCAACATTTTCTTAGCATTCAAAAGGTAAATGAGATAAAAGATTTGCGCGCACCGCGATTGCTTCTTAGAGGGATAAATGAAAACGGGATGTTGTGCGATAGCGTTCCCGTTCATAATTTTACACTCAATTTTGAAAGAAACGCTGACAATTACCTCGAAGTAATCAAGCAAACGTACCAAGACATTGCTGCACTCCAAGTAGGTTCATATTCTACACAGCCAGTAAAATCAAATTCTCCTGCTGAACGCTATTTGGAGTCTTTTTATCCCCCTATAACAATAAAAGATGCGCGCAAAGAGTTTTTGACCAAAATGGCCGCTGCTTTTAATTTATCTTTACCTGATGATTTTTTTGAACTTGGCAATTTATCAAAAGATGGCTTTGGAAGCCTTACGATTGGGGGGCAATATAACTTAAGGGGGACAGAAGCTGAAAAGAAAAAATATGAATTAATTCAATCGCTCTATGACTCTATAATTGAATTTTCTAAACAGAGTCGTATCGAAGATATCTTTTCCAATATAAAATGTTTAAAGCTCGCTATTGAAAATGATGGAACGGCCATAGATGAGGATATAGAGATAACAATTACGCTATCCATACATGATTTGTTGCCCATTAACGAATTTCCGGTATTGGACAATTCATCAAAAAGCTATTTACTAAATGAAGTTGATATGGATGAACTATTTTGTATCCCAAGCACTGCGCAATATATGGAGTATGAATCTAGCATGAAACCGCTATCCGGCGGGAAATATGCTCAGCCTACAAGTATAAATACCTTCCCATTCATAGGTGGAAAAGCAGATTATTCAGAAGATTATGAAGATGAGTTATTCCGTATTTTCCCCTACGATATTTATTCTAGTGGGGAAGATTACATCTGCAAGTTAAAAATTGATTATATTAAGTATCACACAGTGGTGACGTTTCCAACGCCATTTCTGTTAAAAGGCATTCCAACAGAGATACCATATACTATTACTTCAAAAAATGCTCCCGAAATAATTCAAGGTACTATAAAAGTATCAGCCAATATAGGCGATGATTAAACGAGCGCAGCAGATCATAGGAATCTGCCGCGCTTTTGTTAGTCCAACGGCGTATAATCCGTCACGTTTCTCAGATACTCCTCCGGGCCACCATTGAGAATCAGATTGGCGGACCCTACCGGGTCATTATAAATCAGGTAGTCCAATTCTGACCGCTGGTACATATCCTTGGCAACCTCATCCTTCCACGGCGGTGCAGTCAATGGAAATCATCGTGCCATCAGCAAACTTCAACTCTACGCAGGCCGTGTCAATGTTGAACTCGCAGGAAAGCAGTTTCCTCATTTGCGGTCACTCCTTTCGATCATCTGAAAATGCTCTAATGCCACCATGATCGCCTTTTCCTTCTCCGGCGGGCAAGTGGGAACCTTGGCATTTTCCGATTTTGCCAGGTTGTAATTCTCCCCAACCTTTAGCCCGCACTTCCGCTTGATCTGGGAGATATACAGACTTGAGACTTTCAGTCCGTACTTCTCCAACACATACGTTTTAATTTCCTCATAGGTGGCTTTGCTCTCGGCGGAGGTCAAATCCATCTCATCCAAGTCCAGGTCAACCTCGATATGATGCTCTGCTCGAAGTTTGGACAATAATACCACCGCCTCCACATGCCGCGTTCTGGGGAACATGTCCACCGCCGCGGCCCTCACCGCCTCATACCCCAGCTCCCTGAACCGCTTCACATCCCTGGCCAGGGTTCCCGGATCGCAGGAGACGTACACCACCCTCCGGGGCCCCATGCCCGCCGCAGCGGCGATGACCTCCCCGCTCAATCCCTTCCGGGGCGGGTCCACCACCACCACGTCCGGCCGCAGCCGCTCCGCCGCCAGCCGCTCCGCCACCGCGCCCGCGTCGCCCAGGAAAAACGCCGCATTTTCGATGCCGTTTCTCCTCGCGTTCTCCCGGGCGTTCTCAATGGCGGGGGCCACGATCTCTGCGCCCAGCGCCCGGCCCGCCCGGCGGGCCATCACCAGCGTGATGGTCCCCGCGCCGCAGTACAGGTCCAGCACCGTCTCCCGGCCCGTGAGGCACGCGAACTCCAGGGCCTTGCCGTACAACCGCTCCGCCTGCTCCCGGTTCACCTGGTAGAAGGACGGCACGCTCAGGCGCAGGCGCAGGCCGCACAGGGTGTCCTCCAGCTCATCCGTCCCCCAGATGATCCGGTACTCCTCCCCCAGGGCCACATTGGTGTCCTGAGTGTTGACGCTGAGCACCACGCCCACCGTTTTCGGGACCGCCCGGCGGACGGCCGCCGCCAGCTCCTCCTCGCAGGGCAGACTCTGGCCGTTTACCACCAGGCACACCAGCGCCTCCCCCTCCCGGTTGGTGCGCACATAGATGTGCCGCAGCAGACCCCGCCGGGTCCTCTCGTCGTAGGCGGCCACACCACGCTCCCGCAGGCAGCGCTCCACCGCCGCCGCCGCCGCGTTGGCCTGGGGGGACTGGAGGCGGCAGTCCAGAGCGGGGACCACCTGGTGGCTCCTGGCCCGGTAGAAGCCGGCCTGTCCCTGGGGGCTCACAGGGAGCAGGCTCTTGTTGCGGTAGCCGTCCAGCCGCTCCCCACCCAGAATCTCCTCCACCGGGACGCCGGCGCCGCCCACCCGCCGCAGGGCGTCCTCCACCCGGCAGCGCTTGGCCTCCAGCTCCTCTTCGTAGCTGATGTGGCGGAAGTCACACCCGCCGCAGGCGGGGTAGTGGGGGCAATCCGGCTCCCGCCGGGCGGGGGACCGCTGGAGAATCTCCTCTACTCTGGCGTAGGCGACATGCTTGAGCACCTTGAGAATGCGCACCGCGCAGACCTCCCCCCGCACGCCGCCGTGGACAAAGACCACCTGCCCGTCCACCCGGGCCACCCCCAGCCCCTCGGCGGTGTAGCCGGTGACGGCGACGGTGTGAAGTTGGTTTTTCATCAGCTGCGCCATAGGAGACCTCCTGAGACCTGATTCTAATCAAAAATATAGGTATCCACGACGCCTTTTTCCTCCGTATGGAAAAAAGCTTTCAGCATCATCGCCGCCGGGTCGCAGTCATCACACTCAAAGTACAGCGTGTCATGCGTGCGGAGCTGGCGGGCGAGCAGGCTTTGGGCAAAGGAGGGGAAGGAACGAGTCTCCACTGTACCGGCATAAGCGATCTCGCCGTCCTCGACAAACGCAAAATGAAGAACCTTGCCATTCTCTATCTGGCAGAGAGCGCTCTCCGGCAGTCTGGCAAAGAACTCCGCCTCGCCGGCAGTCAAGGGACTGACCGCCTCGTGAGTCTCCCTGTAATAGTGGTAGAGCTTCCTGCGGCAGGCATCATACGCCTCCATGCCCCTGCTGCAGGCCGTCAGCGGCACCCGTTCCTCCATCGGACCGGTCAGACCGGTTCGGTGGACCTCCATCTCATAGCAGCGCCTGCGGCACCGGAAGCCCCCCGCCAACAGGACCGGCACGACCGGGTCCGACGGCCCGGCCATCGCCTGCATGGGGCACCCAACTTCCTTTCGCAACAGGGAGAACAACTCCCCCGCCGGGAGATCCTCCGTCAACAGCTGAAGCCGCACATAGCAGTTCCTGCCATGGAAGGGATTTCTGGATATTTCGACCCGCGCCGCCGGAACGCCTCTGAGGTAAAAGACAACCCCTCCGCTCTCCTTTGAAAGAAAAGACTGTATGACCTACGCCTCCCACTTGTCGATGAGCTGCTTGAGCTGGTCGGCGAAGCGGCCCAGATCCTTGTTGGTGCGGCCCTTGCTGCGCAGAATGACCTCCTGGAGCAGCTTGCCCACGGACGCCAGACGCTGGTAGGACGCGGATACCTTGACGCCGGGGATGTGGGCCTTCCGCTCGGGCAGGTAGCCCCGCTCCAGCAGACGGTTGGCCGCCAGGTCGTAGACCTCCGTGTACTGGGGGGCGTGGGCGCTGAGGCCCAGGCGCTCCAGACTCTCGGCGAAATAGGGCGCCACCTCCCGGTCGCCGTGGACCACAAAGAAGTGGGCGGGGCTCTCAAAGGATTGGGCCCACTCCAGCAGGTGGTCCCGGTCGGCGTGGCTGCTCAGACCCTTGAAGTTCACGATCTCCGCCTGGACCGCCACCTCCTCGCCGAAGAGCTTCACACTGTGGGCCCCGTCCAGCAGGGTGCGGCCCAAGGTGCCAGGGGCCTGGAAGCCTACGAAGACTATGGTGCTCTCCGTCCGCCACAGGTTGTACTTCAGGTGGTGGCGTACCCGGCCCGCGTCGCACATGCCGGAGGCGGAGATGATGACCTTGGGGGTCTTGTCCATGTTCAGCAGCTTCGACTCCTCCACCGACTCCGTCATCCGCAGGCCGGGGAAGGAGAACATGTTGGTCCCGTCCTTCACCAGCGCCAGGGCCTCCTCGTCCAGGTAGCCCTGGAGGTCGCCGCAGAAGATGGTGGTGGCCTTGCTGGCCAGGGGGGAGTCAATATAGACCGGGAAGTCCTGAACGGATTTAACCAGGTGCTCCTGCTTGATGCGCCGCAGGAAGTAGAGAATCTCCTGGGTGCGGCCCACGGCGAAGGCGGGGATGATCACGTTGCCGCCGCGGCCCAGGGTGCGGTCAATGACCTTGCTGAGCTCGGAGGTGTAGCTCCACACCTCCTGGTGGTTGCGGTCGCCGTAGGTGGACTCCATCACCACGTAGTCCGCCTTGGTCAGCAGCACCGGGTCCCGGATGATGGGCTGGTTGATGTTGCCGATGTCGCCGGAGAAGACGACGGTCTTCGTCACGTCCCCCTCCGTCACCTCCAGGGTGATGCTGCACGAGCCCAGCAGATGGCCCGCGTCGGAGAAGGTCACCGTCACCCCCTCGCACAGCTGGAAGGGCACGCCGTAGCGCCGGGTGTGGACATAGCCCTGCACCCGCTGTGCGTCCTCCACAGTGTAGAGAGGCTCCACCGGCGGGCGGCCCGCTCGCTGGTTCTTCCGGTTCTCATAGTCGGCATCGGACTGCTGGATATAGGCGCTGTCGATGAGCATGATCTCCATCAGACGGGCCGTCAGCCGGGTGGTCCAGATCTGGCCGGTGAAGCCCTGGCGCACCAGAAGGGGTATGCGGCCCGTGTGGTCGATGTGGGCGTGGGTGACGAGCACGTAGTCGATGGCGCCGGGGTCAAAGGGCAGCTCCCGGTTGTCGGTCTCGTCCCGCCCCTGCTGCAGCCCGCAGTCCACCAGAATCCGCTTGCCGTTCACCTCCAGGCAGTGACAGCTGCCTGTTACGCACTGGTCCGCGCCGTAAAAGCGAAGCTTCATAGATAGGCCCTCCTTTTGTTTGGTGGTTCCATTATAGCACACTTGTCGGAATTTGACAATGCGGCAGGACCTATATTTGGAAAATCAATTTGCGCGGGCACCATATGCTGTTGTCAAGGTGCGCTCCGTGCGGTCTTCTTGATCCCGCCGCACACGGCCCGGTACCTGGGCCTGGTCGCACTTACTTTCGGACTTGGCTACCGCGGTGGTGGTGCTCCCTACAATAAGGGGGGCAAAAAAGGGGGGAAGATGCACGCTTTCATGCAACCAGGGAAAATTTTTCTTTTTTCTCCCCTCCGCCGGGGCAAAAACAGGTGACAAACGCCCGCGCGCCGTATATAATGGGGGCAGAATCACCAGAAAAAAGGAGTTTTTCCTATGGAACACATCCGCCAATCCGCTCTCAGCCTGGCCCCCGGCCTCCGGGAGCTCTTCTTCACCCTCCACCAGTACCCCGAGCTGGGCAACCAGGAGCGGCAGACCGCCGCGCTGGTGCGCCGGCGGCTGGAGGAGCTGGGCATCGAGTACGTCCCCTCCGCCGGCACCGGTACCGCCGCCCTCATCCGGGGGGGCCGGCCGGGGAAAACCGTGGGCTTCCGGGCGGACATGGACGCGCTGCCCATCACCGAGGAGACCGGCCTGCCCTACGCCTCCCGGAGGCCGGGGGTGATGCACGCCTGCGGCCACGACTTCCACACGGCGGCCCTGCTGGGAGCGGCCCAGCTGCTCCAGGAGCGGCGGGAGACGCTGGCGGGCCATGTGAAGCTCTTCTTCCAGCCCGACGAGGAGGGGGACGGCGGGGCGGAGCGGATGATCGCGGCCGGGTGCATGGAGAACCCCGCCGTGGACGCCATGCTCTGCTGTCACGTGGAGAGCGGCATCCCCGCCGGCACCCTGTCCGTCCGGTCCGGTCCCATCTGCGCCGCCTCCAACCCCTTCACCGTCACCCTCCGGGGCCGGGGCACCCACGGGGCCAAGCCCCACCTGGGCAGCGATGTGATCGCGGCGGGCGCCCAGCTGGTCACTGCCCTCCAGACCATCTCCAGCCGCCGCACCGACCCCACCGAGCCGGTAGTGGTCACCGTGGGCAGCTTCCACAGCGGCGCCGCCGGGAACGTGCTGCCGGAGGAGGCCGTGCTCGCGGGCATCCTGCGCACCATGAGCGGCGGGGCCCGGGAGCGGGTGAAAGAGGATCTGCGGGCCATCACCGCCGGCATCGCCGCCGCCATGGGGGTGGAGGCGGAGGTGCGCATCACGGAGAGCTACCCCTGCTGCGCCAACGACCCGGCTGTAACGGAGCTGGTGCGCCGGGCGGCGGCGGAGATCCTGGGGCCGGAGAACGTGCTGGAGATGGGGGAGCCCTCCCTGGGGGCCGACGACTTCGGCTATTTCGCCAACCTGGTCCCCAGCTGCTACTACTACATCGGCGTGGGCTGTGCGGACGGGGGCTGCGCCTTCCCCAACCACAACCCCCGCTTCGCCGCAGATCCGGCGGCCCTGCCCCAGGCGGCGGCGGTGGCGGCCCAGGCGGCGGTGGATTTTCTGAAGGAGTGAGCTGATGATGACGATCCCCCCTCCCCTGAAGCCGGGGGGCACGGTGTTTCTCACCGCCCCCTCCTCCCCCCTCTCCGACAGCCAGCCCGCCGCGGACATCGCCGCCGCCGTGGAGCGGCTGGGCTTCCGGGCCGCCGTCGGAGCATCCTGCATCGCGCCCGCCACCGCCAGGGGCTACGCCGCCGCGCCGCCGGCGGTCCGGGCGGCGGAGCTGAACCGCGCCTTCGCGGACCCCGGCGTGGACGCCGTCTGGTGCGTCCGGGGCGGGTCCACCGCCTGGCAGCTGCCGCCCCTGCTGGACGCGGAGTGCATCGCCGCCCACCCTAAGCCCTTTATCGGCTTCAGCGACGTAACCACCCTGCACCTGTTCCTCCAGCGGCGGTGCGGCCTGGCGAGCTTCCACGGCCCCACCGCCAACCGGGTCCTCTCCTGGGGCGGGGACGACTTCTCCTGGCGCAGCCTCCGCGCCGCCCTGTCCATGGGCCCCTGCCTGCCCCTGGAGAATCCCCCCGGCGAGCCCGTGCGGGTCCTGCGGCCCGGCAGGGCCAGGGGGCGGCTCACCGGCGGGAACCTGTCGCTGGTGGTCCAGACCCTGGGCACGCCGGAGCAGATCGACGCCCGGGGGAAGATCCTCTTCCTGGAGGACGTGGGCGAGGCGGTGTACGCCATCGAGCGGATGCTCCACCAGCTGTGCCGGGCGGGGGTACTGGGGGCGGCGGCGGGGCTGCTCTTCGGGGACTTCACCGGCTGCCGCAACGCCTACCGGGCGGAGTACGGGCCGGAGGCGCTGCTGGCGGACTTCTTCCGGAACTGGCCGGTACCGGTGGCGTGCAACGTCCGCTCTGCCCACTGTACGCCCATGGCGACGCTGCCGGTGGGGGCGGTATGCCGGGTGGAGGGGGAGAAGATCTGGTTCTGCAGGGAATAAACGAGAAGCGGGGGAGGAGGCGCACGCCTCTTCCCCCGTCTTTTCCCGGCTTCTATCGCTTTCAGAACGTGTCCAGTTCCACCGTCCGGCCGCCCTCCCGCCGGGAGGCCTCCGCCGCCAGGGCCATGACGTGGCTCTCCACGCTCTGGGACACCCCCGTCAGGCTCTCAGTGGAGCCGGAGGCGATGAGGCGGCACAGGTCGTCCATCAGCCCCTCGTCGCCGCCGCCGTGGCCGGCGAAGCTGCCGCCGGACTGGTTGAGGTCGATGACCTCCTCCGGCTGGCCGAAGCGGCGCAGACGGATCACCCGGTCCTCCAGACTGCCCTCAAGCTCCCCCTGGGTACCGGTGATCTTAATGGTCCGGCAGCACCGCTCGGTGAAGGCAGTCATGGTGAAGGTGGCGTGGATGTTGTTGGCAAACTCCAGGTTCACCGTCTGGTGGTCCACCACGTCGTTGTCGCAGTGGTAGACGCACCGGCCGTAGGGCCCCGTCTCCAGGGCGGCGCGGATGCTCTCCGCCGTGGGCTCGGCAGCCACCACGTTGCAGGGCCACTTGGGGCCCACCACATCCAGGCCGCAGTGGACGTTAGTGAAGTAGATCTTCTCCGCGTCGTAGGGGCAGCTCTCCCTGCACCCGCACCCGTCCAGGCACCGCAGGGCCGCCCCCTGGGGGGCGTTCTCCCGGCGGAAGTGGTCCAGTGCGCCGAAGCTCTGGACCCGCAGGCACCGCTCGCCCGCCAGCCAGCGGAGGATGTCCATGTCGTGGCAGCTCTTGGCCAGGATCATGGGGCTGGTCTCATCGCTGCGCCGCCAGTTGCCCCGGACAAAGCTGTGGGCGTAGTGCCAGTAGGCCACGTGCTCCACCGCGTCGATGGTCTCGATCTTCCCAATCTCCCCCCGGCGCAGCAGGTCGGACAGAGCGGCGTAAAACCGGGTGTAGCGCAGCACGTGGCACACCACCACCGCCCGGCCGGTCTCCAGGGCCTTCCGCTCCAGGGCCCGGCACTCCGCCAGATCCGGGGAGATGGGCTTCTCCAGCAGCAGGTGGTAGCCCTTGTCCAGGGCCGCCAGGGCGTGGGGCACGTGCTGGCGGTCCTGGGTGGCGATGATCATCACATCCGCCAGGCGGGGCTGGGCCAGCAGCTCCTCCGCCGAGGCGAAGCACCGCTCCTCCGCCACGCCGCAGCGCCGGCGCAGCAGCTCCAGCCGCTCCGGGCGCACGTCCGCACCGGCCGTCACCTCCATCCGCTCAGGGTGCTTGGCCTGATAGGACGCGTAGGCGTCCAGGCCCCGGCTGCCGCAGCCGCAGACCGCAAAGGTAATCTTCTCGCTCATCGTATGTTTCCTCCCCCATCTCATCCATATTTATGACGCGCCGGACGCGCGTTTTTTCATGTCTCCACAAATGTCAGCACACAGCGGTAGACGCCGTCCCGCTCCTCTGTCTCCAGCGTGCCGCCGCCCCGCTCCATCAGCGCCGCCATAGCGGGCAGGCCCACGCCGTGGCTGTCCCGGCGGTCCGGCGCGGGGGACACGCGGTTCTCCACGTGCAGGCGCACCGTCCCGCCCCCCTCCTCAATCCAGAGGTCCACGGGGGCGGACCGGTCGGCGTACTTGCGCAGGTTGGAGAACAGGTTGTCAAACACCCGCAGCACGTCCTCCGTGCGCAGATACAGCCCAAAGGGCCGGTCGAAGACCGGAGGCCGGATGGCAAAGCCCTCCCGCTGGAGATCTCCGCACTGCTCCGACAAGATCTGGCCCAGCAGCGCCGGGCCGTCCACCGGCTCCGGCGGGGCGGCCAGGGGCTCCTTACGGCTCTCCACCTGCGCGCCGGCAAACAGCTGGTCCGTCATGCCTTTGATCTGCTCCGCCTTCTCCTGGGCCAGGCGGAGAAAGTCCGCGCGCTCCGCCTCCGTCTGGTACTCCCCCCGGCGGAGGATCTCCAGGTAGCCCATCAGCTTGGTCAGGGGGGTGCGCAGATCGTGGGACAGCTCGGCGATCAGCCGGCTGTTGGCCCCCACCGCCTCCCGCTCCCGCCCGATGCGCTCCACCACGCTCAGGCGTAGGCGCTCGATGTCCGCCCCCAGGCGGCTGAGCTCGTCGCTGCCCGGGGCGGAGATGGCGTGGTCCAGATCCCCCGCCATCAGCAGGCCCGTCTCGCGGGTCAGGGCCCCGATCCGGCCCAGAAGACGCCAGATATAGGGCACCATCACCCCGCAGAAGCCCGCCAGGGCCGTCAGCAGTCCCACGGCCCGCCCCAGGCTCTCCAGCCAGAGGCCGCTGCGGGAGAAGGTCAGGTACATGGTCCCGTCGGCGCACACAATCTCGTGGACCCCCACGAGAAGATCCACAGCGCCGGAGAAGACCCAGTCCTCCGTACACGCCCCCGCCGCCGGGGTAAAGCCGAACTGCATATCCTCCGAGCGCGCGCCCGGCTTATCCACTACGCTGATGACCACGCTGTATACGCCGTCTCCCAGGGTGCCGGCGCCCTCCTGCCAGCTGCTCACGGCCTCGGCCACGGTGAGGCCACGCTCCCGGACCTGCTCCTGGTAGGCCCGGACCTGCTCCTGCTCCCGGTCCTGGAGCCACTGGCGGAACCACTCGCTGTCCTGGACAGCGGGCGCCGCCACCCCGCTCACCAGGTAAAACAGCGCGAAGGCCAGGGCCAGAGCCAGCACCGACACCCCCACCAGCTTGGCGCCCAGTCCCCGCCTACCCAACCCGGTACCCCTTACCCCACACGGTCTTGATGTACTCCGGCCGCCGGGGGTCGTCTTCAATCTTCTCCCGCAGACGGCGGATGTGAACCATGACGGTGTTGCCCGAGGAGGCGAAGTAGGGCTCGTTCCACACGCTCTCGTACAGGTTCTGCAGGGAGAAGATTACCCCCCGGTTCTCCACCAGCAGGCGCAGAATGCGGTACTCCGTCTCCGTCAGGTCGATCTCCTCGTCCCTGCGCCAGACCATGTTGCCCCGCAGGTTCACCCGCAGTCCGCACCACTCCGCCTCCTGGGCGGCCTCCGGCTTGCCCTTGTATACCTGGTAGCGGCGCATGAGGCCCTTTACCCGGGCCAGCAGCTCCGGGTAGGAGAAGGGCTTGGACAGGTAGTCGTCCCCGCCGCTGGAGTAGCCCATGGTGAGATCCGAGTCCTGGCTCTTGGCGGTGAGAAACAGCACCGGCACGTTCCACCGCTCCCGCAGGCGCAGGCACACGTGGTAGCCGCTCAGGCCCTCCATCATCACGTCCAGAATCACCAGGTCCGCCCCGCCGCCGGTGCGCTCCAGGTAGGCCAGGGCCTCCTCCCCGCTGCCGGCCTGCACCACCTGGAAGCCCTCGCTGCTCAGGAGCACCCGCAGCACCTCCCGGATCTCAGCGTCGTCGTCAACAACGAGTATCTGATTGCCCACGGCCGGACCACCCCCTTTCTGCCGACAATTGTACAAAATACGCGGCGAAATTGCAAGGGCTGCAAAGGAAAACTTTCCTCTGTAAGAAAGAATTAAGATTTCCGCTCCATGGCCCGGTAGATCAGCTCCATATCCAGATTCTCCCGCACCGCGTCCGCCAGGAGGTCGTACTGCCGCTCCCTGTAGGCGGCGGCGTCGAAGGCGCCCAGGCGGGCGAAGTCGACCCCCTTTTTCCGGCACAGGGCCTCCAGCACCGCGTCCGCCGCGCCGGGGGCATCGAAGACGCCGTGGAGGTAGGTGCCGTAGACATTCCCGGCGCTCTGGAGTACCGGCAGGTCCTCCTCCCCCCGGCCCATGTGGATCTCGTAGCCCTCGTAGGCCATGCCGGTCAGGCCGGAGAACAGGCCGTCCACCCGGGCGAACCGCCCCCGGCTCTGGGTCTGGACCTTTTCGCCGCGAAAGACGGTGTCCAACGGCAGCAGGCCCAGGCCCGCCTCCTCCGTGCCGGCGGCGGCCTCCGCCCCCTCCGGGTCGGCGATGGAGCGGCCCAGCATCTGGTAGCCGCCGCAGATGCCGAACACCGGCGTGCCCGCCGCCGCCGCCTGCTTGACGGCGGCCTCCAGCCCGCTCTGGCGCAGCCAGCGCAGATCCGCCAGGGTGCTCTTGGTGCCCGGCAGGCAGATGAGATCCGGCTGATGCAGGTCCCGGGGGGCGTCTATGTAGCGCAGGGAGACGTTCTCGTAGCGCTCAAAGGGCCCGAAGTCCGTGAAGTTGGAGATGCGGGGCAGGCGGATCACCGCCACATCCACCAGACGGCGGTCCGAGACCCGGTCAAAGCGGGCTGAGAGGCTGTCCTCGTCGTCGATGTCCAGGTGGAGATAGGGCACCACCCCCGCCACCGGCGCGCCGCACAGCTGCTCCAGCTGGCGCAGGCCCGGCTCCAGGATGGCCCGGTCCCCCCGGAACTTGTTGACCACCACGCCCGCGATCCGCGCCCGCTCCTCCGGCTCCAGCAGGGCCACCGTGCCGTAAAGCTGGGCGAACACGCCCCCCCGGTCGATGTCCCCCACCAGCAGCACAGGCGCGTCCACCAGCCGGGCCAGGCCCATGTTCACAATGTCCTCCCGTTTGAGGTTGATCTCCGCCGGACTGCCCGCCCCCTCGATGACGATCACGTCAAATTCCCGCTCCAGGCTCCGGTAAGCCTCCAGCACCGCGGGCACCAGCTCCGGCTTGCACCGGTAGTAGGCCATAGCGTCCATGTTCCCCAGCACCCGGCCGTTGACGATCACCTGGCTGCCCATATCGGTGGTGGGCTTGAGGAGAATGGGGTTCATGCGCACGTCCGGCGGGATGCCCGCCGCCTCCGCCTGGACCACCTGGGCCCGGCCCATCTCGCCGCCATCGGCGGTGATGAAGGAGTTGAGGGCCATGTTCTGGCTCTTGAAGGGAGCCGTCCGGTACCCGTCCTGCCGGAACACCCGGCACAGCCCCGCCGCCAGCAGGCTCTTGCCCGCGTTGGACATGGTCCCCTGGATCATGATATTTTTCGCCATAGCGCTCCTCCCGTTTTCCTCACCCCAGGATCTCCCCCAGGGCGTTCAGCAGCGTCCGGTTCTCCTCCCGCCGCCGCACCGCCGTCCGGTACCAGCCGGGGCCCAGGCCCCGGTAATTGGCGCAGTCCCGGATCAGAATCCCCCGGTCCAGCAGCGGACCGGACAGCTCCGCCGGGCTCTTTACCAGCAGATAGTTGGCCTGGGAGGGACAGACCGTGAGGCCCAGGGCCTCCAGCCCCTCTTGCAGATACCGCCGCTCGGATTGGATGAGCGCCCGGCTCTCCCGCAGATACGCCTCCTCCCCCAGGGCCGCCAGGCCGGCGGCCTGGGCGGGGACGGACACGTTCCAGGGCTGGGTCTGCCGGCCCATGCGCTCCAGCAGCGCCCCCTCCCCGCACAGGCAGTAGCCCAGGCGCAGCCCCGCCATGGCATAGCTCTTGGTGAAGGCCCGGAGCAGAAACAGCCGCCGCCCCGGCCTCAGCAGCGGGGCCAGGGAGGTCCCCCTGCTGCCGTCGCTGAGCTCCAGAAAGCACTCGTCCACAAAGAGCCAGCCGCCCCGCCTCTCGCAGAGGGCCAGGATGTTCTCCAGCAGCGCCGGGGGGATGAGCCGGCCGGTGGGGTTGTTTGGGTTGCAAAGGAAAACTACTTCACAGTTTTTGCGTTCCAGCTCCTCCAGTAGTTTTTCCGTCAGTGCGAAGCCCTGCTCCTCCTCCAGGGCGCAGCGCTCCACGCGGCACCCCGCCGCCGCCAGGGCGGCGGCGTACTCGGAGAAGGTGGGAGCCAGCTCCAGGGCTGTCCGGGGACGCAGGGCGGCACAGAAGGAGAAAATCAGCTCCGCCGCCCCCGCGCCGCAGAGGATGGCCTCCTCCGGCACCCCCTCCCGGTCCGCCAGAGCCGCCACCAGGCGGCGGCAGTGGGGGTCCGGGTAGCGGTCCAGAAGC
The DNA here is from genome assembly GCA_910577915.1 of uncultured Oscillospiraceae bacterium. Classification (GTDB taxonomy): domain Bacteria; phylum Bacillota; class Clostridia; order Oscillospirales; family Oscillospiraceae; genus Pelethomonas. Next base: position 18,796 of record CAJTOM010000011.1, read on the forward strand.
TGCGCCGCGTCCACCACCGCCCGGACCACGCCGGGGGGCGGGCCCAGGGGATTGGTGTTCACGGAGACGTCCAGGGTCACCGGGCGGCCGTAGACGTCGCCGCCGTGGGGATTGTTTGCTTGATACAGCATGCTTTACACCAGCTTAGTCTAAGGATTTACAATTCTTTGGCCCGCGGCCCTCAGAGGAGGCAGCGGACCGCCGCCCACCGCGCCAGGGCGCACACCGCCAGGGCCAGCGCCGCCGTCACATACAGCAGGCGGCAGGCCCGGGGGATGTCGGCGCGCTCCACCGCCCGGACAGGGTCGCCGATGGCGGGTTTCCTGTGGAGCACGCCGTGATACCAGGCGTCCCCGGCCAGCTCCAGGCCCAGCAGGCCCGCGCACACAGACTCGGTCTGGGCGGAGTTGGGGCTGGCGTGGCGGTACCGGTCCCGGCGGAAGATGCGCCAGCCCCGGCCAACGTCCATCCCCAGCAGGTCCCCCGCCGCCAGCATCAGCAGGGCCGACAGGCGGGCCGGGAGGTAGTTGACAGCGTCATCCGCCTTGGCGGGGATGTACCCCAGGTCCCGGTAGGGTGGCTCTATGTACCCCAGCATGGAGTCCATGGTATTCACCGCCTTGTAGAAAAAGCCCAGGGGCGCGCCCCCCAGGGCTAAAAACACCAGGGGGGCCACCACGCCGTCAGAGGTGTTCTCCGCCACCGTCTCCACGGCGGCCCGGCAGATGCCCGCCCGGTCCAGCCGCCGGGTGTCCCGGCCCACAATCATGCTCACCGCCCGGCGGGCCCCCTCCACATCCTCCGCCGCCAGGGCGTCGTGCACCTTCATGCTCTCCACCCGCAGGGATTTTACCGCCAGAATCTGCCAGCACATGACGCTCTCCGCCGCCAGCCGCAGCCAGGGGCTCACCCGGTGACACAGCCACAGCGCCAGGGCGGGAACCCCCGCCGCGGTCAGGACGGTCAGCAGCCACAGCACACCGCCGGCGGCCCGCTCCCCCCCGGGCGTGGCGGGAAAGATCCGGCGCAGGCCCCGCTCCAGAGCGGCGATCAGCCGCCCGATGGCCGCCACCGGGTGGGGCCACCCCTGAGGGTCCCCCAGCAGCAGGTCCAGCCCGAAGCCGATGACCATCGCCCACAAGCTCCACATGGTTCGCTCCCCCCTTATCGCTGAAACGTAAACAGATGCACCGGGTTCTGCCCGGTCATCAGGTGGTAGGGCCCCGCCGTCCGGCTCCGGGCGGCGGTGAGGGAGACGGCCTCCCATTCTGTGAAGGAAAACTCCTTGCCGCACGCTGTCAGCTCGGCCACAGACTCCAGCGTGACTGCCGACGCCACGATGCGCACCGCCGGATTTTTCTCCAGCAGCAGGGCGATGATGGCCCGCATATTGCCCGCGCTGCCGCCGATGAAGGCGTGGGTGGGCGCGGGGAGGTCCTGGCAGGCCTCCGGCGCGGCGCCGGGGACGATCTCCAGGTTGGCGGTGTGGAAGCGCCGGCGGTTCTCCTCCAGCAGCGCCAGGGCCTCCCCCTTCCGCTCTATGGCGTACACCCGGCCCCGGCGGGCCAGCAGGGCCATCTCAATGGACACGGAGCCGGTGCCGGCCCCTATGTCCCAGCACACCGCGTCCTCCGTCAGGGCCAGCTTTCCCAGGACCAGTCCGCGCACCTCGCTCTTGGTCATGGGCACCACCGGGCCCTCCCCGCTGCGCCGGAAGCAGCTGTCCGGCAGGCCGGGGACAAAGGGACGGGCGCTGTCGTTCTCGATGAGCACGGCGCTGAGGGTGTCGAAGGCCCCCTCCGCCAGCGCCGCCGCCGTGCCGGCGGTGATCCGCTCCTCCGGGTAGCCCAGCCGCTCCCCCACGGTGACCCGGACAGCGCCCAGGCCGGCCTCCGCCAGGGTGCGGAAGAGGCCGGCCGCGCCGCCCTCCCCCCCCACCAGGACGAAGGTCCGGCGGTTCTGGGCCACATCCGGCGACACGTCCCCCTCCCGGCCGTGGAGGCTCAGGGGGACCACGTCCTCATAGGAGGTCCCCGTGCGGGCGCACAGCACCTGGAGGGAGCTGAGCCCCGGCAGGACCGTCACGTCGCAGTCCGCCAGCAGGGGCAGCAGCTTCCTGGCCCCGCTGAAGAAGCCCGTGTCCCCGGAGAAAACCACCGCGAAGCGGCGGCAGTCCGGGTTCTCCCGGATGCAGGCGGCGATGTCCGCCGGGGCCACGGCCTGACAGGTGCGGCCCCGCGTGGAGACGGCCTCCAGCATCCGGCGGGCCCCGATGACGCAGTCCGCCCCGCAGACGGCCCGTCGGACGTCGCCGGTCATGGCCTCCGGCCCCCCCGGCCCGATGCCCGCCAGGGTCACCTGCGGCCGCAGACGCAGGGCAAACCGGCGGGAGAGTTCCTTCACCGCCCCGGCGAAGTCCACACCTTCCCGCTGGGCGGGGCGGCCCACCACCACCAGCACGGCGCCGGCCCCCCCGGCGGCGGCGGCCTTCTCGGCGAAGCCCCCGGCGGCGCCGGCGTCCTTGGTCACCATGTACTGTGCGGACACAGCCCGCAGAGTGGCCGCGTTCATTTCCCGGGAAAACGGGCCCTGCATGGCGATGATGTGGTCCGGGGCCAGCCCCGCCGCCCGGCAGGCGGTCAGGGACGCCTCCATGGGCAGCACCCGTGCGTAGACCCGCCGGGCGAAATCCGGCAGAGCGGCGTACCCGGCCAGCTCCTTGCTGCCGGTGGTTAGGAGGATATTCCCCTGGGTCCCCGCCAGATAGTCCACCGCCCCGGCGATGTCCGGCACCCATACCGCCCCCTCGGGAGCGCCGCCGGAGGCGCGCAGCAGCCGCAGATACCCGACGCCCGCCCGCTCACAGGCCCCGGCGATGTTCTCCGTCACCTGGGCGGCGTAGGGGTGGGTGGCGTCCACCACCAGGTCGAAGCCCCCCCGGCGAAAGAGGGCCTCCATCTCCTCCCCCGTCAAGCGGCCGGGGGAGACGGTCAGCCCCGGCCGGGGGGTGAGCAGGGTCTCGCCGTACTCCGTGGCCACGCAGGCGGTGACCTCCGCCGGCTGACCCTCCAGCAGCTCCACCAGCGCCCGCCCCTCGGTGGTGCCGGCGAAGACGCACAGCCTATACATCCCGGTACCCCCTGGGGGTCACCAGACGGCTGCCGATGACCTGGGTCCGGCTACTGCCGACGAACACGGTGCAGAACATGTCCGCCGGGTAGGTCCGCAGCGACTCCAGGGTCAGCAGCTCGAAGCCCTCCCCCTCCCGGCCGATGCTCCGGGCCACGCCGCAGGGCCGGTCCTCCGGCAGATGGCGCAGCAGAATCCCGCAGGCCCTCTGGAGGTAGTCCGGCCGAGCGCGGCTGGCCGGGTTGTAGAGGACCAGGGTGAGATCCGATTTCGCCGCCGCCTCCAGCCTGGCCTCAATGGTCTCCCAGGCGGTCAGCCGGTCGCTGAGGCTCACCACGGCAAAGTCGTGGGTCAGGGGCGCGCCCAGCAGGGCCGCGCCGCTGCAGGCGGCGGTGAGGCCGGGGATCACCTCCACCTCCGGCTCCGCCGCCTCCCCCCGCAGCTGGTAGATGAGGCCCGCCATGCCGTACACCCCGCTGTCGCCGGAGCAGACCATGGCCACGTCCCGCCCCTTTTTCGCCTCCTCCAGGGCCATGCGGCACCGGTCCGCCTCCCTGGTCATGGGGGTGGTCAGAACCTCCTTGTCCGGGTAGCGCTCCCTGACCAGATCCACGTATACGTGGTAGCCCACGATCACCTGGCAATCCCGCAGCGCCCGGTCCGCCCGGACCGTCATATTCTCATAATCCCCTGGGCCGATGCCCACCACTGTCAGCTTACCCAAAGCGCACCTCCCAATGCTCCACCGCCGCCGCCACGGTCACGCCGTGCCCGGCGGTCTTTTGTACAATCAGCTTCTCCGCCCCCAGGAGAGCCGCCCGCTCGCAGACATTGTCTACGCCGGTGACATCCCGCACAAACTCTGAGGGGGTGAAGTCCCCCTCCGCCCGCTCCAGCTCCTGCGCGGAGTAGAACGTCAGGGGCCACCCCCGCTCCCGGCAGAAGGCCAGCAGGCCCGGCTCGTCCCGCTTCAGGTCGATGGAGGCGCAGCCCTTTACCGCCGCCGGATGAATCCCGTTCTCCTCCAGCGCCGACCGGACCGCCGCCGCCACGGCCTCCCGGCCGGTTCCCCGCCGGCAGCCCAGCCCCAGCCGGACCGCCCTGGGCACCAGCAGCAGGGTCCGGGCGAAGGGGGACCGCCGCCGCCAGGAGATGCACACGCCCACCGCTCCCTCCTCCCCCGGCACCACGCCGGAGGGCAGCGCCCCCGCCAGAGGGAAGTCGCTCGCCAGGGGCACCGGCCCCTCCAGAATGGCGGCGGAGACCGCCCGGGCGGCCTTCATGTCGTCGATATACAGCCCCTGCTCCACCGCCCAGGCATCCACGGAAAATTTTCCGTGGACGTCCGTGGCGGTGGTCACCACCGCTACGGCCCCCAGGGACGCGGCCAGCCGCCGGGCCAGCCGGTTGGCCCCGCCGATGTGGCCGGAGAGCAGGGGCACCACGAACCGGCCCGTCTCGTCCGCCGCCAGGACGGCGGGGTCGCAGGTCTTATCCCGCAGGTGGGGCGCCACCGCCCGGACGGCGATGCCGCAGGAGCTGACGAACACCATCCCATCCGCCCAACGGAAGACGGGACCCGCGAAATCCGCCAGCGGCCCTGTCACGGCCTCGAAGCCCTCACCCGCCAAGCGAGCCGGGGCGTACAGCCGGCACTCCTCCCACTCCAGAGCCGCCGCCGCCCTCCGGGCGGTGTCCAGCCCCCGGCGGCTGAAGGCAAATACCGCCAGCTTCACGTATCCGTCCCCTTCCGGTACTCCGTGGTGAAGGACGGGTCGTAGAGCCTGGAGCGCTCATAGCCCTCCCCCAGGCAGTTCCCCACGATGAGCAGGGCCGTCTTGGTCAGGCCGTTGTCCGCCACCGTTTTGGCCAGGGTGCCCACCGTGCAGCGGTAGACCCGCTCGTCGGGCCAGGTGGCCTTGTACACCACCGCCGCCGGGGTGCCGGCGTCGTAGCCGCCGGCCAGCAGGTCCCCCTCCAGCCGGTCCGCCAGAGACGTGCTGAGAAACAGGACCATGGTGGACCCGTGGGCCGCCAGGGAGCGGATGGACTCCCGCTCGGGCACCGGCGTGCGCCCCGCAGCGCGGGTGATGATCACCGTCTGGCTCACCTCCGGCAGGGTGTACTCCGCCCGCAGGGCCGCCGCCGCGCCGCAGAAGGAGCTCACCCCCGGACACACGTCGTAGGCGATTCCCAGCGCCTCCAGCCGGTCGAACTGCTCCCGCACGGCGCCGTAGATGCTGGCGTCGCCCGTGTGCAGCCGCACCGTCACCCGGCCCTCCGCCTCGGCGGAACGGATCACCTCCATCACCTGCTCCAGCGTCATCTCCGCACTGTTGTGTATCTCACAGCCCGCGCGGGTGTACGCCAGCAGGGCCGGGTTCACCAGGCTCCCGGCGTAAATCACCACGTCCGCCTCCCCCAGCAGACGCGCGCCCCGGACCGTGATCAGATCCGCCGCTCCGCTGCCGGCTCCTACGAAATGTACCATGATTGTGACCTCCAGATGGTTGGGTAATCATGCTTTTCTTGCAAGAAAAGCATCAAAAGAATGTTGCGCAGCGCCTTGTGCCCAGGACCGGCGCACCGCCGGGGAGGCGGCAGCCATATCACAGTCCGCACCGGATGCTGCGGAGAAGGCTGGGGGCGCCGGCGGTCTGGCACAGCTGGCCGTAGACCTTTGAAAAGCAGATGGCCCCGGTCTCCAGGGTATCGCCGGCTTTGGCGGCCAGGTGCCGGCCGATGCGCTCCGCCAGGCGCTCCAGGGTGGGGGCGCAGAGGTTTTCCTCCTGGAGGATGCGCAGGGCGTCGTCGCAGGCCACGCAGGCGAGGAGCTCCTCCGTCCGCCCCGGCGGCAGGCCGGCGGCGGCGGCGTGGGCCGCCAGAATCTCCATGCGGCAGTCGCCGTATTTGGAGTGGGTATTGAGCATCCCCCCGGCCAGCTTCACCAGCTTGCCCAGGTGCCCCGCCAGCAGGGCCCCCCGGAAGCCCAGCTCCCGGCACATCGACAGAGTGTCGCCGATGAAGTTGGAGCACTGCACCGCCAGGGCCGGGTCCAGGCCCAGGCCGTCCCGGACGAAATCGGAGCCGTAGTTCCCCGGCGTGAGCAGGACGAAGTCCGCCCCGCTCTCCCGCCGCTGGCGCAGCTCCACCCGGATGGTGTCCACCAGGGCCTGCTCGCTCATGGGCTCCACGATGCCGGTGGTGCCCAGGATGGAGATGCCCCCCCGGATGCCCATGCGGGGGTTGAAGGTCCGCCGCGCCAGCGCCTCCCCCTCCGGCACGGAGATTACCACGGACAGGCCTCCCCGGTACTCCGTCAGGCCCATGATCTCCTCCACACAGGCGCGGATCATCTGCCGGGGCACGCTGTTGATGGCCGCCGCCCCCACCGGCTGGTCCAGGCCGGGCTTCGTCACCCGGCCCACGCCGGCGCCGCCGTCAATGGTCACGCCGGGGGTCTCCGACCGCGCCGCCCGGGCGAAGATCAGCGCGCCGCCGGTGACGTCCGGGTCGTCGCCGCAGTCCTTCTCGATGGCGCAGCAGGCAAAGCCGGCACCCAGCTCCGCCTCCCGCACCGGCAGCTCCAGCCGGATGCCCTTGGGCGTCAGCAGCTCTACCCTGTCCAGCCGCCGGCCCGTCAGCAGCAGGCAGGCCGCCGCCTTCGCCGCCGCCGCCGCGCAGGAGCCGGTGGTGTATCCGAGACGCAGCTTTTTTCCGTCTTTTACGATAAATTCTTCCATGTGGTCCACCTTTCGGACGGCATTCTTTTCTTTTGTGAACAAAAGAAAAGAATCAAAAGAAAAAACTTTGTACGTGCTACCGCTCGATCTGGTACAGCATCGCGTTGCAGATCGCCGCCGCCACGTTGCTGCCGCCCTTTCTGCCCCGGGCGACGATGCAGGGCGCGCCGGAGGCGATGATTGTCTCCTTGCTCTCCACTACGTTGACGAAGCCCACGGGGACGCCGACGATCAGGGCGGGGATGACGCGGCCCGCATCCACAAGCTCCCTGAGAGCCAGCAGGGCGGTGGGGGCGTTGCCGATGGCGAAGATGCAGGGCTTTTTCAGATTAGCCGCCCGCTCCATGGAGACAATGGCGCGGGTGATCCCCCGCTCCCTGGCCTCCTCCGCCACATCTGCGTCGGACATAAAGCAGTGGACCTGCCCGCCCAGGCGGGACAGGATGGTCTTGTTGATCCCCGACCGGGCCATCTGGGTGTCGGTGACGATGTCGCAGCCAGCCCGGAGGGCCTCCACCCCCCGCCGGACGGCGTGCTCCGAAAAGTGCAGGCTGTCCGCGTAGTCGAAGTCGGCGGTGGTGTGGATGACCCGCTTGACGACGGGCTCCGTCTCCGGGTCCAGCTGCCGGTCCCCCAGCAGCTCCGTGATGATCTCGAAGCTGCGCTTCTCAATGTCCATGGGCTTGACGATCTCAATCATAGCGGTGTTTCTCCTTTACACAGGTCTCGTAGAACCGCGCGGCAGACGCGGGATTGGCGTAAAAGTGGAAGTGGGGGTATCCGGCGTAGAGCCGGTCCGTGGCCACGGCGCAGTCCCAGCCCCGTCCGCTGGGCTTCTCCGCCCAAAAATCCCCGCCGGGGCACCGGGCGTCCCAGTGGTGGAACTCGTGGCCCCGGATGGTCTCCCCCGCCCGGCAGAGGAGGCTGTCCTTCTTCGCCCGCAGCGTCACGTAGCCGAAGCGGGTGAGCCGCCCGGCGTCGAAGCACCGCCCCGGCAGAACGCCCGCCATGTCCGCTTCCCCGATCCCCTCGGTGAGGTACATGAACCCGCCGCACTCAGCGATACAGGGCAGCCCCCCCTCCAGGGCGGCCCGGACGGAGCGGCGCATGGAGCCGTTGCCGGACAGCTGCCGGGCGTACAGCTCCGGGTACCCGCCCCCCAGGTACAGCCCCTGGACGTGCGCCGGCAGGGCGGCGTCCTCCAGGGGGCTGAAGGGGACCAGCTCCGCCCCCATCTCCGCCAGGGCCTCCAGGCTGTCCTCGTAATAAAAGCAGAAGGCCCGGTCACGGGCCACGGCAATGCGCACCGGCTCCAGCCGGGGCAGAACCACCGGCTCCCACGCCACCGGCGGCGCGGAGGCGGCCAGCTCCAGCAGCCGGTCCAGCTCCACCGTCTCCTCCGCCTGGCGGGCCAGAATATCCAGCTTCTCCCGCAGGCCCTCCACCTCCCCGGCGGTCACAAGCCCCAGGTGGCGGCTCTCCAGGGTGCAGGCGGGCAGCTCCGGCAGAAAGCCCACGGGCTCCGCCCGCCCCCCGAACCGCTCCCGGATGGCCCCGGCCAGGGCCCGGTAGGTGGAGGCGGCGCACCGGTTGAGGAGCACCCCCCGGACGCCGCTGTCCCCCTGAAAGTCCAGAAAGCCCTGGATCACCGCCAGCACCGACAGGGCCGCCCCCCTGGCGGGGACCACCAGCACCACAGGGGTGTCCGTACTCCGGGCGGTCTCCCAGGCGCTGGCCCTTGTGCTGGCGAGGCCCGCGCCGTCGTAGAAGCCCATGGCCCCCTCGATGACGGACACGTCCCTGCCCCCGCCGTTTTTGGCCAGCAGGTGCCGCAGGGTGTTGGGCGAAAAGAAGAATCCGTCCAGGTTGGCGCTCTTCGCCCCGATCACCCGGCTGTGGAACATGGGGTCGATGTAGTCCGGCCCGCACTTGAAGGCCCCCACGTCCAGCCCCCGGTTCACCAGGGCCTGCAAAACGGCGCAGACCGCCGTGGTTTTGCCGCAGCCGCTGCCGGTTCCCGCCAGCAGCAGCCGGTTGACCCGCCGCTCCATGCGCTCCCTCCCTCCGCCTTTTGATCTCCTCTATTCTACAGGCACAGCGGGGGCTTTGTCAACGGATATTTGACAAATTCTTCACGATCTTCCCCGCTTTGACAAACAGGTGCGGGTATGCTATGATGCGGACAGACAACAGACAGGAGGCATTTCTCATGGACCAGCTTCTTCTGCACACCTGCTGCGCGCCGTGCAGCGTCTACTGCGTGGACAGCCTGCGGGCGGAGGGCATCGAGCCCACCGCCTTCTGGTACAACCCCAACATCCACCCCTACCAGGAGTACCGCTCACGGCGGGACGCCCTGGCGGACTATGCCGCCTCTATCAGCCAGGCACTGGCGGTCCGGGACGAGTACGGCCTGCGGGACTTCGTCCGGGCGGTGGCAGAGGACATCGGCGGGCGCTGCGCCCACTGCTACGCCTGCCGGCTGGAGGAGACCGCCCGGTACGCCGCCGGCCACGGCTTCACCCACTTCTCCACCACCCTGCTGGTCAGCCCCTACCAGGACCACGACGGCATCCGCCGGGCGGCGGAGGCCCTGGCGGCGCGCTACGGGGTGGCTTTTCTCTACCGGGACTTCCGCCCCGGCTTCCGCCAGGGGCAGAGCAAGGCCCGGGCGCTGGGGCTCTACATGCAGAAATACTGCGGCTGCGTCTTCTCCGAGGAGGAGCGCTACGCCAAGCAGATCCAGCGGGACCGGGAGCGGTTCCCCGCCCTCTGACGCCTCCGCCCCCGGCATGCCGGGGGCGGAGGCATTACAAAAGGGGGCGCGCCGCAAAATTCATAAAAAACCGTCGATACCTGTTGACTTTATCTATTAAAAGTGGTAAAGTATCTCTCACATGGGCCGGGACGCGTCCCGGCCTTCTTCTGCGCAACATCTTTTTGGAGGAACGACATGGTCATTACGGAGTTTTTGGAACGCAACGCCCGGCTCTACGGGGCGGAGACGGCGCTGGTGGAGATCAACCCCTCGGAGGAGCGGGACCGGGCCGTCACCTGGCGGGAGGCCAGCCTCATTGAGAGCGCCCAGCCGGACGCCCCCTACCGCCGGGCCCTGAGCTGGCGGGACTTTGACCGCCGGGCCAACCGCTTTGCCAACCTGCTGCTCAGCCGGGGCATGGAGCGGGGGGCCAAGGTGGGTATTCTGATGATGAACTGCCTGGAGTGGCTGCCGGTGTACTTCGGCATCCTCAAGGCGGGGTGCATCGCCGTACCCCTGAATTTCCGGTACTCCAGCGAGGAGATCAAGTACTGTCTGGAGCTGGCGGACGTGGAGTTCCTGGTCTTCGGGCCGGAGTTTGTGGGCCGGATGGACACCGTTCAGGACCAGCTGCCCCAGGTGCGGATGATGTTCTTTGTGGGCCGGGATACGCCCGCCTACGCGGAGGACTGCCTGAAACTGATGGGCTTCTGCTCCTCCAGCCCGCCGCCGGTGTCCCTGGAGGAGGCGGACCACGCCGCCATCTACTTCTCCTCCGGCACCACCGGCTTCCCCAAGGCCATCCTCCACAACCACCGGGCCCTGACGGCCTCCTGCCAGACGGAGCAGCGCCACCACGGCCAGACGAGAGAGGATGTGTTTCTGTGCATCCCGCCCCTCTACCACACGGGAGCCAAGATGCACTGGTTCGGCAGCCTCCTCTCCGGCAGCCGGGCGGTGCTGCTGCGGGGAGTGAAGCCGGAGTGGATTCTCCGGGCGGTCACCGAGGAGAAGTGCACCATCGTGTGGCTGCTGGTGCCCTGGGCCCAGGACCTGCTGGACGCCATCGAGTCCGGGAAGGTGGAGCTGGACAGCTACCTGCTGGATCAGTGGCGGCTGATGCACATCGGCGCCCAGCCGGTACCCCCCAGCCTTATCAAGCGCTGGAAGGTCCTCTTCCCCCACCACCAGTACGATACCAACTACGGGCTCAGCGAGTCCATCGGCCCCGGCTGCGTTCACCTGGGTGTGGAGAACATCCACAAGGTGGGGGCCATCGGCGTGCCCGGCTACCAGTGGGAGACGAAGATTGTGGACGAGCAGTGGAACGAGGTCCCCCAGGGGGAGATCGGCGAGCTGGCCGTCAAGGGTCCCGGCGTGATGCTGTGCTACTATAAAAATAAGGAGGCCACCGACGAAATTCTCAAGGACGGCTGGCTCTATACCGGCGACATGGCCCGGATGGATGAGGACGGGTTTATCTTCCTGGTGGACCGGAAAAAGGACGTGGTCATCTCCGGCGGCGAGAACATCTATCCGGTCCAGATCGAGGACTTCCTGCGGAAATTCGACAAGATCAAGGACGTAGCGGTCATCGGCCTGCCGGACCCCCGGCTGGGGGAGATCGCCGCCGCCATCATCGAGCTCAAGGAGGGCGCGGCCTGCACAGAGGCGGAGATCAACGACTTCTGCGGCGGCCTGCCCCGCTACAAGCGCCCCCGGCGGATCATCTTCGACGCCGTGCCCCGGAACCCCACCGGCAAAATCGAGAAGCCGGCCCTCCGGGAGAAGTACATCCACGGCCGTCTGGTGGAGGCGCAGACCACCAATTGATTGGGCCGTCAATCTGAAAGAAAGTGGGAAATACGGATGGATCTCGCCATTAAAATCGTCCTGCTGGCCGTCTTCTTCGGCGTGATGATCGGCATCGGACTCTACTGCCGCCGCCACGCCACCGACGTCAGCGGCTTCGTTCTGGGCGGGCGCAGCGTGGGCCCCTGGCTCACCGCCTTCGCCTACGGCACCAGCTACTTCTCCGCCGTGGTCTTCGTGGGCTACGCCGGCCAGTTCGGCTGGAAATACGGCGTCGCCGCCACCTGGGCGGGGCTGGGCAACGCCTTTCTGGGATCCCTGCTGGCCTGGGCGGTGCTGGGCCGGCGCACCAGGGTGATGACCCAGCACCTGGACAGCGCCACCATGCCGGAGTTCTTCGGCAAGCGCTTCGACAGCCGGGCCCTGAAGCTGTGCGCGTCCGTCATCATCTTCATCTTCCTCATCCCCTACACCGCCTCCCTGTACAACGGCCTGAGCCGCCTGTTCGGCATGGCCTTTGCCATCGACTACTCCGTCTGCGTCGTCGTCATGGCCATCCTCACCGGCGTCTACGTCATCGCCGGGGGCTACATGGCCACCGCCATCAACGACTTCATCCAGGGCATCATCATGCTGGCGGGCATCGCGGCGGTGATCGGGGCGGTGCTGCACACCCAGGGGGGCTTCCTGGCCGCCCTGGAGAAGCTGGCCAGGGTCCAGGGGGACAGCGGCGTCCCCGGCGTGTACGCCTCCTTCTTCGGGCCCGACCCGGTGAACCTGCTGGGCGTGGTGCTCCTCACCAGCCTGGGCACCTGGGGCCTGCCCCAGATGGTCCAGAAGTTCTACGCCATCAAGAGCGAGGCGGCCATCAGCAAGGGCACCGTCATCTCCACGGTCTTCGCCCTGGTGGTGGCCGGCGGGTGCTACTTCCTGGGCGGCTTCGGACGGCTCTACGCCGACCGGATCGACATCCAGGCCAACGGCTACGACTCCATCATCCCCGCCATGCTCTCCGGCCTGCCGGCGATCCTCATCGCGGTGGTGGTGATTCTGGTGCTCTCCGCCTCCATGTCCACCCTGTCCTCCCTGGTGCTGGCCTCCAGCTCCACCTTGACATTGGACTTTATTAAGGGTAATATCATAAAGGATATGGACGAAAAGCGGCAGGTCCGGTGGATGCGGGGGCTGGTGGTGGTGTTCATCGCCATCTCCGTGGTGCTGGCCCTCATCCAGTACAAATCCAGCGTCACCTTCATCGCCCAGCTCATGGGCGTCAGCTGGGGCGCGCTGGCGGGGTCGTTTCTGGCCCCCTTCCTGTACGGGCTGTACTGGAAGCGGACCACCAAGGCCGCCTGCTGGGTCAGCTTCGTGTTCTCCGCCGTCTTCATGCTGGCGGTGATCTCCCCGCTGAAGACCGCCCTGCCCCCCCTGCTCCAGTCCCCCATCAACGCGGGCGCCTTCTGCATGATCGCCGGGCTGGTGATCGTGCCGGCGGTCAGCCTCTTCACCAGAGCGCCCGGCGAAAAGCGGCTGGAGGAGATCTTCTCCTGCTACGAGCGGCGGGTGACGGTGACGGTAAAGGACTCCATCGGGGAACAGAACAGCCATTGAATGCCCATCCCCAGGGGCGGACGCCGTCCGCCCCTGGGGTCGCGCGTCCCAACCAGGCGCAATCAACCACCAAGGAGGAAAATCCATGAAACAATTGATGCTGGGCAACGAGGCCGTTGCCCGGGGCCTCTACGAGGCCGGCTGCACCTTCGTCTCCAGCTACCCCGGCACCCCCAGCACGGAGATCACCGAGGCCGCGGCCAAGTACCCGGAGATCTACACCGAGTGGGCCCCCAACTAGAAGGTGGCCATGGAGGCCGCCTTCGGCGCGTCCCTGGCGGGGCGGCGCAGCTTCTGCGGCATGAAGCACGTGGGGCTCAACGTGGCCGCCGACCCCCTGTTCACCATCGCCTACACCGGGGTGAACGGCGGCATGATCGTGGGCGTGGCCGACGACGCGGGGATGCACTCCTCCCAGAACGAGCAGGATTCCCGCCACTACGCCCGGGCCGCCAAGCTGCCCATGCTGGAGCCCGCGGACTCCGGAGAGGCTTTGGAATTTACCAAGCTGGCCTATGAGCTCTCGGAGGGCTTCGACACGCCGGTCATCATAAAGATGTGCACCCGTGTCTCCCACTCCCAGAGCGTGGTGGAGCCCGGCGAGCGGACGGAGCCCCCCCGGAGGCCCTACGAGAAGGACGGGTCCAAATATATCATGATGCCCGGCAACGCCAAGCGCCGTCACCCGGTGGTGGAGGAGCGCCTGGAGCGGATCGCCGCGTGGGCGGAGACCGCCCCCATCAACCGCGTCGAGCCCGGAAGGGACCACAAGATGGGCATCATCACCTCCTCCACCAGCTACCAGTACGTAAAGGAGGCCTGCGGCGATACATACCCGGTGCTGAAGCTGGGCATGGTCTGGCCCCTGCCGGAGAAGAAGATCACCGAGTTCGCCAAATCCGTCGGCCTGCTGGTGGTGGTGGAGGAGCTGGACAGCTTCATCGAGAGCTTCTGCCGCAGCCTGGGCCTTGCCTGCACCGGCAAGAGCAGCTTCCCCTGCGTCGGCGAGCTCAGCCAGAACGCCATAGCCGAGCAGCTGACCCATGAGAAGCGGGACGGCGTGAAGCTGGACGAGGACATCCCCCCCCGGCCGCCGGTCATGTGCGCCGGGTGCCCCCACAGAGGGCTCTTCTACACCCTCAAGCAGAACAAGCTGACGGTCCTGGGGGACATCGGGTGCTACACCCTGGGCGCCGTGGCCCCCCTGGGGGCCATGGACTCCACCATCTGCATGGGCGCGTCCATCTCCGGCCTCCACGGCTTCAATAAAGCCGGCGGCGGGGAGAGCGAGGGGAAAACGGTGGCCGTCATCGGGGACTCCACCTTCATGCACTCCGGCGTCACGGGGCTCATCAACACCGCCTACAACGAGTCCAGCTCCACCGTCATCATCCTGGACAACTCCATCACCGGCATGACCGGCCACCAGCAGAACCCCACCACCGGCTTCAACCTCAAGGGGGACCCCTGCGCCAAAATCGACCTGGAGAGCCTGTGCCGGGCGGTGGGCATCCGGCGGGTGCGGGTGGTGGACCCCTATGATCTGGCGGCCTGCGACGCGGCGGTGAAGGAGGAGCTGGCTGCCGAAGAGCCCTCGGTGATCATCTCCCGCCGCCCCTGCGCCCTGCTCAAGTACGTCAGGCACCCCGGCCCCATCTCCGCGGACCCGGACAAGTGCGTGGGCTGCAAGTCCTGCATGCGCATCGGCTGTCCCGCCATCAGCGTAGCGGAGGGCAGGGCGGTGATCGACAGCACCCTCTGCACCGGCTGCGGCGTGTGCGCGCAGCTGTGCAAATTTGACGCTCTGAGCGGGAAGAAGGAGGCGTGAGCATGGAGACGAAAAATATGATGATCGTCGGCGTAGGCGGGCAGGGCACCCTGCTGGCCAGCAAGCTGCTGGGCCGCCTGCTGCTGGGCAAGGGCTTTGACGTGAAGGTCAGCGAGGTCCACGGCATGAGCCAGCGGGGCGGCAGCGTGGTCACCTATGTCCGCTGGGGAGAGCAGGTCCGCTCCCCTATCATCGACAAGGGCCAGGCGGACGTGATCTTGTCCTTCGAGCTGCTGGAGGCGGCCCGCTACACGGAGTACCTCAAGCCCGGCGGGAAGATCATCACCAACACCCAGCAGGTGAACCCCATGCCGGTCATCACCGGCGCGGCGGTCTACCCGGAGGGTCTGGCGGAGAAGATGCGCGCCGCCGGCGTCGATCTGGACGCCGTGGACGCCCTCTCCCTGGCCCAGGAGGCCGGCAGCAGCAAGGCTGTGAACATCGTTCTGCTGGGCCGCTTGTCCAAGTGGTTCGATTTCACCGAGGCGGAGTGGCAGCAGGCCATTGAGCAGAGCGTGCCCCCCAAGTTCCTGGAGCTGAACCGGCGGGCCTTCGCCCTGGGCCGGGAGGCATGAGAAAAACACCTTGCGGCGGCCCTCCCGCGTGTGGTATAATGCGGGGGAGGGAAATGTTTTCCCTTACGCACACAACAGATGGAGGAAAATCGATCATGCAGCAAATGGAAAAACAGTATCACATCGCCTGTGTCCCCGGCGACGTGGGGCGCTACTGCATCCTGCCCGGCGATCCGGGCCGGTGCGCGTCCATCGCCGCCCTCTTTGACGACGCCAAACTGGTCAGTCAGAACCGGGAATACGTTATCTACACCGGCTCCCTGCTGGGGGAGAAGGTCTCCGTCTGCTCCACCGGCATCGGCGGCCCCTCCGCCGCCATCGCCATGGAGGAGCTCACCGCCATCGGCGCGGACACCTTCATCCGGGTGGGCACCTGCGGCGGCATCGACGTGAACGTCCAGTCCGGCGACATCGTCGTCGCCACCGGCGCCATCCGCTTTGAGCACACCAGTATGGAGTATGCGCCCATCGAGTTCCCCGCCGTGGCCGACTTCGGCATCACCGCCGCCCTCATACGGGCCGCCCAGGACATGGGCAAGACCTGCCACGCCGGCGTGGTCCAGTGCAAGGACAGCTTCTACGGCCAGCACTCCCCCGCCCGCATGCCCGTCAGCTACGAGCTTCTCAACAAGTGGGAGGCCTGGAAGCGCCTGGGCGTCAAGGCCAGCGAGATGGAGTCCGCCGCCCTCTTCGTCGTCGCCGCCGCCCTGGGCGTCCGCTGCGGCAGCTGCTTCCACGTGGTCTGGAACCAGGAGCGGGAGGCCGCCGGCCTGGACCAGAAGATGAGCGAGGACACCTCCGCCGCCGTCCGCGTGGGCGTGGAGGCGCTGAAACTGCTGATCGCGGAGGGGAAATAGGCACCTTTTGACCGCACATCGGGGAGCTGTCTCACGATCACTGCGGGAGTGGATGGACACAATTTGGCAGGATTGTGCTAAAGATGCAAAAAAGGGCTTGACAAACGGCGGGCGAAGCCATATGATAGGGGTATATAAGAGGGAGTAGTCGGCGCCGCTGGGCGCGGCACTGCGCGTCAATACGGCCCCTGCGGCCCGCGTTTGCCTGAAATGACGAGACTTTTATGGCGGTTTTACTGCGCCATAAGGGTCTCGTTTTTTTGCTCCCGCACATCGGGCTGTGCCCGTCAAGGAGGGGTTTTCCCATGCAGCTGTTTTCCGACCTGTTTTCCAATGTGCTCAATTTTACCTGGCAGCAGGGGCTGATGATCCTCATCGGCTGTCTGCTCATCTTCCTGGCCGTCAAGCGGGAGATGGAACCGTCCCTGCTGCTGCCCATGGGCTTCGGGGCCGTTCTGGTGAATCTGCCCTTTGTCCACACGGAGGCCATTGAGACCCTGTTCAACACCGGCATCGCCAGCGAACTCTTCCCCCTGCTGCTGTTTATCGGCATCGGGGCCATGATCGACTTCGGCCCCCTGCTGAGCAATCCGAAGATGTTCCTCTTCGGCGCAGCAGCCCAGTTTGGGATTTTCTTCACCCTGGTGATCGCGGTCATGGTGGGCTTTGATCTGAAGGACGCGGCCTCGGCCGCCATCATCGCCGCTGCCGACGGGCCCACCAGCATCTACGTAGCCAACTACTTCCAGAGCGTCTACCAGGGGGCCATCATGGTGGCGGCCTACTCCTACATGGCGCTGGTGCCCATCATCCAGCCCCCCATCATCCGGGCCATCACCACCCGGAAGGAGCGGATGATCCCCATGGCGTACTCCCCCAGCGCGGTGTCCAGGACCACCCGCATCCTCTTCCCCATCTTCGTCACCATCATCGCCGGCACCGTAGCCCCCAAGAGCGCGGAGCTCATCGGCTTTCTCATGTTCGGCAACCTCATCCGGGAGTGCGGCGTGCTGGACGGCCTCAGTCAGAGCGCCCAGCACGAGCTGGCCAACCTCATCACCCTGCTGCTGGGGCTGAGCGTGTCCTTCAAGATGAAGGCGGAGTGGTTTGTCACCTGGCAGACCCTGCTGATCCTGGGCCTGGGTTTGGTGGGCTTTGTGTTCGACACCGTTGGCGGCGTGCTCTTCGCCAAGGCGCTCAACCTCTTCTCCCGGAAGAAGGTCAACCCCATGATCGGCGCGGCGGGCATCTCCGCCTTCCCCATGGCCTCCCGGGTGGTCCACAAGATGGGCCGGGAGGAGGATCCCTACAACTTCCTGCTGATGCACGCCGCCGGGGCCAACGTCAGCGGGCAGATCGCCTCCGTCATCGCCGGCGGTCTCATCATCACCCTGGTGGAACAAATTCTGTAGGAGGAAAAATGGTTATGAACACCGCTTTGATCACGGCCTGTCTGGCCATCATGGGCAAAGGGATGCTGGGCATCTTCGCCGTCATTCTGGTCATATGGGCCCTGGTGGCCCTGCTCAACCGGGTCACCGGGAAACAGGGGGATAACGCCCCTCGCCAGTAAACCGGCGCGCCCATAGGGGCGGATAAAAGAGAAGCATTGTGCCGGCGAGCGTCCCCGCCGGCACAATGCTTCTGCTTTTTCGCGGCGGAGCCGCCGCCGGCCGGTCAGTTGTACTGCCGCACCACCGCCGTCACCTTCCCCAGCACCTGGGCGTTCCGCCCGTCGATGGGCTGGTAGGCGTCGTTCTCCGGCAGGAGCCAGATGGCCCCGTTGCGCCGGGAGAGGCGCTTGACCGTGGCCTCATCCTCCAGGAGGGCCACCACGATCTCGCCGTTGGCGGCGGTCTGCTGGCGGTGGACCACCACCAGATCGTCGGGCAGGATGCCGGCCTTCAGCATGGACTCCCCCCGGACCCGCAGGGCAAAGAACTCGTCCTCCTGGCCGCCGCAGTCGAAGATCAGGTAATCGCTGATGCACTCCTGGGCCAGAATCGGCGCGCCGGCGGCCACATCCCCCACGATGGGGATGCGGTTGAGGTCCTTGCACTGACGGCCCTCGGTGAGAACGATGGCCCGCCCCTTGAAGCTCCCCTTCTCAATGAGGCCCCGCTCCTGGAGCCGCATAAGGTGGAAGTGAACCGTGGACGGGGATTTCAGCCCCACCGCCTCGCAGATCTCCCGCACCGAGGGGGCATACCCCTGTTCAGGGATCACCGTCTGCAGGTACTCGTAAATACGGTCCGTCATCTGTGTTTTTTTCGGCATAGTCAACCCTCCAAGCCGTGTATTTTTTTGATTTGTTCTGATTATACCACACTTTACCCCAGGTTGCAACGCCTGTTCTTGTATTTTTTCAATTTTTTGTACGAGTCACAGACGGAAGAGATTTCTGTAAATCTCCCCCACCCATGGTTTACAAATCTGCCGGAGGATGCTATACTATCGCCTGAACAAATGACGGGAGAGGAGGACAGACATGAGCAGAGAGCGCGTCTATCAGCTCCTGCGGGAGCAGGCGGGGACCTTTGTCTCCGGACAGGAACTCAGCGGCCTTTTGGGTATCAGCCGCGCCGCCGTGTGGAAGGCCATCGACAGCCTGCGCCGGGACGGCTACACCATCGAGGCCCGCACCGGGCTGGGCTACCGGCTGACCGCCGCGCCGGACGCCCTGGCGGAGCGGGAGATCCGGCGGTTTCTCACGGCGGACTGCCCCGACCTGCGGTGCCTGACGGAGATCGACTCCACCAATTCCTACCTGAAGCGGGAAGCCCTGGCGGGCGCCCCCCATGGTACGGCGGCCACAGCCGAGTGCCAGACCGCCGGGCGGGGGCGGATGACCCGGGGCTTCCGGTCCCCGGCGGGGCGGGGGGTGTACCTGTCCGTGCTGCTGCGGCCCCAGCTGCCCCCGGAGGCGCTGCTGGGAGTGACGGGGATGACCGCCGTGGCGGTGTGCGCCGCCGTGGAGCGGACCGCCGGGGTGCGCCCCAAAATCAAGTGGACCAACGACCTGGTGCTGCACGGAAAAAAGCTGTGCGGCATTCTCACAGAACTGGCGGTGGAGGGAGAGACGGGGCTGGTCCAGTCCCTGGTCATCGGGGCCGGAGTCAACGTCAGCCACACCCCGGAGGATTTTGGCCCGGAGGTGTCCGCCATGGCCACCTCCCTGGCCCAGGAGGGATACCAGGTCTCCCGCCCCGCCCTGGCGGCGGCCATGATTGAGGAGCTCTACCGGCTCTCCGGCGATCTGGGCGGGGACATCTCCCCTTGGGTGGAGGCCTACCGCCGGGACTGCGTGAACCTGGGCCGGCCAGTGCGTCTTCTGTGGACGGACCGGCAGACCGAGGCGGAGGCAGTAGATATTGACGGCCAGTTCGGCCTGGTGGTCCGCCTGCCCGACGGCAGCCTGACCACGGTGCGCACCGGCGAGGTGTCGGTGCGGGGGCTCTACGGCTATGTGGAGTGAGATGCCATGAGACGACAGAGAAGACAACCTCGTCAAAATCCCTATCGCGCCTACCGGGGTAAATCCCGCTGGGGGCGGATTCTATCCTGGACAGCGGGCGCGCTGGCAGTCCTGCTGCTGCTTTTGGCCGCCGGGGCTTGGGCCATGTTCCGGCAGGAATGGGCCATCGCCGGCACCATCCGGCGGCTTGACGCCCCCCGGCCCGTCTATTTCATGGAGATCGAGGGCGACTACCACTTCGACGCTTTCCTGCAGCAGGGCGGCGCGTCCTCAGACCAGGAGGTCAGCGCCTTTCTGACGGAGAAAATTTCCAAGGGCTTTTACACCGCCTCTACAACCCTCTCCGGCACGGGGTGCAGCGTTCTCTCCGCCCAGAGCGGGGACGGCTCCCTCCTCTGGGGCCGGAACTTCGACTGGACGGGGTCCGTGCCCATTATCCTGCGGCACGTGCCGGAGGACGGGTACGCGTCCCTCTCCACCTGCGACTTCCAGAATATCACCGGCAGCGCGGACGTTCTGCCGGAGGGCGTGGTGAACCGGATGCTGGCCATCGCCGCCCTGTACGTCCCTATGGACGGCGTCAACGAGGCGGGTCTGTGCGTGGCAGACCTGGAGGTCAACGAGGGCGGCATGCCGGACCCGGACACGGAGAAGCCCGATCTCACCGTCACCACCGCCATCCGGCTGCTGCTGAACCGGGCGGCCACGGTGGAGGAGGCCCTGGCGCTGCTGGAGCAGTACGACATCCACCCCTCCGGCGGCATCAGCCACCACCTGGCCATCTCCGACGCCGGCGGCGCGTCCGTGGCGGTGGAGTTTACGGCGGACGGCTTCACCGCCATCCCCACCCGGGCGGCAACCAACTTCAACCTGGCAAAGGGCGACACCTCCGCCGGCGGCGAGAGCGCCCGGACCCGGTATGAGACCCTGCTCGCCCGCCTGGAGCGGGGCGTGACCTCCCCGGAGCAGGTCCGGGACGCCCTCTCTGCCGCAGCACAGCCCGACGGGGCGTGGACCACCCAGTGGTCCCTGGTTTACGACCACGCCGCCGGGACGGCCAGCTGGTACTTTGGCGGGAATTTTGACGCCCGCTATGACTTTCAGATCGTACAATAAAGAAAAAGGAGCGCATTATGAGCATTTACCCCGATTTATTCCTCACCTTCGCCAAGGTGGGGGTCATGACCTTCGGCGGCGGCTACGCCATGCTGCCCATCCTCCAGCGGGAGGTGGTGGAAAACAAGGGCTGGGCCACCGAGGAGGAGCTGACGGACTACTTCGCCATCGGCCAGTGCACGCCGGGCATCATCGCGGTGAACACCGCCACCTTCATCGGCCAGAAGAACAAAGGCGTCCTGGGGGGCGTCGTCGCCACCCTGGGCCTGGTCTTCCCCTCCCTGATCATCATCTCCCTGCTGGCGGGGGTCATCACCCAGTTCTCCCACTTGGCCTGGGTGAACCACGCCTTCGGCGGCATCCGGGTGTGCGTGTGCGTGTTGATCCTCAACGCCACCGCCAAGCTCTATCAGAAGTCCGTCATTGACATCCCCACCGCCGTCATCTTTTTCCTGGTGTTCGGTCTGAGCACCGCCCTGGCCTGCAGCCCGGTTTGGTTCGTGCTGGCGGCGGCGGCGGCCGGCGTTGTGCTGAAGAATGTGGGGGTGAAGAGGGCATGATCTATCTGCGGCTGTTTTATGAGTTCTTCAAGACGGGTCTGTTCGCCGTGGGCGGCGGCATGGCCACCATCCCCTTCCTCTACAACATGGCCGACGCCACCGGCTGGTTCACCCGCATGGACGTGGACAACATGATCGCCGTGGGCGAGTCCACCCCCGGCCCCATCGGCGTGAATATGGCCACCTACGTGGGCTACCTCACCGGCATGAGCGAGGGCGGCCTGCCCTTTGCCCTCCTGGGGGCGGTGGTGGCCACCCTGGGGCTCATCACCCCCTCCATCATCGTCATTCTCATCATCGCCTCCTTCCTCAAGAGCTTCCGGAACAACCGGTATGTGGAGAGCGCCTTCTACGGCCTGCGCCCCGCGTCCACAGGGCTTATCGCGGCGGCGGGCCTGTCGGTGGCGATGGCCAATCTGTTCTATATGGAGAGCGCGGCCATCTCCAAGTGGAGCGACATATTCAATCCGGCGCTGGTCAACTGGAAGGCCTGGGCCCTGGCCGCCGTCCTGTGGGTGCTGACCAACAGGGTCAAGCAGACCAAAAAGCTGCACCCCATCATGTTCATCCTGGCCGCCGCCGTGGTGGGCATCGTCTGGGGCATGTGACCGGCTCTCCCACGGGCCGGCCCGCAAGGACCGAGATATGCAGAAGAGGACCGGGCGGTAAGCCCGGTCCTCTCTCTTTATGCAGCCGTCTGCGGCGGCCGTCAGCGGTATTTTGCCACAATCGCCGCCAGCTCGTCCCAGTGGTCCTCCATGTCCGCCACCAGCTTGCACTGGGTGCGGCAGCGGTCCAGATTCTGGCCCTCCCGGCTGATGTGGAAGTACTGATCGCCCACCAGGTAGTCCGTCAGGAAGCGGATCCCGCACTCCAGGGTCATCAGCTTCGCCCCCCAGGGCAGCATCTCGATCTCCTTGTCCGTCAGCGTCCCGCCGGCGCCCTCCAGAAAGGCGGCGGCATAGACCTCAAACAGGTTCACATCCAGGTTGACCTTGCTCAAATCCCGCTCATCCTCGGCGCTGTGGTTGGCCCCGAAGCGGATAGAGTCGCCGAAATCGTTGATGGACAGGCCCGGCATCACCGTGTCCAGGTCGATGATGCACAGCCCCTGGCCGGTCTGGGCGTCCATAAGCACGTTGTTGAGCTTGGTGTCGTTGTGGGTCACCCGCAGGGGCAGGAGCCCGTCCCGCAGGGCCCGGAGGGCCACGGAGCAGTCCGCCTCGCGGGCGAGCATGAAGTCGATCTCCTTCCGGCACTCCTTCACCCGGCCCAGGCTGTCCGCCGCAACGGCGGCCTTCAGCTTGGCCAGCCGGTCCTCGGTGTCATGGAAGTGGGGGATGGTCTCGTGGAGGGTGGCCGCCGGGTAGCCCTGCAGCAGCCGCTGGAAGCGGCCGAAGGCCCGGCCGGAGGCGGCGAAGAGCTCCGGCGTCTCCGCCGTCTGGTAGCAGATGGTCCCCTCCACAAAGGGGTACACCCGCCACGCGCCGCCGTCGGTGTCGGTGTAGTAGGGCGCGCCGTTCCGGGGGCGCAGCACCTCCAGAGCCTCCCGGCTCCGGTCGCCGCCGCTGCTGGCGATCTCCCTGCCTAAGTACTCGGTCACGCCGATGATGTTCTCCATCAGCTGGTCCGGCCGCTTGAAGGCGGCGGGGCTCATGCGCTGGAGGATGAACCGCCGGCAGCAGCAGGTCTCCGGCTGGGTGTGCACCACGAAGGTGTCGTTGATGTGCCCCGCGCCGTAGCGGATCGCCCCCACTACCGGCGCGCCGAAGTCAAAGGCCCCCAGGACCTCGTTTAAGTACTGCTCCGCCTGTGCCATCACTCCACCTCCCATAGCTTCTCCGGGTAGAGCCCGGAGGCCGTCATATCCGCGATGGCCTGCACCACCGCGGGCTTGTCCTCCCGATAGGTGACGCCATACCACTTGTCCTCACTGCGCAGCACCTTCACCCGTGCCTTGTCCTCGTCGATGAGCTGGCTGACCACGGTGGGCAGGAAGTACTCCGCCTTGGCGGGGTTCTCCGCCAGGGCCTTGTCCAGGAAGGCGGGGAACCGCTCCCAGGCCTCGTCCAGGAAGCTGCGAGTGAAGCCCCACATGTTCATGGACACGATGGTATCGCCGGGCAGGTCGGTCCAGGTCTTCCCGTCGTCCTCGGTGTAACGGGGGGGATCCCCCTTCTCGATCTTGGTCCGCTCGGTGACGCGCGTGAGGAAGTGGTCCTCCGTCTCCTCGCACACGCCCCGGGCCACGGTGCCGTTCTCCGTGACGGTGTTTTTCAGCAGGTAGCCCACCATGGCGTACTCATACCGGCCGCCGTCGGCGTGGGCGCTGAGGTAGTCGAAGATCTGGCGGAAGGCCTCGGGCCCATAGTAGTCGTCGGCGTTGATGATGGCGAAGGGGCCGTCCACCACGTCCCGGGCGGCCAGGGCCGCCTGGGCGGTGCCCCAGGGCTTGGTCCGCTCCTGGGGCACGCTGTAGCCGGCGGGCAGGTCCTCCTTGCGCTGGTGGACGTATTTCACGTCCATCGCCTTGGCCACCCGCTCCCCCACCAGGGTCTTGAAGTCCGCCTCGATCTCCGGCTTGATGACGAACACCACCGTCTCAAAGCCGGCCCGGCGGGCGTCGTAGATGGAGTAGTCGATGATCATCTGCTGATGGGCCCCCACGGGGTCCAGCTGCTTGAGCCCGCCGTAGCGGCTGCCCATGCCGGCGGCCATGATGACCAGAACAGGCTTTTTGCTCATCACTTGCCCTCCCCTCTGTACCCGTTGGGGTTGGAGGACTGCCACTTCCAGGAGGAGGCGCACATGTCCTCAATGCCGTACCCGGCCACCCAGCCCAGCTCCTCCTTGGCCTTCACGGGATCCGCGTAGCACACGGCGATGTCGCCGGGGCGGCGGGGGTCGATGACGTAGGGCAGGGTTTTGCCGCAGGCCTTCTCGTAGGCGTGGAGCACGTCCAGCACGCTGTAGCCGTTGCCGGTGCCCAGATTGCACACGAAGAGGCCGCACTTGGTGTCCAGCTTCTTCAGCGCCGCCACGTGGCCCTTGGCCAGATCCACCACGTGGATATAGTCCCGCACGCCGGTGCCGTCGGCGGTGGGATAGTCGTTGCCGAAGACGTGGAGCTTCTCCAGCTTGCCCACCGCCACCTGGGCGATGTAGGGCACCAGGTTGTTGGGGATGTCGTTGGGGTCCTCGCCGATGAGGCCGCTCTCGTGGGCCCCGATGGGGTTGAAGTAACGCAGCAGGGCCACGTTGAGGCTGGGATCGGCCGCACAGATGTCGGAGAGGATGCGCTCCTGGAAGAGCTTGCTGGTGCCGTAGGGGTTGGTGGTGCCGCCGGTGGGGAAGTCCTCCCGGATGGGCACGGTGGCGGGGTCGCCGTAGACCGTGGCGGAGGAGGAGAAGACGAAGTTCTTCACCCCGTGGCGGCGCATGGCGGCCAGCAGGTAGAGGGTGCTGACCAGGTTGTTGGTGTAGTACTCCAGGGGCTTGGACACGCTCTCGCCCACGGCCTTGAGCCCGGCGAAGTGGATCACCGCGTCAATGTCCGGGTACTTGGCAAACAGCGCCTCCACCTGCCCCTCGTCGCACAGCTCCGCCTTGACAAAGGGAATCGTCTTGCCGGTGATCTTCTCCACCCGGCGCAGGGCCTCCTCGCTGGAATTGCAAAGATTGTCCGCCACAACGATGTCGTAGCCCGCCTCGATGAGTTCCACGCAGGTATGGCTGCCGATATACCCTGCGCCGCCGCTGACAAGAATGGACATAGATATTTCTCCTTTCAAAATATTGAATTGCCTGTTGTCATAATTGGGCATGCCCGCCCGGCGGCGGCAAACCCAGATCGGACTTTCTGCCTTATTGTACCCGGTCTCCCGCCAAATAGCAATAGAAAGATCGTCCGTTATTTTTCATTATCTGCACTTTTCATCCGCTCGCCGCCCCCCCGCCGTCCCCGGCGGCGCTTGCGGTACTCCATGGGGCTGACGCCCTCCAGCCGCCGGAAGCTCTGGGAGAAGTAGCTCAGGGAGGAGAAGCCCAGAATCTGCGCAATCTGGGAGAGGGTGTGGTCCGTCTCGCACAGCAGGAACCGGCTCTCCTGGATGCGCCGGGAGATGAGATAGCTGATGGGCGAGGTGCCGAACTCCCGGCGGAAGGCGTGGGAGAGGTAGTATTTATTGATGTGGACCAGGCCCGCCAGCTGGTCCAGACTCAAATCCTCCTTAAAGTGGTTGTCGATGTACCGGCGCACCTGATCGCACTCCCGGTTGGCCCTGGGGCCAACCGGGACGGCGGCGGAGAGGGCGAAGTCCTCCCGCCGCCGCAGCCGCAGCAGGATCGCCTCCAGCAGATTCTGGCAGACGTCCTCCCAGCCCGGCTGCCCCTCCCTGGCCTCCTGGACCATCAGGCGCAGGCAGGTGCTCACCATCTCCTGCTCCCCTAAAAGGTGCATCAGGGCGTACCCGCCGATGCCGGTCAGAGACTCCAGCCCGTCCACCCCCAGCACCACGTACTCCATGGGGCTGCCGTTCTGGCTGGTCTCGGCGTGGGGCACGCTGGTATTGATGACCACCAGATCGTTGATGGCCACGGGAAACCGGTCCTGCTGAACCTGAAAGGCGCCGTGGCCGCCGGTGATAAAAAAGAGCTCCGCGCAGGTGTGGGTGTGGAGGGAGGAGTTCCACTCCTCACTGTAGAAAGCGTGGGTAACGTAGAGCAGCCGCGCCGGCTTCTCCGCGCCGTCCCGCTCCTTCCCGATCACGTACTGCTGTGTGCTCAAGGCCGCCTCCCCCTCTCCGCAGACTGCAAAAAATTGAAACAATTTTCCTGCTCCCTATTATAGACCCTTTTCCCTCATTGTGCAACTTCAAAAAAAATTTTTGTAAAACAGGGGTAAATTTCGCCCCCCCACCCCGCCGCCGGCGGGGAACCCACCTAAATTTAGAAATTCTGTCTAAACAGCGCCCCCGCCGCCCCGCCATTTTGCGTCAAAACATAAACAGGCCAAATTGAGCAACATCTCTAAAACGCAGAGCAACAATGGAATTGTCAAAAAACGGCGCTGGTGTATAATTTTTGTTGTAAGGGGGAACAGGTCCCCTGTTCCCGTACAAACCGATTTTAATAGGAGGATTGGACATGAAAAAATTTCTCAGCATGCTCCTGGCGTCTGTGATGGTCCTGTCCCTGCTGGCCGGCTGCGGCGGCGGGAACAACCAGAAGGACAACCAGGGCACCACTCCGCCCCAGCAGAACGACAACCAGACCCCCACCGATCCCGCTGAGCCCCCCGCCGAGCCCGCCGAGGACGTGACCATCCAGGTCGCCGCCCTGGCCTCCGGCTACGAGGAAGCCTATCCCGGCATGTGGCAGGAAGTCTGTGACGCCTTCACCGCCGAGACCGGCATCAAGGTCGACCTCATCGTCGACAAGAACCTGGAAGACGTCATCGGGCCCTCCATGCAGGGCGGCGACTTCCCCGACGTCATCCACCTGGCCACCGGCCGTGAGAAGGGCCTCACCGAGCAGTTCATCAAGGACCGCAACATCGCCGACATCACCGACGTGCTGTCCATGACGATCCCCGGCGAGAGTGCCAAGGTTTCCGACAAGATCGTCGGCGGCTTCACCGACACCTCTGTCACCAACCCCTACGGCGACGGCAAGACCTACCTGGCCCCCATGTTCTACTCCCCCTGCGGCCTGTTCTACAACGCTGGCCTGTTCGAGGAGAAGGGCTGGACCGTGCCCGCCACCTGGGACGAGATGTGGGAGCTGGGCGACAAGGCTGCCGCCGAGAACATCTCCCTGTTTACTTACCCCACCACCGGCTACTTTGACGCCTTCCTGTACGCTCTGATGTACTCCGTGGGCGGTGCCGACTTCTTCAACAGCGCCACCACCTACGCCGAGGGCATCTGGGATACCGCCGAGGCCCAGCAGTGCTTCGACATCATCTCCAAGCTGGCCTCCTACACCAACCCCGTTACCCCCGCTCAGGCCAACGATCAGGACTTCACCCAGAACCAGCAGCTGGTCCTGGACAACAAGGCCCTGTTCATGCCCAACGGCACC
>CAJTOM010000012.1 GCA_910577915.1 uncultured Oscillospiraceae bacterium
CTACCTGCTGGACGGCGCGCCCGCCTATACCGGTGAGATCACCCCCGCCGCCGGGGAGACCGGGACCATCCGTCTCTCCACCACCACCTCCGTCAACGACTCCGGCCTGCTGAACCATCTGCTGCCAGTGTTTGAGGAGCGGTACGGCTACACCGTGGAGGTGCAGTCCGCCGGCACCGGCAAGGCCATCGCCGCCGCCAAGTACGGCAACGCCGATCTGATCCTGGTCCACGCCAAAAGCCAGGAGGAGGCCTTCGTGGAGGAGGGCTTCTCCTATGTGCTGCCCGGCTTTGAGAGCGAGCGCCTATCCTTCCTGTACAACTATTTCGTCCTCTGCGGCCCCTCCGACGATCCCGCCGGCGTGAGGGACAGCGCCAGCGTTCTGGACGCCTTCGCCGCCATCGCCGGGGGCAAATACCCCTTCATCTCCCGCGGCGACGGCTCCGGCACCCACACCAAAGAGCTCTCCCTGTGGCCGGAGGAGCTGGGCATCACCGCCGAGGCGGAGAGCTTCGCGGATTACACGGACTGGTACGCCTCCGCCAACGCCGGCATGGGGGCCTGCCTGGTGATGGCGGAGGAGTCCCGCGGCTATATCCTCACCGACAAGGCGACCTTCCTGACCTTCCAGGCAAACGGCGGTATCATCCAGTAACATCATGACGGCACGCCGCCGAGGATGCGCCCCGGCGGCGTCTGCGCAGGGAGGGTTGCCCATGCAGACAGCGCTTCAAAGAGCCGTGGACCTGATTCTCACCGGAGACCGGGAGCTGGTCAGCATCCTGCTGACGACGGCCCGGGTCAGCCTCTCCAGCTCTCTCATCGCCCTTCTGCTGGGGGTCCCCCTGGGTCTCTGGCTGGGCTCCTGCCGGTTTGGGGGCAGGCGGGCGCTGGTGATCCTCAACCGCACCCTGATGGGGACGCCGCCCGTGGTCTGCGGCCTGTTCCTATATCTGCTGTTCTCCGGTGCAGGACCCCTGGGGGGGATGAAGCTGCTGTTCACCGTGGAGATCATGGTCCTGGCCCAGGTACTGCTCATCACCCCTCTGGTGGTGGGTCATCTGGAGACCTGCGCCGCCGAGGTCGCCCCCGCTGTGCGGGAGACCGCCCTCGGCCTGGGGCTGGGGCGGTGGAGGACCCTCCTTTTGCTGGCCAACGAGTGCGTCTACCCCATCTTCTCCGCCTACCTGCTGGCCTTCTCCCGGGCCATCGCGGAGGTTGGGGCGGTGTCCATGGTGGGCGGCGCCATCGCCTGGAAGACGAACGTGATGACCACCGCCATCATGCAGTATACCAACCGCGGAAATTTCACCCTGGGCATCGCCCTGGGCCTGGTTCTGATGGCGGCATCCCTGCTGGTGAATCTCTGTGTATCCCTGCTGCAAAGGGG
Organism: uncultured Oscillospiraceae bacterium; assembly: GCA_910577915.1. Lineage (GTDB taxonomy): Bacteria > Bacillota > Clostridia > Oscillospirales > Oscillospiraceae > Pelethomonas. Next base: position 1,391 of record CAJTOM010000012.1, read on the forward strand.
GCTGAGCCGGTGAACATCCTCCCATTTACCAAAACCTACGGCGGCCGCACTGTGCTGCGCTTCCCCGGCGCGGCCCTGGAGCCAGGGCGCGTGTACGCCGTCATCGGAGCCAACGGCAGCGGAAAGTCCACCCTCGCCAGGGTGGCCGCCGGGGCCGTCCCCGCAGACCAAAACTCTCGGATCCTGGACAGACCGGTCAAGCTGGGATATATGCCCCAGAGGAGCCACCCCTTCCGCATGTCCACCCGTGCCAATATCCTCCTCCCCGGCGGGGAGCCGGAGCGGGCGGACATGCTCATGGAGGCCCTGGGCCTCACGGCCCTCGCCCGCCGGCGGGCGAGGGGGCTCTCCGGCGGCGAGACCGCGCGGATGGCTCTGGCGAGGGTGCTGATGCGGCCCTGGGAGCTGCTGATCCTGGATGAGCCCACCGCCTCCATGGACATGGAATCTGCCATGCTGGCGGAGCATCTGCTGACACAATACCGCGAGGAGACAAACTGCGCCATACTGCTCATCACCCACGACCTCCCGCAGGCGCGGCGCTTAGCGGAGGCGGCCCTGTTCCTCCACAGCGGCCAGCTCTGGGAGTTTGGACCGGCGGAGGCAGTCCTTCACAGGCCCAAAAAAGCGGAGACCCGCCGGTTCCTAACCTTCTACGGCGGAGAAAACAGCGCGGCAAGGGAGTAACCCATCTCCCCTGCCGCGCTCTTTTCATATCGTGCCATAACGCTGAGCCGCAGCGGGGGCGGCGGCCTCACACCGTCTTCCCCGCGCCCCGCCCGTTCCAGGCCCGCAGATCCTTCAGCTCCTGAAACAGCCGCACATAGCTCTCGTGCCGGCTCCTGGGGATCTCCCCCGCCTTCACCGCCGCCAGCACGGCGCAGCCCTTCTCCCTGGTGTGGCCGCATCCCACGAACCTGCAGCGCTCCAGATAGGGCCGGAATTCCACAAAGGACTCCGCCAAATGCTCCTTCAGCGCCAAATCCATCTCCTGGGCGTCAAAGGAGCTGAAGCCCGGCGTGTCGATGACCTCCGCCCCGCAGCTCAGGCGGTACAGCTCCACGTGGCGGGTGGTGTGCTTCCCCCGCCCCAATTTCCGGCTGACCTCGCTGACCTGGAGGGAGAAGCCGGGCTCGATGGCGTTAAGCAGGCTGGACTTTCCCACGCCGGAGTTGCCAGTGAAGGCGGAGAGCTTCCCGGCGATCAGCGCCTTGAGCTCCTCCACCCCCTCCCCCGTCTCCGCGCTGGTGCGGACCACCGGGAAGCCGGCCCGGCGGTAGACGGCGGCCAGCTCCTCGCCGGGGGATATATCGCACTTGTTCACGCACACCGCCACATCGCAGCCCTTCAGCGCCGCCAGTGCCGACACCCGGTCGATGAGGAAGGGGTCTGTCACAGGGATGGCCTGGGAGGCCACCACCACCAACTGGTCCACGTTGGCCACGGCGGGCCGGTCAAAGACGGTGCGCCGTGGTTCTATCTCCCAGACCATGCCCTCCCCCGGCCCCGTCTCCCGGACCTCCACCCAGTCCCCCACCAGAGGACTGCGGCCCTCCTGGCGGAATTTTCCCCGGGCCCGGCAGGTGACGGCGCCGGCCTCCGTGTCCACATAGTAGAAGCCGCTCAGGGCCTTGCGTATTCTGCCCCTACTCACTGAACGTAAACACCTCGTCCCTCCACAGCTGGCCGTCGGCGTAGACGCGCAGCTGGTAGTCCCCCGCAGGCCGCTCGGCGGCCCGCTCCAGAAGTCCGTAGTCGCCGGGGACCAGGTCGTCGAAGATAGCCGTGTCGTCCAGATAGATCTCCACATGAACCTCCTCGGGGCTGTAGGGCACGTTGAAGGAGATGGTCTTGATCACCAGCGCCTGGCCGTCGCTGTAGGTGAAGACGATGGTGCTGCCCTCCTCCACGGATTCGCCCACCTCCACGCTCTGGGTGAGCACCTGCCCGGCGGGAGCGGAGCCCTCCACCTCCTGGAACTCAGCCGTCAGGTTCAGCTGTGTCATCTGGTTCTGGACCCACTCCATGCTCTGGCCCACGCAGGCCACCATGGTGGAGTACTTGATCTCCGGCCCCTTGCTGACATACAGGGTGACTGTATCCCCCTCCTTCAGGATGGTGCCGGCGGCGGGCTCGGTGCGGATGACATACCCGGCGTCAATCTCGTCGTGATACTCCTGCTCCGGGGCCTCCACCACGTTCAGGCGCAGCTCGCTGAGCCCCTTGGTCTGCTCCAGCAGCAGCTTGGCGCTTCGGGCCTCCTGGTCCACCAGATTGAGCATCTCCCCCGACCGGGTCCCCAGGCTCAGGGTCACGGTGATGGGGATGAGGGCGTTGTTGGAGGACTTCTTCTTCCGGTCCGCCTCCGGATCCTGGCGGATGATCTGGCCCTCGGCGAACGTAGTGCTGTACTCGTGCTTGCTGCCCTCCACGATCTCGAAGACGCCCTCCACCTCCGGCAGCGCCCTGGCCTCGTCGGCGGTCAGGCCGGTGAGATCCGGCACCGTGTACTCCGGGATCACCGGCGTGGCGAAGCTGTCCATGATCCCCTGGTAGAGCCGGGTGACCCCGAAGTAGCCCACCGCCGCCACCACCAATATCAGCAGCAGCGTCTTCCACCAGCCGCCCCTGGGGCGGTCGTCCTCGTCCTCGTCGTCTGCCGGCGCAGGCGTATAGTGCTGCTGTTTCGTACGCGTCACCCCCATGTTGGGAAGATATTGGGTGGGCTCGTCCTCGCCTCCCCGCTCCCGCCGCAGATCGTCGGCGGAGTAGTCAAAGCTGATGGACGGGTCCTTCCGGAAGGACTCCAGATCGGCCAGCATCTCGTCCGCCGTGGAGTAGCGCATGTTGCGGTCCGTGGCCATGGCCTTCATGCAGATCTGCTCCAGGGCCTCCGGGATGTCGGGATTGAGCTCCCTGGGATTCAGGGGCACGGCGTTCAGGTGCTGGATGGCCACCGCCATGGGGTTGTCCCCCTCAAAGGGCAGGCGGCTGGTGAGCATCTCGTAGAGCACCACGCCGGCCGAGTAGATGTCGCTGCGGTTGTCGGTGTAGTCCCCCTTGGCCTGCTCGGGGGAGATATAGTGGACGGAGCCGATGGCCTCGTTGGAGGGGTTGGCCCCGTTGGAGAGGCACGCGATGCCGAAGTCCGTGACCTTCACCGTCCCGTCCCGGAGCACCATGATGTTCTGAGGCTTGATGTCCCGGTGGATGATGCCCCGGCTGTGGGCGTGGCTGAGGCCCTTCATAATCTGGGTGATAAAGTGCAGGGCCTCCGGCCAGTTGAGCCGGCCCCGCCGCTCCATATACTGTTTGAGGGTGATGCCGTCGATGAGCTCCATGACGATATAGTCCATATCGCCCCCCCGGCTCACATCGTAGACGGCCATGATGTTGGGGTGGGAGAGCATGGCGACGGCCTGGGACTCGTCGTGGAACCGCCGGCGGAACTCTGCGTCCTCGCTCAGATCCCTCTTGAGCATCTTGATGGCGACCAGACGGTTGAGCCGGTGGCACTTTGCCTTGAACACCACCGCCATGCCCCCGGAGCCGATGGCCTCCAGGATCTCGTAGCGGTTGTCCAGCATCTTTCCTATGTATCGTTCCATAGTCAAGCATCCTTTCCTTCCCGGCTCACTGCTGCCGCAGCAGCACAGCGGTCACGTTGTCCGGGGCGCCCCGGCTCCTGGCCAGCTCCAGCAGCCGCTCCAGGCACGCGCCGCCGTCCCCCGCCTCCAGCACCGCCGCCGCCATTTCCTGGTCCGTGGCCGTCTCAATGAGCCCGTCGGTGCACAAAAGCAGGCAGTCCCCCGCCTCCAGCACCGCCTCGTAGCTGTCGCTGGGGGCCTCCGGGTCCGGTCCCAGGGCCCGGGTGATGAGGTTGCGGCCGGGGTAGGTCCGGGCCTCCTCCGCCGTGATGTCCCCCCGGTCCACCAGCCGCTCCACCAGGGAGTGGTCTTTGGTGATCCGGGCGATGTCCCCGCCGCTGCGGATGAGGTAGGCCCGGCTGTCCCCCACGTTATTGAGCAGGGCCCGCCCATCCCGGACCAGGGCGGAGACCAGGGTGGTGCCCATGCCCCGCATGCTGCCCTCGCAGGAGCGCTCGTAGACGGCGGCGTTGGCCGCGGCCACGGCGGACTCTGCCACCTGCTTCGCGCCCTCCAAATCCATCTCTGGGGACAGCTTGTCCAGGCAGACAGACATAAACGTCTCCACCGCCAGCTCGCTGGCCAGCTTCCCGCCGCCGGGCCCGCCCATGCCGTCGCAGACCACGCAGACGGTGAACCCGCACGTCCCGCCGTCCTGGACGGCGTAGGCGTCCTGATTCTCCCGCCGGACGAGCCCGATGTCTGTCACGCCCCATATGTTTATCATGTTTGTTCTCCTCCGTTTTCCATGGCCTTGCGCCGCAGCTGGCCGCAGCTGGCGTCGATGTCTCCCCCCAGGCTCCGCCGCACGGTGGCGGTGACGCCCCGGGACTCCAGCCGCTGCTGGAACCTCCGCGTCCGGCGGCTGGGCTTCAGGGGGGACTCCGCCACGTCGTTGAGGGGGATGAGGTTCACGTGCCCCGGCATTCCCCGCAGCTTCTGGGCAATCAGGTCCGCCTGCCAGTCGGCGTCGTTGACGCCGTCGATCATGGCGTACTCAAAGCTGATACGGCGGCCCGTCCTCTTGAAGTAGTCGTGACAGGCGGCGAACAGCTCGTCCACATCGTAGGCCCGGTTCACCGGCATGATCCGGCTGCGGGTCTCGCTGTCCGGCGCGTGGAGGGACACCGACAGCGTCAGCTGCAGCTCCAGCTCCGCCAAGCGCCGTATGCCGGGGATGACGCCGCAGGTGGAGAGGCTGATGTGCCGCATCCCGATGTTCAGCCCCAGCGGGTGGTTCACCAGCTCCAGAAACCGCAGCACGCTGTCCAGGTTGTCCATGGGCTCCCCGATCCCCATGAGGACGATGTTGGACACGGGCACGCCGCTGTCGGCCTGGGTGAAGATCACCTGCTCCAATATCTCCCCCGGCGTCAGATCCCGCACCTTCCCCCCTAAAGTGGACGCGCAGAAGGCGCAGCCCATCCGGCACCCCACCTGGGTGGAGACGCACACGGTGTTGCCGTGGCGGTAGCGCATGAGCACCGTCTCGATGCAGTTGCCGTCCTGCAGCTCCCAGAGGTACTTGACCGTACCGTCCTCCCGGGAGCTCTGCCGGCGCACCGCCCGGGGACCCTCCAGCCGGTACCGCCCGGCCAGCTTCTCCCGCAGGGCCTTGGACAGGTCGCTCATCTCGTCAAAGGAGCGCACGCCCCGGCTGAGCCAGGCGAACACCTGCTTCCCCCGGAAGGCGGGCTCCCCCATGTCCCCCAGGGCCGCCGTCAGCTCCTCCAGGGTCATGGACCGTATTGTATCCCTCATAGCTTCCTCATTTTACAGATGTAAAAGCCGTCGGTCCCGTGGCGCTGGGGCCACAGGGTCAGGCTGCCCTCCGTCTCCCCCGCCGGCCCCGGCAGGGTGAAGGGCTCCTTTTGAAAGGCCCTCCGCTTCTCCAAAAAGGCCGCCGTCACGCCCTCGTTCTCCTCCGGCAGCACCGTACACGTGGCGTACAGCAGGACGCCGCCGGGCCGCACATACCGGCTGGCGTTGTCCAGGATGGCCCCCTGCACCGCCGGCAGTCCCGCCAGGGCAGCCGGATCCTTATAGCGGATGTCCGGCTTCTTGCGGATGATGCCCAGCCCCGAGCAGGGCACGTCGCAGAGCACCAGGTCAAAGGCCTCCCGCCACTCCTCCCTCGTCTGCCGGCCGTCGGCCAGCTCCGCGCGGATGCAGCGCAGTCCTAGCCGCCGGGCCCCCTTCTCGATGAGGGCCAGCTTGTGGCGGTGGATATCGCAGGCCGTGATCTCGCCCTTGTCCCCCATCTCCATGGCGGCGGCGAAGGCTTTGCCCCCCGGCGCGGCGCACACGTCCAGCACCCGGTCCCCCGGCCTGGGCCCCGCCGCCAGCACCGCCGCCCTGGCGGCGGCGTCCTGGACCTGGAAGAGCCCCTCCTGAAAGGCGGGCATGGCCTCCAGATCCCCGCCGCCCCGCAGCAGCCAGCAGTCCGGCATCCACGGGTGCGCCTCCAGCGTCCCGCCGGAGACTGTTACGCGCTCCACCAGCTCCTCCCGGCCGCACCGCAGGGGGTTGCGCTGGATGGCGGTGGGGACGCTGCCGTTGTGCAGCGCCAGCAGCGCCTCCGTCTCCTCCTCCCCCAGCAGCGCCAGCAGCCGCTCCACCAGCCACCGGGGGTGGCTCCAGCGCAGGGCCAGATACGCCGCCCGGTCCTCCGCCGGGATGGCGGGCAGCCGCTCCTTCTCCCGGCTCAGCCGCCGCAGCACCGCATTGACCAGCCCCGCCGCCCGCTGGCGCCGCTTCTTTTTGACCAGCTCCACGCTCTCGTCCACGGCGGCGCTGTCCGGCACCCGGTCCATATACAGGATCTGGCACCCCCCCAGCCGCAGCACGTCCCGGATCATGGGCTCCAGCTGGCCGAAGGGCTGGGCGCAGCAGGCGTCCAGGTAAAAATCCAGCAGCGCCCGGTTCTGCAGCACGCCGTAGGTCAGCCGGGCCGCCAGGGCGGCCTCCCGCCGGTCCAGCCCCCGGCTGGCGGTCTTCAGGCTGGCGTCCGACCAGGCGTCCAGCCGCCGGCAGGCGGTCAGCGCCTCCAGGGCGGCCTCTCTTCCGCCGCCCATCAGCGCCTCCCTCTGTCGTTGCGCCCGGTAAAAATCAGCACATAGCGCAGCAGCTGCAGAAGGCTCATCAGCAGCGCCGCCACATACGTCAGGGCCGCGGCGGTGAGGACCTTCTTCGCCCCCCGCCGCTCCTCTCCGTCCAGCAGGCAGGTACCGTCGATGGTCCCCAAAGCCCTGGCGGAGGCGTCGAACTCCACCGGCAGGGTCACCAGCTGAAACAGGGTGGTCAGACCGAAGAGAACGATGCCTGCGGCGAACAGCGGCTGGGAGTACAGCACCATTCCCAGCATCAGCGCCACAAAGGCGAACTTCGAGCCGAACTGGGTCACCGGGATGATGGCGGCGCGCACCCGCACCGGGCCGTAGCCCATGGCGTACTGCACCGCGTGCCCCGCCTCGTGGGCGGCCACCCCCACCGCCGCCACGGTGGCGGCATTGTACACCGGCTCGGACAGATAGATGGTGTTGTCCCTGGGGTCGTAGTGGTCCGTGAGCTTTCCCCGGCAGGGCCGGATGGCCACGTCCCCCACCCCGTGGGAGCGCAGGACCTCATAGGCCGCCTGGGCCCCGGTGATACCCCGGCGGTTTCGCTCCCGGCTGTACCGGCTGAAGCTGGAGCTCACCCGGATTTGGGCGTAAACGGACAGCAGCAGCACCGGGATCAGCAGAATCCAATAAATTGTATCATAATAGAATGGCATAAACAGCCCTCCTGTTCCTTCCAAACAGCGGCAGCTACGAGCGGCCCGGCAGTGGGACGGGGTGTCCCCGCAGGTAGTCCGCGGCGGCCATCCGCTTCCCCCCCGGCGCCTGGAGCTCGGTGATCACCAGCGCCCGGCCGTCCCCGCAGGCCACCGCGACGCCGTTTTTGTCTGCGGACAAAATCGTCCCCGGCGCTCTCCCGGTCTCCTCCCCCGCGTGGGCCCGGAACACCTTCCACTGGACGCCGGCCACGTCGGTGGCGGCGCAGGGCCAGGGAATCAGCCCCCGCACCTGGTTGACCAGGTCCTGAGCGGGCCGGCTCCAATCCAGGGGAGACATCTCCCTGGAGAGCAGGCCGGCGTACTGGTACTGGGGCCCGTAGGCCTGGGGCGTCCTGGGGGCCTCCCCCCGCTCCAGCAGGGCCAGGGCCTCGCTGGCCGCCTCCCCGCCCAGGACCGCCAGCCGGTCATAGAGCTGGCCGGCGTCCTCCTCCGGGCCGATGGGGGTGGACTTGGCCAGCAGGATGTCCCCGGCGTCCAGCTCACGGACCATGTACTGAATGGTCACCCCCGTCTCCCGATCCCCGTTGAGCACCGCCCAGTTGATGGGCGCCGCCCCCCGGTACTGGGGCAGCAGGGAGGAGTGGACGTTGATGATGGCCTTTTTCGGAATCTCCAGCAGCGCCTGGGGCAGCAGCTTCCCGTAGGCCGCCACCACGATCACATCCGGCTCCAGCCCCCGCAGCTGCTCCAAAACTGCCGCGTCCCGGCAGGACTCCGGCTGAAAAACCGGGATTCCAGCTGTCAGCGCATATTCCTTTACAGGTGTTGGGATCAGCTTCATCCCGCGATTTTTCGGCTTATCCGGCTGGCTGTAGACGGCGGCCACGTCCCAGCGGTCCTCCACCAGCCGCCGCAGCACCGCCACGGCAAAGGCCGGGGTTCCCATGAAGACAACGCGCATGCTCACTCCTCCTCCTGCTCAGCGTAGAACGCCTCCAGCTCCTCCTCGGTAAGGAAGTGGTCGATGTGCTCCACATACAGACGCCCATCCAGGTGCTCGATCTCATGGCAGAAGCACCGCGCGGTGAGCCCCTCCCCCTCGGCCTCAAACCAGCTGCCGAAGCGGTCCTGGGCCCGGATCTTCACCCGTTCGGGCCGGGTGACCATGCCCCACTTGCCCGGAACACTGAGACAGCCCTCGGGGCCGGCCTGCTCGCCCTCCTGGGAGATGATCTCAGGGTTGATGAGCTCCATCACCCCGTTGTCGTCGTCGGCCACGATCACCGCCCGGCGCAGGATTCCCACCTGGGGGGCCGCCAGCCCTGCGCCCTGGGCCTCCTCCAGGGTCTCCCGCATATCGTCCAGCAGCACATGGAGCCTCTGGTTGAACTCCGTCACCTGACGGCACTTCTTGGTCAGCAGGGGCTCCCCCTGCACCACAATCTTTCTGATGGCCATGGTTATTGTATCCTCCTCCGGGCGTGAATAAACCGCCTCCATAATCCTGTCCCAGGGACCTGCTGCTTTTTCTTGGGAGAAAAGCAGTAAACCGAACATTATTTCGCGCCCTTCGCCGGGGAAGGGCGTCAGTCCTCCGCGTTGCAGTCGATAAACAGATTCATCCCCCGGTTCTCCTTCTTCTGGTGGAAGGCCCGCATATAGTAGCCCAGCATCTCCCGGGTGGCGTGGTCGTTGCGCCCCACCCAGAACACCCGGTAGCGGTAGCGGTTGTTCACCTTCACCACCGGCGCGGGGGCCGGGCCCACGATCTCCACGGCCATATTGGCCGCCGTGGGATAGCGCAGGCCGGCGCGCATGGCCTCCCGCAAACCGGCGGCGGCCCGCAGCACCGCCCCCTCCTCGCCTCCGGAGACCGTGAGGGTAAAGATGTCCGCGAAGGGCGGGTAGCGCCGGGCCCGGCGCATCCGGATCTCCCCGGCGTAAAAGCTGTTGTAGTCCTGGGCGGCGGCGGCGGTGATGACCTCGTTGTCGGGGGTGAAGGTCTGGATCACCGCCCGGCCGTCCTTGCTGCCCCGGCCCGCCCGGCCCACCACCTGGGTGAGCAGGCTGAAGGTCCGCTCGGCGGCATGGTAGTTGTCCACGTACAGGCTCAAATCCGCCGCCAGGACCCCCACCAAGGTCACGTTCTCAAAATCCAGCCCCTTGGCCACCATCTGGGTGCCCAGGAGGATGGGGATTTTCTCCTGTTCAAACCGGGCCAGCAGCTTCTCATGGTTGCCCGCGACGGTGTCCGCGTCCATGCGCAGGACCTCCGCCTGGGGGAAAAGGGCGCGCAGCTCCTCCTCCACCTTCTGGGTGCCGGCCCCCACCTGCTTCATCAGCCCCCCGCACTCCGGGCAGCGCCCGGGGGAGCGCTCGGAGTGGCCGCAGTAGTGGCACATCAGCCGGCCGTTGGCGCTGTGGAAGGTCAGAGGCACGCTGCACCGGGGGCACTGGGGGGCCTCGCCGCACTCGCCGCACAGCAGCATCCGGCTGCTGCCCCGGCGGTTGAGAAAGAGGATGCTCTGCTCCCCCCGCCCCAGATTCTCCGCCAGCTCCCAGCGGAGAGGGCCGCTGATTACACCGGGGTTTCCGGCGCGGACCTCGCCGCGCATGTCGGCGATCACCACCCTGGGCAGGGGATGCCGGTTGTACCGGCTGCGCAGGATCAGCTTCTGGTACTGTCCCCGCTGGGCCTGGAAGGTGCTCTCCACCGACGGGGTGGCGGAGCCCAGCACCAGGACGGCCCCCTGCTGGGCGCAGAGGAATTTGGCCACGTCCCTGGCGTGGCAGCGGGGCGGGTTCTCGGACTGGTAGCTGCTCTCGTGCTCCTCGTCCATGATGATCATGCCCAGGTTGTCCAGGGGCGCGAACACGGCGCTGCGGGTGCCCAGCACCAGGTCCACCTCCCCCCGGCGGATGCGCTTCCACTGGTCGTAGCGCTCGCTCATCCGCAGCCCGCTGTGGAGCATCACCACCCGCTGGCCGAAGTAGGCGCTGAACCGCGCCATCATCTGGGGGGTCAGGGCGATCTCCGGCACCAGGATCATCCCCTGCCGCCCCCGGCGGACCACCTCCTGGAGCAGACGGATGTAAACCGAGGTCTTGCCGCTGCCGGTGACGCCGTAGAGGAGGCTGCAGGACGCCTCCCCCTCCTCCAGCTTCTCCAGGACGGCGTCATAGGCCCGCTGCTGCTCCTCGCTGAGGACGATGGGCAGGCCGTCGGCCGGCTCCGGCCGGGGGACGCGCAGGACCTCCTCCTGGGTAAAGGTCACCAGCCCCCCCTTCTCCAGCCCCCGCAGGGTCTGGGGGGAAGCGCCGGTGAAGTAGCAGATGTCGCTGGCCAGAGCGCTGCCGATGGCGCACAGGAGCTTGACCACTTCGTAGCGCATGGGGGCGGAGCGCCGCTTGGGCTCCACGGCGGCCATGGCCTCCTCGGCGGAGACCGCCAGGGTCACCCGCCGGGCCTGCTTGTCGGAGATCTTCCGGGAGGCGGCGGCGTCGATGGTCACCAGACCCCTCCGCTGGAGCTCCCGGGCCACGGCGGCGGCGCCCTCCCCGCAGGCCAGCCCCAGGGTCTCCAGCTCGGCGGCGCCGCCGTGGGCGGCCAAGGTCTCCAGCACCCGGCTCTCCCGCTCGTTCGCGCCGGCCTCCAGGGCGGTCTCCCGATCCACGGCCAGGGTGCAGATCTCCCGCACCCGGTACCACAGCCCGGCGGGCAGCAGGGCCTTGGCCGCATCGAACAGGGTGCAGAAGTACCGCTCCCGCAGCCAGAGGGCCAGCTTGATCTGGCCGGGCCCCAGCACGCTCTCGTCGTCCAGGACCTCTGTGACCGCCTTCAGCTCCTCCCGGCGGCTCTCCCGGCTCAGCGCCAGGATAATCCCCTCGCTGACCTTGTTGCCCCGCCCGAAGGGGGCCGTCACCCGCACCCCGGCCCTGGCCCGCTCCGCCAGGGAGGCGGGCACCAGATAGTCGTAGGGCTTGTCAATCGCATAGGTCGCCGCGGCCACCGCCACCCGCGCCACCAGGTCCATGGGCGTCACCTCCTGTCCCCCGGCTGTACTGTGTTTTTCCGCGGGAGGGCATGTCAAAAGAGCGCCGCCCTCCCCTTTTCATCACTTGCCGCTCCCGGATCACCGCACCGCCGCAGCCGTGCCTTTTATCTCTCAGAGCGCGCTTTGCACCCACTGGGGATTTATGTCCCAGCGGGTGCGCGATTCTTTTCCCAAGGTATCTATTCGACGTCCTCGATCACAATGTCTGCAGCGGCCACGGAGTACTGACCCTCGGCCACCTCGTTGATGGCCACAGTCACGGGCTTCACGTCCATGGGCTCGCCGCAGTCCTCCGCCTCCTGGGCGATCTGGCGGGCCCGGCGGGCCACCACGTTTACCAGCAGGTAGCGGTTGGGAACATTGGCTGTCAGCTTGTTCATCGCGGGATAGAGCATCATAGTGAGATCATTCCTTTATTGATAAATTTGATTGGTACGCATTATTTTCCGGGAAACAGGTTTCCCCGCTCACAGGGCAATTTGATCCCCCGCCCTTAAAGGGGAGCCGCCTCACTGGTCGATCAGGGCGATCCGCTCGTCCGGACGGCAGTGCTCGGCGGTCATAATGGCGCGAATCTCATCCACGGCCCGGTCCACCGTGTCGTTGATGACGAAGTAGTCAAAATCCTTGGCGGCGGCGAACTCCTCCTTGCCCCTGGCGAGCCTTGAGCGCACCTTCTCCATGTCCTCGGTGCCCCGCCCGATGAGCCGCCGCTCCAGCTCCGCCCAGCTGGGGGGAGCCACGTAGATGCGCACCGCCTCGGGGCGCTTGCGGTGAATCTGCTCCGCCCCCTGGATCTCAATATCCAGCAGCGCATCCCGCCCCTGCTCCATGGCGCGGTCCACATAGATCCGGGGGGTGCCGTAGCGGTTACCCACAAACTGGGCGTGCTCCAGGAACTGGTCCTCCTCGATCCACCGCTCAAACTGCTCCATGGACAGGAAGTGGTAGTGGACCCCGTCCTCCTCCCCCGCTCTGGGCGGGCGGGTGGTGGCGGATACGGAGAAGTACAGCGTGGGGTCGCTGGCCAGCAGCCGGGCCACCACGGTGCCCTTCCCCACCCCGGAGGGGCCGCAGATAATAAAGGTCTTTCCTCGCCTCATGTCTCCTCACCCTCCAGCACAATGGGATCCACGCCGAACCGGGGCGCCAGCTTCTCCATGGGAAGCCCCGACAGCACCACGTGGTCGCTGTCCATAATCAGCACCGCCGCCGTCTTCCGTCCGAAGGTGGCGTCAATGAGCATGCTGCGCTCCCGCGCCTCGCTGACCAGCCGCTTGACGGGGGCGGAATCCGGGGCCACCACGGCGATGAGCCGCCCGGCGGCGATCATGCCGCCAAACCCGATGTTCACCAGCTCCATGGCCTACTCGATGTTCTGGACCTGCTCGCGGATCTTCTCGATCTCCGCCTTCAGGTCCACCACGTCCCGGGCAATCTGCAGGTCGCTGCACTTGGAGCCGATCGTGTTGGACTCCCGGTTGAGCTCTTGGATGAGGAAGTCCAGCTTCCTGCCCACGGGCGCGCCGCTGTGCAGCATGTCACGCAGCTGTCCCAAGTGGCTGCGCAGGCGCACGGTCTCCTCGTCCACCGCCACCTTGTCGGCGAAGATAGCCGCCTCGGTGAGGATGCGGCTCTCGTCGATGGAGGCGCTCTGCAGCACCTCGTTCATCCGGGCCAGCAGCTTCTCCCGGTACTCCGCCACCGTCTGGGGGGAGCGCGCCTCCACCAGCTGGGTCAGGGCCTCAATGGCGTCCAGCCGGCGGCCGATGTCCTCCGCCAGCCGCCGCCCCTCGGTCTCCCGCATGGCAGTATATGCGGCCAGGGCCTCCTCCAAAACGGCGCACAAATCGGCGGACACCGTCTCCAGGTCCTCCTCCCCCTTGGTCAGGGTCAGAAGATCCGGCAGGCGGGCCAGCTCGGCGGGAGACACGCCCCGCTCCATCAGGTCCCCGCCCAGCTGGCGGAGGTGGCGCAGGGCGTCGATATAGCTCTTCGCCAGCGGCTCATTCACCGCCACCACCGTCTCCTCCGCCCCCAGGGTGTTGACGGTGACGAACACGTCCACCTTCCCCCGGCTGGTATAGCGCTGCACCATGGCCTTGACGGCGTCCTCCGCGAAGATGAAATTCCGGGGCATCTTGACGCTGACGTCCAGGTAGCGGTTGTTGACGCTGCGGACCTCCACGGTGATGTCCCGGCCGTTGCGGGTCTCCCTGGCGCGGCCGTAACCGGTCATGCTCTTAACCAAATGAATCGTCTCCCTCCATAGTAACATCGCCCCTCCCCCGCCTGGGGAGGCGCGCCGCGCTCAGCAGCAGAAAAACCGCATGCCGCCGAAGCTGCACAGATTGCACATCAAATAGAAGCAGGCCAGCCGTCCGCACAGGTTGTCCCCGCCGCAGCCGGTGGAGTAGACGTCGTACCCCTCCGGGCGGTAGCCCTCCCGGTTGTTCTCCACGTAGTTGAGGGTCTGCCGGTACTCCAGGTTGCCGGGGTCCATCTGACAGGCGGTCTGATAGTAGCGCCGGGCCTCGTCCACCCAGCCCCGGCGGTAGCAGATGATCCCCATGAGGAAGTTCCACTCCCCGTTGTGGTCGTCCATCTGCCGGAGCAGCTGCTCCGCCATGCCCAGGTCGTTGCGGTTGATGGCCATGCGCACCCGCTGAAAGGCCGGGCTCCCGGAGGACGCCTGGCGCTGCTGGTACTGGTAGCCGCCGTAGCTCTGCTGTGCGCCGCCGGCGCCGCGGCCGCTGCGCTCCTTCTGGATGGCGTCGTAGGCGGCGTTGATCTCCTTCATCTTCTCCTGGGCCAGATCGGCCAGAGGATTGTCGTGGTAGTTGTCCGGGTGGTACTTCCGGGCCAGCTCGCGGTACGCCTTTTTGACTTCCTCGTCGGTGGCGGTGCCGGGAATCTGCAAGACTTCATAGGGATCGGTCATAGATGCTCCTTGTTCCTGCCGGCGATGCGGAAGGCCGCATCGTCCGCTTGAAATGTTCCCTCCAACACGGCGGCTCCCACGCGGAAGAGCCCCTCGTAAATGGTGGCCCGGAGGATGGGGCTCCAACGGCCGAAATCCCACAGCTCAAAGGCCGCGCCCATCAGCCGGATGGAGTGGTCCAGGCTCACTGACAGCGCCTCCCGCGCCTCCTCCGTCAGCACCCCGCTCTCCAGGGCGAAGCGGCAGAGCAGCGGGTTGTAGCTCCCGGCGGCGAAGTCCTCCGCCAGATCGTCCGCCGCGTCCACCAGGTAGACCCAGCGGCCCAAGTGGTAGAGCAGCTGCTCCAGCACCCGGCGCTTCACCGGGTCGCCCACCTCCTCCGCCGCGCCGGCCAGCAGCCGGGCGAAGGCGTCGGCGGGCTCGTCCAGGGAGGGGCAGCCCGCCCGCTCCAGCGCCCGCAGCCGCTCCAGGTGAGTCCTGGCGGCCCGGTCAAAGGACGGACGCAGTTCCCTGGCCCGCCGGTAGGCGCTCCCCAAAGCCGCGGCGGCGGCCCGGTATTTCCCCTTACCCCCGCCGGGGTCCGCCAGGGCGTCCTGTATCTGCCACCAGGCCAGGATCACGCTCTGGTCCGCCGCCAGGGACAGGGCGTCGTTTCCGGGGAAGGAGGCCCGGCCCCGGACCGGGTGGGCGATGCAGGGGCGGCGGCGGGCCTCCTCCTCCCCGCCCTCCGGCCACAGGAGGATGGCCAAAAATGTAAAGTCGTAGTTGAGGATAAACCGGGCGGCCAGGCCGTACCGGTCCCCCAGGGTCCGGCACAGGCCGCAGTAGGCTGCGCCGAAGCGGCGCTTGTCCGCCTCGTCCAGGCGGCCGGCGGCAGGTCTCACATAGCCGAACATCCGCCGCCTACAGCTTTCTGGTCACCCGGTAGGTGACGGCGCGCCGCTTCCTGAGCCGGCGGTCGCAGACCGCCGCGCCGGCCAGGCCCAGGGCGAAGCCGGCCCCGCCCCACAGATACCGCGCCGCCTCCGCCGCCCCGGCGGACAGCAGATACCCCAGCAGAAACAGGGCCACAGGCCCCAGGTACACCAGCGCCGCGATGCCCAGCACCCCGCCGCCGCTGTATACCTCCACCCGGTCCCCCAGGGCCAGGGGGATGTCCGTCCCGGCGCGGATCACCAGCTCCTGCCCGGCGCAGCCGCCGCAGCCGGCGCAGTCGTGGCCGCAGGCGCTCTGCCGCCTGACCGTCAGCTCCACCTGTCCGTCGCCGCCGGGCAGGGCGGTGACTGTCCCAATCTGTGTCATGGCCGTCCCCCCTATTGGGATGAGGAAATCTTCCCGGAGATGTTGTAGGACGCACCCACGGCCCCCACGTTGTCGTAGCCGTCCACCAGCACGATGCCGGGCAGGCCGCTGACGGTGCCGTCGGAGGTGTACTCCGTCAGGTCCACCACGATGCGGATGTCCTCCTCGGTCACCAGGTCCACCTGGTCGGCGGGGCCTCGGACCATCACGTCCACGGACGTGGTGATGGGGTCAAACCGCTGGCCTACGCTCAGGCCCACGGCGGAGATATTGGTGACGGTAAAGTTGCGGATCTCCAGGTTCCGGAAGCGGAGATACAGCGTCGTGCCGGTGATGCCGCTGAGGTTGACGCAGCCGGAGGGCAGGCGGATCTCCATGGGAATCTCCTTATTCTCCAGATAGGTGCTCAGATCCACCTCGCCCAGCACCAGCTCCTCCACGTTCTCCAGGCTGGCGGGCTCCCCCGCCAGGGTGATGCTCTGATGCTCCAGCTCCCAGCGGACATCGTCCAGCGCGGAGCCGGGGGACTCTTTGAATTTGACGGTCAGGGGTACCTCCTTGATGAGGTAGACCGGGGCCGTCACCTCGATGCGCTTGTCCGAGACGCGGATGTTGTCGTTTTCCACCACGTTCCCCTGCCCATCCAGCAGCTCGCAGCTGAACTCCTGCTGCACCGTGCCGGTGGCGTCGGTCAGATCCACCACAATCCGGGCGGACTCCACCCGGTCCACGTCCTCCTCCCGGCCGCTGAGGGTGATGGAGGAGGGCTCATACAGCAGACGGTCCGCCATGTAGGTGTAGCCCTCGGCCACCTCCCCCGTCACGCTGACCGTGACGGGCACCTCCTGGGAGTAGAGGGTGGACACCTGGACGGTGACGGTGGAGCGGGAGCACTCTACGGTGACGCGGCTGCTGTCGATGTTGTCGGAGAAGGAGTAGGTGTACTGGAGAGGATGGGGGCCCACGGCGGTGATGCCGGTCACGTTGACTTGCACCCGCACGTCGCTGCGCCGCAGGTTGTAAACCACGTCTCGGGGGCCCCGGATGGTCAGATCCAGAGTGGTGTCCTCCCCGTCGGTGAGCATCAGGTTCCGGCTGGGCAGAACGTCCTCCGCGCCGATGAACTCGATGGGCACGGAGCGGAATTCCTTGGTGATGGTGTGCCCCTGTTCGGTGTCCACATACAGCCAGAAGAAGATCGCCAGCAGCAGGGAGAGCACAATGTACAGGATTTTGTTGAGCTTCTCATTCATCCTTGTCACCACCCTTCCTCTCCCTGGCCAGCAGGCCCTTCAGGCCCTTTTTCTTCTCCGTCTCCCCGTCCTCCTCCGGCTGGGGCAGCAGCTCGTTGCGCAGAAGCTGCTCCAAGGTCTCCGTCATCAGGTGACGCTTGAGCATGCCGCCCACGGCCACGGAGATGGAGCCGGTCTCCTCGCTGACCAGCACCACCACGGCGTCGGAGTTCTCGCTCATGCCGATGCCCGCCCGGTGGCGCATGCCCAGGTCCCGGCTGAGGTTCACGTTGCGGCTGAGGGGGAGCATGCAGCCCGCGCCCAGCACCCGGCCCTCCCGGACGATGGCGGCCCCGTCGTGCATGGGGGCCTTGACGAAGAAGATGTTTTTCAGCAGCTCCGAGGACACCTCGGCATCCAGCTTGGTGCCGCTGCGGAGAATTTCGTCCATCTGGTTGTGGCGCTCAAAGACGATCAGCGCGCCGGTGCGGGATTTGCTCATGTCGCCGCAGGCGGCGACGGTCTGACTGATGGCCTCCTCAATGGTCTGCCGGTCCACCTGGGGCTTGGAGAACCACTGGAGGAAGGGCAGCTGGCTGCTGCCCACCTGCTCCAGCACCCGGCGGATCTCCGGCTGGAAGAGAACGATGAGGGCCACGGCGCCCCACTCCACAATGTGGGCCAGAATGAAGTTCAGCGCCCGCAGCCGGCCGGAGGACAGCCACAGCGCGGCAATCACCACCAGCACGCCCTTGATGAGCCGGGAGGTGTTGGTCTTCCGCACCAGCAGCAGCAGGCGGTACACCAGATATGCGATCACCAGAATATCCAGCACGTCCCACAGCTGCAGCGTGAAGGCAAAGTTGCTCAGCCGCTGGATGATATTCGTGAACACTTCCATCACTTCCATGGCGTCCCTCCAATGAAAAAGTATCCCGCAAGTACCCTCTATTTTAATCGAAGTGAGGGAAAAAAGCAACAAATACTATTCCATATTTTTGCCCCCGGAAGAGGAATATGCTGTCGAAATTTACTTTTCGCAAGAAAGCGAATGGAAAACCGGCAATTAAACCGGCTTCCTGGAACATTTCGTGTAAAATATTTACAAAAAATTCAGAACCTGCCTTCATAGGCGGAGGATGACGGATGGGCAGGGGATTTTGTGCTCTGCGAGGGAAAAAAACAGGAATATTTGTCGTATTGCGGGATTTTTTGCGCGGCAGGGCGGTAAAAGCCGCAGCCCGCGGCGGCGCTCTCCCCTGTCCATTTGAATCCCGCTGCACATCTCCGCGTGTAAAAAAAGCGGGACAGAGGGTACGCCGCCCTCCGTCCCGCTCTTTTCACAGCAGCTCCAGCACCGCGTCCGCCTCCCGGGGGGTGTTGAACACCGAGGCGGAGAAGCGCAGGGTCCCCGTCTCCGAGGTGCCGGCGGTGAGGTGAGCCAGGGGCGCGCAGTGGAGTCCCGCCCGCACCGCCACCCCCTGCTCCGCCAGACGGTCCGCCAGCGTCTCGGGGTCCGTGGACAGGGGCACCACACTGAGCACGGAGCTCCCTCCGTCGAAGACCCGGTAGCCCCCCTTCCGGCGCAGGCCCTCGGCCAGCCGGGAGAGCACGCCGGATTCCTGCCGGGCGATGTTCTCCAGCCCCAGGCTCCGCACAAAGCGCAGACCCTCCAGCAGCCCCGCCGCGCCGTGGACATTCTGGGTGCCGGCCTCCAGGCGGTCGGGAAGGAAGTCCGGCATATCCTGGCGGCGGGAGAGACTGCCGGTGCCGCCCTCCAGCAGGGTGCGGGGGGTGCTGCCCTCGCCGCACAGCAGAAGGCCCGTGCCCTGGGGGCCGTAGAGCCCCTTGTGGCCCGGCATGGCCACATAGGCCGCCCCCCACCGGGTCAGATTTACCGGATGTATGCCGGCGGACTGGGACGCGTCCACCACCAGGGGCACCCCCCGCTCCCGGCAGACAGCTGCGATCTCGTCCATGGGCAGGAGGTAGCCGAAGACGTTGGACATGTGGGTGCAGATCACCGCCTTCACGTTCCCGTCCACCGCCCGGCGGAAGCCCTCCGCCATCTGGGCGGGGTCGAACAGCCGGCCGTTGACGATGCGCACCGACACGTCCCCAATGGCGTGGAGGGGCCGGGTGACGGCGTTGTGCTCGTAGCCGGAGATCACTACCGTGTCCCCGGGGGACACCAGGCTCTTCACCGCCAGGTTCAGGCCGTGGGTGGCGTTGCCGGTGAGAATGACGTTGTCCGGCTGGGATACGCCGAACAGCTCCGCCGCCTCCGTCCGGCAGCGCAGCATCATCTCCGCCGCCTGGCGGGCGGCGGGGTGGTCCCCCCGGCCGGGCGTGGTCATGGAGTGGATGGCAGCGGCCACCGCCGCCGGCACCGTGTCCGGCTTCTGCAGGGTTGTGGCCGCGCTGTCAAAGTAGATCATGGCGTTCCTCCTAACATGAAGAGAGGAGCCGCCCGCGCTGCGCGGGGCGGCTCCCCCCTGTTATATAAAGACTTCGCTGAACGCCCCATCGCTTCCCGCCAGGAATACGCGCATGGGCAGCAGGTTCTCCGCCCGCAGGCAGTCCAGGGCAGCCGGCAGGTACCGGTCCCCGACCCGCACCGCGTAGCTGCACCCCCTGTCCGTCAGGCCCATGGGGGGCCGGAAGAAGCGGGCGGTGATGCCCGCAGACTCCAGGACGCGGCTCATACGCTGGGCGTGGGTGATGGAGCGGCTTAACAACAGATAGTATGGCAATGCCACCGCCTCCCTCTGCATTGTATGTCGGGGGGCGGAAAAGGTGCGGGAGGGCATGGGGGCGGGATATACAGTTGTCAAGGTGCGCTCTGTGCGGTCTTCTTGACCCCGCCGCACGCGGCCCGGTACCTGGCCTGGTCGCACTTACTTTCGGACTTGGTTACCGCGGTGGTGGTGCTCCCTACAAATGTAGGGCGACATGGGGGAGATGTTGCACGGCTTTGTGCATCCGGCGGGAAATTTTTTCGCGGGGCGGCAGATAGGCGGGGGCGCAAAAAAGAGCCCTCCCGCTAGCGGGAAAGCTCTCGGCTATGACGGATTCAGGCCCAGCGGGGCAGGTCTTCGGGCAGCGCGTAGACCCAGTCAAAGACCCCGCTCCACAGCGCCGCGCCCCACTCCGTGTGCCAGACAGCGGCCAGCAGCAGGTTGAGGTACAGGGCCAGCAGGGCCGTGTCCAGGACGATGGCCGCCGCGCCCAGGAGGGGCCAGCGCAGCCGCTGGCTGCGGATGCAGCTGACGTACACGCCCAGGGAGGCGGCGGACAGGAGCATGGAGCTCCCCCACAGCAGGGGGAAGGCCAGCAGGGGGACCAGCGTGCCGAAGATGGGAAAATACCAGCTGAAATAGCCCACGGCCTTCAGGGCGAAAAAGTTTGCCAGGGCGCACAGGCACAACCCCCCTCCCGTGACGTCGCCCCAGACGGGCCGGCGCTCCTCCATCCCCTACGCCTCCTTCAGCAGCAGGGCTACCGCCTGGGCGGCCATTCCCTCGCCGGAGCCGGTGAAGCCCAGGCCCTCCTCGGTGGTGGCTTTCACGCTCACCGCGTCCGGTGACAGGCCCAGATCGGCGGCGATGTTCTCCCGCATCCGGGGGATGTAGGGGGCAAGCCTGGGCCGCTGGGCCACCACGGTGGCGTCCACGTTGCCCACCGTATAGCCGTGCGCCCCCAGCAGGGCCGCCACCGCGCGCAGCAGATCCCGGCTGTCCGCCCCGGCATAGCGGGGGTCGCTGTCCGGAAAGAGCCCGCCGATGTCCCCCAGGGCCGCCGCCCCCAGCAGGGCATCCATCACCGCGTGGAGCAGCACATCCGCGTCGGAGTGGCCCAGAAGGCCCCGCTCCCAGGGGACCGTCACGCCCCCCAGCACCAGGGGCCGGCCCTCCACCAGCCGGTGGACGTCGTAGCCCTGGCCAATTCTCGGCACGCTCACGCCTCCGCCTCCCTCCGCCGCAGAATCTCCGCCGCCAGCAGCAGATCCTCCGGCGTGGTGATCTTGATGTTCTCGTAGTCCCCCTCCGTCAGGTGGACCTCCTTGCCCAGGCGCTCCACGGCGGCACAGTCGTCGGTCACCGCCCCTCCGGCATCACGGGCGGCCTGGAGGGCCGCCCGGAGAAGGCTGGCCTCAAAGACCTGGGGGGTCTGCACCGCCCGCAGATCCTCCCTGGGGGGGGTGCTCACCACCACGCCGTCCCGGACCAGCTTGACGGTGTCCTTCACCGGCACGGCGGGCGCGGCGGCGTTGGTGCGGCGGGCCAGGGCGATGGTGCGGTCGATGAGCGCCGGCGACGCCAGGGGCCGCGCCCCGTCGTGGACCGCCAGAAAGGCGGCGTCCTCCCGGCACTCCAGGCTGGCCGCCAGCACGGAGTCCAGCCGGGTGTCCCCACCCCGGACGATCTTCACCGGCTTGGAGATCCCGTAGATTTTGCACAGGTCGCCGGTGGGCAGCAAATCCTCCTCCCGGACGGCCACCACGATCTCGTCCACCAGCTCCGCCTCGTTCAGGGCCCGCAGGGTCCAGGCCAGCACGGGCACGCCGTCCAGCAGGGGGGCCATGAGCTTGTTGACCTCCCCCATGCGGCGGGAGCTGCCGGCGGCGGCCACAATGGCGCTGCAGAAGGGGTGCGCCTCCTTCTCTCTGTGAAACAGCCTGGAAAAGAGCCTTATCATACCGCCTGTCCTCCCGACATCGCCGCGTTTACCTGGGTCTCAATGGCGTGGTACTCCTCCTCCATGGACAGCACCATCTCAGAGATCAGAATCTGCTTGGCGCTGCGCAGCATCTTCCGCTCCCCGGTGGAGAGGCCCCGCTCCCTGTCCCGGCGGACCAGGCCCTTGGCCACCCGGGCCACCTCGTACAGGTCGCCGCTCTTGATCTTCTGCATATTTTCCCGATAGCGCTGGTTCCAGCTGCCGGTGAAGCGCTCCACCTCCAGCATGGTCAGATCCCGCAGCAGCTTCGCCGCCTTGACGGGGTCCACCACGCTGCGCAGCCCCACGGCGGCGCTGGCGGCGGTTGGAATCTTCAGCACAAGGCCCCCCACAGGCATACGGAACACATAATAATCCTGCGAGCCGCCGGCAACCGTCTCCGTCACAATTCCGTCGATGACGCCGGCCCCATGCATGGGGTGCGCCACCTTGTCCCCTACGCGAAACATATTCCACCCGCCTTTCGTCTAGTACACATTTACAAACTTCCTTTACCGCGGTCCGCAGCAAAATTGCTTCTCCTTACATTGTATACCAATATTTGCTAAATGACAAGAGAAATGTTTGAGAATGTGTAAAATAATTCTTATGTCGGGCGGTTTTTGGCCCATTCCTCCCGTGTTAGTTCCAACTCCAGCAGGGTGACAGGACGGGCGAAGCGTGTCCACACACTGCGTCCTACCGGGCGGAAGCCGGAGCGCAGGTGGACGGCCAGGGCGGCGGCGCGGTCCTCCTCGAAGGAATTGCGCAGCACCGGCACGCCGCAGTCCTCAAACGCCCGCCGCAGCAGCAGTTCCAGGGCCGGCAGGCCGTATCCCCGGCCCCGGAAGGGGGCGTGGATCACCACGCCCATGCCGTACCCGCCGCCGGGGGACTCCCGCTGAAAATTCAACTCCCCCACAAAGGCTCCTGTCTCTATTTCACGGACAAAGGCGTAAAACCGCTCCGGCTCATGGCCCACCAGGCGGGCGTGCTCCGCCGGCCAGAGGGGCTCGGGCAGGTCGATGCAGCCGGTGTCCGGGTGGTAGCCGTCGTAGGATACGTCCCAGCCGGCGTTGTAGGCCATGGTGGCCGGGTCGGCCTCCATGGCCTGGCGGAACCACAGGTCCTCTACCGCAGGTATGTACAGCTCCAGCATGGTCATACCTCCTCTCCAAAGCAGCGGGCGCTTCTCTCCCAGTGGGCGGCGAAGGCCGCCGGGTCCAGGCGGAGGGTCAGCGCGTCATAGGTCCCGCCCCGGACCTGCCGGGCCCCCCGCCGCCGCCGGCACTCCCGGAAGCCCAGCTTCTCCGCCAGGCCCACCATGCGGACGTTGCCGGACCAGGTCTGGGTGTAGAGCGCCGTCCAGCCCGCCGCAAGGTGGTAGCGGACAAAGGCGGTCAGGGCCTGGGTCCCCCAGCCGCCGGACCAGTAGGCGGGATCGTTGATGTCGATGCCCACCGCCCAGCGCTGGGCCCGGAGCTCCTCGCTCGCCTCCGGCCGTGTCCACTCCAGGTTTTCGTCCAGGCAGTAGGTATTGACAGAGCCGATGTGCGTCCCCGCCGCCGTGTCCACCTCGAACTCCAGGCGGTGGTCCGGCAGGGGCTTTTGCAGCC
Organism: uncultured Oscillospiraceae bacterium; assembly: GCA_910577915.1. Classification (GTDB taxonomy): domain Bacteria; phylum Bacillota; class Clostridia; order Oscillospirales; family Oscillospiraceae; genus Pelethomonas. The sequence continues at coordinate 24,681 of CAJTOM010000012.1, forward strand.
GCTCCAGCGCGCCGCGGCGGTAGGCCGCCGGGTCGAAGGCGGGGTCAAGGGGCTCCCAGGGGGCGTCCCAGTCGGTCCAGCGGGTCTCTACGGTGCGCCAGTAGATGTCGTCGGCAATGTCGCTCTCCCGCATGTCCCGCAGGAGGATGTTCTGGTATTTGATCTGCATGAATGTGTTGTTCCTCCAAATGTATTCGGAGGGCAGTTTATCAGGCGCAGGCCCTCCTGCAGCGCACAGCGATCTTTTTCATGGTTTGTACCATCCTTTCATTAAGATGTATACAGAATAGCATATCTATGGAAAAACCGCAACAGCTCTTATCCAACCTCCACCGCCTGGCCGGTGTGGAAAAAGTACAGGATCCGCCGCGTCACCGGCAGCTCCAGCATCCTCTCCAGCGCGCCGCTGTAGGCCGCCAGCTGGGGGCGGTAGTAGTCCAGCTTCTCCGGCAGGGACGCCTCCGTCACCCGGTCCGTCTTGAAGTCCACCACCGTCACCGCCCCGTCCTTCACCGCGTACAGGTCCACCACCCCCTGGAGCAGAACCTCGTCCGTCCCGTCCAGCTCCGGGCAGTAGGCCGCCGCCGGCACCAGGAGGCTGAAGCGGTACTCCCGCTCCACGCGCTCCGCCTCCCGCAGCTCGCGGGCCAGAGGCGAGGCCAGAAACCGCCCCACGGCGGCCAGATCCACCGCCGCCGCCTGCTCCTCCGTCAGAAGCCGCCGCCGCACCAGATCCGCCACCGTCTCCCCCGGATCGGTCTTTCCGCTCAGATCCACGTACTGCATCACCAGGTGCACCGCCGTGCCCCGCTCCGCGCCGTCCACAGGCCGCTTCCCCGCCAGAAAGCGGGGGGCGGCGAAGACCGGGCGGGCGTAGGGCTGGAGGGTGTCCTCGGCGATCTCCCGGTCCTTCTCCCGGCCCTTGAGCTGGGTGGCGGTGAGCTTGGTGGGGGCGGAGCAGGCCGCCTGGTGGGGATAGACGAACTCCAGAGCCGCCCGGTCCACCGGCAGGGTCTCTCCGCCGGCGGCCCGGACCGCCGCCTCCCCCGCCGCCGGCGGCTCCCCGTAGGGGACGCCGTCGTGGAAGGCCACCACCCAGCTCTCGTCCCCGGCGGGGGCAAAGGTCCCGTCCTCCAGCTCCGCGATCTCCCGCAGGGGGGCGGCCTCCCGCCGCTGCAGCAGGGGCAGCAGAATCCACTCCGCCATGGACTTGGCCCCGTCCACCGTCTCCGGCGGCACCCGCAGGGCCGACAGGGCGGCCAGCTCCGCCAGCTTCCGGGCCGCCCCGGGGAGGGACGCGGTCATGATCAGCTTCTCCCGGGCCCTGGTCATGCCCACATACAGCACCCGCATCTCCTCGGCGCGCATCTCCCGGCTCAGGCGGCCCGCCACCGCCTCACGGGCGATGGTGGGGTAGCGCAGGCGGCGGTCCAGGTCGATATACAGGGGCCCCAGGCCCAGCTTGGGGTGGACCAGCACCGGGGTCTGCAGGTCGGTCTTGTTGAAGCTCTTGTTCAGGTCCATCAGCACCACAATGGGAAACTCCAGGCCCTTGGAGCGGTGGATGCTCATCACCTGCACGCCTCCCGCGGCGGCCCCGGAGGCCGCCGCCGGCTGCTCCCCGTTCTCCAGCAGGAGGCGGAGGTGGCTGACAAAGGCGAACAGACCCTTGTACCCCGCCCCCTCGAAGGCCCTGGCGTGCTCGTAGAGGGCGATGAGGTTCTCCCGCCGCCGCTCCCCGCCGCTCATGGCCCCAAAGACCCCCAGCACGTGCAGCTGGTTGTAGAGCCGCCAGATGAGCCGGTGGATGCTCATGTCCCTGGCAAGGCTGCGCAGGTCCCCGATCTGCGCCAGAAACCGGCGGCAGACCTCATCCCCGCTGGCGGCCAGGGCCTCGTAGAAGTCCCCCGTTGGGTGCTCCCCCCGGACGGCCGCCAGCTGGTCGGGGGTGAAGCCGAACAGGGGCGAGCGCAGCACGGCGATGAGAGGCACGTCCTGCCGGGGATTGTCCAGGATCTGCAGCAGGGCGCAGACCACCGCAACCTCCATGGTGGAGAAGAAGTCCTCGTCCTCCTGGACCCCGCAGGGGATGCCCCGCTCCGCCAGCGCCAGGGTGCAGCAGCGCAGCCGGGGGCCGGGGGAGCGCATGAGGATGACCACGTCCTCCGGCCGGCAGGGCCGCAGCGCCCCCGTGTCCGCGTCCGTCACCGGGTACCCCTCCCGCAGCAGCCTGTCGATCCGCTCCGCCGCGAAGCGCGCCTCCGCCAGAGGGCGGTTCACCGGCGGGGCCTCCCTGTCCCGGTTCACGGGCACCTCCAGCAGGTGGAACTCCGTCTGGCAGTCCGCCCGCTCCGGCAGAAAGTCCGCCCCGAAGTGGAGGCGCTCCGCCTGGCCGTAGTCGATCTCCCCCATCTCCCGGCTCATAATGGCCTGGAAGACAAAATTCACCGCGTCGATCACCGGCCGGCGGGAGCGGAAGTTCTGGCTGAGCAGAATCCGCCGGGGCCCCCCCTCCTCCTGCCGCCGGTCCGGGTAGCGCTGGTACTTCTCCAGGAAGATGGTGGGGTCCGCCAGGCGGAAGCGGTAGATGGACTGCTTCACGTCCCCCACGGTGAACAGGGCGCGCCCTTGGCGGGAGACGGCGGAGAAGATGCAGTTCTGCACCTGGTTGGTGTCCTGGTACTCGTCCACCATCACCTCCAGGTAGCGCCTCCCCACCTCCGCCGCCAGGTCCGTGGGCCGCCCGTCCTCCCCCAGCAGCAGGCGCACCGCGTAGTGCTCCTGATCGGAAAAGTCGGTGGCGTTGCGGCGCAGCTTCTCCCGCTGGTAGGCCGCCGAGAAGTCCGCGCACAGCGTCAGCAGGGCCTCCATGGCCGGGGCGGAGCGGCGCAGATCCTCCCCCGCCTCCGCCCCGGATACGGCCAGCACCGCCTGGGCGGCGTTCATCTCCGCTCTGCACCGGTCCCAGAGGTTTTTCATCTTCTGCTTCAGCTCCGGGAACTCGCACCCCCTGGCGGCGCTCAGCCGGGGCCAGCTCACGGCGGCGGCCGCCGCCTCGTCCCAGCCCTCCTCCGTCCGCTCCGCGAGGATCGCCAGCTGCCGGGCCGCACCGGTGAAGCCGGGGCTGTAGGCCCGCCAGAGGGGGCCGTCGTCCGCCATCTGGCTGACGCCGTCCTCCAGCAGGGCGGCCCAGTGGCGGGCCTTCCGCCCCAGGCCCGCCAGCAGCTCGGCGCCGTAGACCGTGCGCCCCCCGTCCGCCGGGAGGCTCCGCCAGAGCGCCGCCTGCTCCTCCAGCCAGCGGAGAGGGTAGGCGTGGCTCTGGACCTTCCCGTGGAGATCCAGCACCAGCTCCTCCAGCCCCCTGTCGTCCCGGCCGAAGCCGAAGGCGTCCGCCAGCTGCGCCGCGCCGGGGCCCATACCGGCGTAAAAGGCCTCCAGCACGCGGCCCAGCACACGGCGGCGCAGCAGGGCGGCCTCCCCCTCGTCCAGCACACGGAAGTCCGCCGTCAGCCCCCGCTCCCCTTGGAAGTCCAGCAGGTGGACGTTCTCCCGCAGCAGGGCGGTGCAGAAGGCGTCGATGGTCTTGATGTCCGCCTGGTAGACCAGCAGCAGCTGGCGCTGGAGGTGGCGGTCACCGGGCCGGTCCGACATGCGCCCGGCCAGCTCCTGGGCGATGCGCTCGCGCAGCTCCGCCGCCGCCGCGCGGGTATAGGTGATGATGAGGAAGTCGTCCATATTGGCCTGCTCCTCCCCCAGCACGCGGCGGAACAGGCGGTCCACCAGCACGCGGGTCTTGCCGCTGCCGGCGGCGGCGGAGACCAGCAGGCTCCCCCCCTGGTCCTCCACCACTGCCCTCTGGCTGTCGGTCAGCATCACGCTCATATCCGCTCCTCCTCTATGGTTGTGTCGATCTGGCTCCAGAACTCCGCCGGGGTCACGGGGCGGATCAGCTCCATGCGGTCACCGCCCTCCCCGTCCATGAAGTGGCAGGCGGAGGCGAATTCACAGTAGGTGCAGGCGCTGTCCTCCTCGCTGCGCCCGCAGGGGTCCGCGTCGATGTTGCCGTCGCGCAGCTCACAGGCGATCTTCTCCAGCAGCCGGTCCACGTAGCGGCTCAGCTTCCCCAGCTCCGCCGCCGTGGCCACGCCCTTGGCGATGGACCCGTCCCGGCCCAGGGTGAGGGGCAGGAAGCGGGGGGACTCCAGGGCGCTGTGCTCCATGGCACGCAGGACCTCCGGCTCCCCCAGGACCATGCCGCTGCGGCGCAGCTCCCGGTCCAGGGCGGCGCGCAGGCGGGCTTCGTCGATCCCCCTGGGCTGGCTGACCAGCACGTCCCGGGCGGGCAGGTACAGCACCCCCGCCGGGACAATCTCGCGGCCGAAGAGGGCCCCGCCCTCCCGCTCCAGGGTGAAGAGGTAGAGGAGCATCTGGATATTCAGGCCGTGGCGCACGTCCCCCAGGTCGAAGGCCTTCTTCCCCGACTTGTAGTCCACCACCCGCAGATACAGCCGCCCGTCCTTGAGCCAGCCGTCCACCCGGTCCACCTTCCCCGTCACCGTCAGGGAGGCCCCGGCGGTCTGCACGGAGATGGCGGGCAGGTCCCCGCCGTCCCCGAAGCCCAGCTCAAAGGCCACAGGCACAAAGTCCGACGCCGCCAGCTCCTCGGCCACGTTCTCCACAATGACCCCCACCGTCCTGCGCAGGCGGCGGAAGAGGTAGCGGAAGCGGGCGTCCCGCTTGTCGAAGGAGGGCAGTGAGGCGTCCATATACTGGCGCACCGCCTGGTCCGTCAGCTCCTCCAGCTCCTCCCGGCCCACCTGGGCGAAGCCCCCCCGGTCCACGGCGGCGCGGGTGACGTGCTCGAGGACGTAGTGGAGGAAGGTGCCCACCTGGGCCGCGTCGAAGCCCGCCGGCGTGCGCTCCCTGGCCCGCAGGCCGTACTGCATGAAGTAGGCAAAGTGGCAGGAGCTGACCTTGTCGATGCGGCTGGCGCTCATGCGGTAGCTGCGGCCGTAGAGGGTCTCCACCGCCGGCGGGGAGAGGCGGCCACGCTGCATCCGGGCGGCCCGGTCCATGGCCTCCAGGGCCTCGGACCAGCGGCCGCTCTCTTGGAAAAACCGCCGCAGCTCCTCCCCCCGCTCCCCGCCCGCCAGCTCCAGGGCGGGAACGGGGGCGGAGAGGCGGCTGGGCAGCGCCCCCCGGTCCGTCTCCTCCGGCGTCCCAGGCAGCAGGGCGCGCACCCGCCCCACCACAAAGGAGGGCCGCAGCGGCGCGCCGGCCAGGTCCGACGCCGGCCAGGTCACCCACAGCCGGTCCGTGGGCTGGGCCAGGGCGGCGTAGAGGTTCTGCAGCTCGATGTGGAACAGCTCCATGCCGCTGGGGGCCAGGTCGATCCCCGTCTCCCGCAGCCGCTCCCGGTCCTCCCGGGTGAGCAGGCCCGTGCCGGCCTGCACCGCCGGGAGCACGTGGTCGTTGGCCCCCATGAGGAAGAGCACCTTCACCCGGTGGCGGTCATTGCGGGTGATCTGGGTGGCCTGGACCTGATCCAGGGACACGGGGATGGTCCCCACGTCGTACTGGGTGAGCACCAGCTTCAAAAGCCGGGTGAACTCCTCCGTATCCAGGGGCGCGTCCTCCAGAATGCCGGCAAACTGGTCCATGACGCCGCACAGAAGCTCCCAGAGCTGGCTGTACTCCCTGGCCCGCTGGAGCTCCCCCAGCGCCTCCAGGCGCTCCGTGCGCTCCGAGAGCTGCCGGGCCAGCCCCAGCTCCTCCAGAAACGCCCACAGCACCTCCAGCTTCCCTCTGGCGCCGGGATGCTCCCTAAGTCCACGGGCCAGGCGGCCCAGAGGGCCGGCCACCCGGCGGCGCAGAGCGTTGAGCCGGACCAGCCTCTCGGTCTGGCCGGGGGTGAAGGCCTCCTGCCAGCCGTCCGGGTTGCCGGTCCAGTCCTCGTCCCGGATCCACATGCTCCCGTGGATGTCCCAGGCGATGGCGTAGTTCTCCAGGAGGTCGCACTCCTCGTCGCTCAGCCCCGCCAGCCCCGTCTTCAGCCAGCGGAACATGTCCTCGTACTCGTACCCCCCCGCCACCGCGTCCAGGGCGCCGGCCAGCAGGCTGAGCACCGGCTTCTCCAGCACGTCGCTGCGGCGGCTGAGGTAGACGGGCACGCCGTAGCGCTCGAAGACGTTCTCAATGGTGGCGGCGTACTCGTCCAGGTTCCGGGCGGCCACGGCGATGTCCCGGAAGCGGCAGCGCTCCGTGCGCACCAGCTCCAGAATCTTCGCCGCCACGTACTCCGTCTCGGTGAACATGCTCTCCGCCCGGCACAGCGTCACCCGGCGGTCCTCCCCCGGCCAGGGCCGGATGGGGCCGAAAAAGTGCCCGGTCAGGTGGTCCAGGCTGTTTGCCGGCTCCCGCGGGGGCAGAATCACCGTCTCGCACGCCGCGCCGCAGGCCGCCGCCAGCCGCTCCAGGCGCTCCTTGGCCCGAACGGACTGGGTGAACATCTCCAGGCCGCCGCAGTCCCCCAGCAGGGTCACGGTGACGGACCGGGCTTCTTTGAGCAGAATCTCGATGAGCTTGAGCTCCTGGGCGGTGAAGTAGGTGAAGCCGTCCAGGTACACGTCCCGGCCCCCGGCGTACCCCGACTCCGCCAGGCGCTCGATGAGCTTCTCCGTCAGATCCCGCCGGTCCGCCTCCCCGCCCCGCAGGCGGGAGAGGTAGGCGGCGTAGATGAGGGACACGTCCCGCACCTTCTCCCCGCTCATGCCCTCCAGGGCGGGCACCGCCTCCCCCAGATCCTCCGGCAGCACCCGGCAGGCGATCAGCTCGTCGCACAGCCCGGTGAGCTCCTGGAGAAAGGGCGCCTTCCGGCTGGGCCGGGCGTAGACGGTCAGCTGGGAGACCACCTCCTGCAGGGCCAGCTGCATGAGCAGCAGCTTTCCCCCCGCGTCCAGGGTCCCGTCGGCCAGCCCCCCCGTCAGCGCCAGCACCCGGCGGGCCAGCAGGCGCAGGCTGAGCACCTCGGCGTACCGCCCGGCGGCGGGGCCGAAGGCCCGGCACAGATCCAGCTCCGCCGCGTGGGAGGCGTGCTCCGGCACCAGCAGCAGCGCTCCGCCGCCCCCCCCTCTGATCGCTTCCAGCACCCTGCCGGATTTGCCGGTGTTGGCCCGGCCCATCCAAATGCGCAGCATAGGACAATTCCTCCTGTTCATTCACTTTCCATACGGCCCGATTATACCAGACAGAGGTCCGGCCTTTCAACCTCTTTCCACAAAATCCCGCAAAATCCGCCCCGCCCCTTGAAAATTCCGGGCCCCGGCCGTATAATTGGGGCAGCATCCCCAAAAACTGACGAAAAGGTCAAGAAAGGATTGAAAGAACGGCTATGCGAAAAAAACTGCTGACCCTGCTGCTGGTTCTATCCCTGCTGCTGGCCATGTGCCCCGTGGGCCTGGCGGCGGAGGCGCGGGAGACCGACTTCTTCACCGACCAGCCCCACGCCGATGTGAACTACGCCGACATGACCTACGAGCACCTGGAGGCGGCGCCCTTCCTGGAGGAGATGGAGGCTATCCGCGCCCTGCTGTCCAGCGGCTCCAACGCCAAGACCGTGGAGGAGCGCTTTGACGCGCTGACGGACCGGGTGCTCTACCTGGTCACCATGTACCGCCTGATCGACATCCGGACCTACCAGAACGCCACGGACGACACCGCCGCCGCCGAGCTGGAGCACACCTACGACGTCTACCTGGACGTGTCGGACGCCCTGTGCCTGCTGGTCCGCGCCATTCTGGAGTCCCCCTGCGCCGGCTTCCTCAAGCCCCAGCTGAGCGAGGAGGACCAGGCGTATTACCTGGACTATGAGGCCATGAGCGCCGAGGAGAAGGCCCTGGAATCCCAGGAGCAGGCCCTGACGAACGAGTACACCGCGGCGGCGGCCCGGATCACCGCAGAGGTGGACGGCCAGGAATGGGACGACGCCAGCGCCTACTACGCCTACATGGACGGGCTCATCGCCTATGAGGACTATGTGGAGATCGCCGACGCCGTCGCCCGGGAGCAGAACCGGGTGCTGGGCGAGATCTACCTGCGCATGGTGGCACTGCGCAAGCAGATCGCCCAGGTCCAGGGCTACGACAGCTACACCGCCTACGCCTACGAGAACATCTATCAGCGGGACTACTCCCCGGAGGAGATCCAGCGCTTCCACGCCTCCGTCAAGGAGCACATCGCCCCCCTGTTCAGCGACCTGCTCACCCTGTGGCAGGGCGAGGGCAGCAGCGAGGCCTTCTACCAGGACTACACCGGCGACGCCGCCCTGGATATGATCGAGCCCTATATCGGCCAGCTCTCCAGCGAGATGGCGGAGGCCTTCGCCTACATGCGCAGCCACGGCCTCTACGACACGGGCGAGAGCAGCGCCAAGGCCGACGCGGGCTTCACCACCATTCTGGACTACTACGGCGCGCCCTTCTTCTTCAACGCCCCCAGCGGCAACGTGTACGACCTGACCACCGCCGTCCACGAGTTCGGCCACTACAACAACTACTACTGGCAGAGCTGCGGCTGGAACGACAGCAGCAAGAGCATCGACCTGTGCGAGGTCCACTCCCAGGGGCTGGAGCTGCTCTTCTCCCACTTCTACCCCGAGCTCTTCGGCCAGGACGGGGACGCCGTGCTCAACTACCAGCTGCTGACCATCACCGGCGCCATCCGGGAGGGGGCCCTCCACGATGAGCTGCAGCAGTACGTCTACGCCACCGACAACGTCACCCTCGAGCAGATCAACCGGGAATACCGCCGGCTGTGCGGCGAGTACGGCCTGGTGGAGGCGGACGATCCCCGGGAGATGCTCTACGACTGGGCCCAGGTGCCCCACACCTTTACCAGCCCCTGCTACTACATCTCCTATGCCGTGTCCGCCGCCGGGGCCTTCGCCTTCTGGCTGGACGCCCAGGAGGGGACGTACTTTGACGCCCTGGACGACTATCTGGCCTTCGTGGCCCTGCCCGCGGACATGAGCTTCCAGGAGAGCTTCCAGGCCCTGCAGATGGACTCCCCCCTCTCGGAGACCTACCTGGAGGAGCTGACCGGGACCCTGCGGACCACCTTGAAGGTGGAGCAGCGGCTGGAGGCCCTGCCCCAGGACGTCTCCTTCTCCGACGTGACCGAGGCCAACTGGTTCTACGAGCAGGTGCGCATACTGGCCTCCCTGGGCGTGGTGGAGGGCTATGAGGACGGCGCCTTCCGGCCCAACGAGCCCGCCACCTGGGCCATGGCCGTGGCCGTTCTGACCCGCATGGGCGCGGAGGACCTCTCCGCCGAGGATCCTGACGCCCCCATCCTCCGTATCGAGCTGGCCCGGCTGCTGGCCCGGACGCTGGAGCTGTCCGGCAAAGCCGGCGCGCCCTTCTCCGACACGGACGACGGCGCTGTGGCCGCCCTGGCGGAGCTGGGCGTCCTCAGCGGCTACGCCGACGGCACCTTCCGCCCCAACGAGCCCCTGACCCGCGCCGAGCTGTGTGCGGCGGCCTACAGCCTGGTCATGGCCGCTGTGGACATGATGATGGGAACCTTCAGACAATAAAAAGCACCGACAGACAGAGCGCCCCCCGATTCCTCGGGGGGCGCTCTGCATATCAGTTCATCCGGCGGAGACGGAAGGTCCTGACCAGCTCCTTGAGCGTGCCGGCCTGGGCACTGAGCTCCTCGCTGGTGGCCGCGCTCTCCTCCGCTGTGGCGGAGTTGGTCTGTACCACGCTGGAAATCTGGTTGACCTGCCCCTGAATCTGGCCGGCGGCGTCCGCCTGGACCTGGGTGTCGGCGGCGATGCCGCTGATGGTCCCCACGATCTCCTGGGCGCCCTCCACCACGTCTGCCAGCTGCTTGGCGGTGACGCCGGCAATCTGGGTCCCCTTGCCCACCGCAGCTACGGAGCGCTCAATCAGCGCGGTGGTGGATTGGGACGCCTCGGCGCTCCGGCTCGCCAGGTTGCGGACCTCGTCGGCCACCACGGAGAAGCCCTTGCCCGCCGCGCCGGCCCGGGCCGCCTCTACCGCGGCGTTCAGCGCGAGGATGTTGGTCTGGAAGGCGATGTCCTCGATGGTCTTGATGATCTTGCCGATCTCGTTGGAGCTGTCGGTGATCTCCCCCATGGCGGCAATCATCTCCTGCATCTTCTGGTTGCTCTCGGTGAGCTGGCGGCCCATCTCGTCCACTTGGGCCTGGGCCTGCTGGGCGTTCTCCGCCGTCTGCCGGATGCGGCCGGAGACCTGGCGCATGGTCTCCTCCAGGTCCTCCACGGCGCTGGTCTGCTCCATCGCGCCCTGGCTGAGGGCCTGGGCGGCGTTGGACATCTGGTCGGACCCGTTGGCCACATACTCGGCGCTGGAGACGATCTGCCCCATGGTGCCGTTGAGCTTCTGGAGAATGTCGTTGAGGGAGGCGCGGATGGAGGCGAAGTCCCCCACGTACTCCTGGGTGATCTGGGCGGTCAGGTCGCCCCCGGCAATCGCGTTGAGCATGCCGGAGATCTCCCCGATGTAATTTCTCAGGCGCTGGATGGTCCCGTCAAAGCTCTGGGCCAGTACGCCAATTTCATCGTCCGAGTGGATGTCCACCACCATCGTCTCGTGCTGGTTCAGGCCCAAATCGCCCTGCTCCAGCGTCTGGGCCAGCACGGTCAGGCGGAAGAGGGGCCGGGAGACGGCCCGCTTTATGTACGCGCCGATTACCGCGATTCCCGCCAAAATGAACAGAATCCCGAGCAAAAAAGACAGCACGATTGTCAAATTGATCTGCCCGAAGGCCTCTGACATGGAAATACCGGCAAAAATCAGCCCGTCAATCTGACCGTTGGCGTCGCGGGTGGGGACGTAGGAGCACAGATGCTGCTCTCCGAGAATAACGGCCTGCCCCACATAGGACTTCCCCTGCTCCAGCACGGTCTTGACCAGATCGCTGGAAAGCCGGGTGCCCACGGCCCTCTGCCCGTCCTGCTGAATGGTGGTGTAGGCCCGCACATCCCCGTGAAAAATGGTAAATTCGTGTCCCATGCGCTGCTTGAGATCGTCCAAAAGCGCCGTCTTATCCTCCGGCCCGTCATAGTTGGCCAGCTCATAGGCCAGCATATTGGTGCCGCTCACGCACTCGCTCTGCAGCATGGACATTGTAAGCCGGTAAAACATCAGCACACACAGCACCACCACTGCGGTAATGCTCACGCCCAGCATGACCGCCACCAGGTTTCCCACCTTGCGGCCGATGCGTTTCGTCTTGTGATGCCCGCTTCCGGTCTGCGCATGGTTCGCTCCCATATCACTTCACTCCTACATGTTTTGTTTTACAAGGTTCTTATACGGACTTATGTCCATACTATCTTGTACTTTATTGATTTTTGCAGAAAAATACAAGCGGTGATTTTCATAAAATCTGCGGGAGTCCACCAAAGTTCGTCTGGGCAATTTGTGCAAAATTGCCAATTGATGGATAAAAAAATCTCACGCAGCCGCCGCTTTGTCCGTTTTTTCGAATTTTTTTGCTTAAAATAATTTCAAACGCCGGAGCCGTCCGATTTTTGCGGGAAATATGGAAAATTCCATCTTGTCAACCCGCCGCCCGTTGCGTATAATAGAAGCAGAGACCACTACTGGGGGAAGAGAGGTACCTCAACATGTCACTCAAGGACAAACTGACATCCCTTCTGTTCCGCTCCAAGCCGGAGGCTGCGGCGGAGGAGGAGCGCGAGGAGCAGGGGTATGTGATGGAGGCCTTTTCGGAGCCCTCCGTTATCCCCGGCCTGGACCCGTCCATACTGGAGCTGTCGGCGGACCACCCGATCCGCCAGCTCTACACCATGCGGCGCAAGGACGTGGGCTACCTGCCGGCGATCCGCATCTGCCTGGACAACGACGGCAGCCTTCCGGAGGATATGGTGCAACGGGAAAAGGAGCGGCTAAAGACCCTTCTGACCAGCGTGGGCACCGCGCGCCTGAAGCAGATCCGGGGCAAGAACAAGCCGAAAAAGGACCCGAAGAAAAAGGACGCGGCGGAGGACGACGGGCCCCTGTCCCTGGACGCCATGCCCTGCTTCTTCATCTCCAACAACAAGCTGTATGCCTGGGTCATCGTGCTGCCCCCTGTGAACGGCGGGGCGGAGCTGTCCCAGGACATGCTCTACAAGGCGATGGCGGACCAGCGGATCATGTACGGCGTGGACCTCCGCCTGGCCGACCACCTGGCCTCGGACGAGGCGAAGTACTTCAACCTGTACCTGATCGCCAAGGGAAAGCCCGCCTTCGACGGGACCAACGGCAACATTGTGGACGCCTTCCCCCGGGTGCTGCCCCGGGTGCTGGAGGTGGACGAGTTCGACCGGGTGGATTATACCGCCCTGAATCTGATCCGCAACGTCAAGGAGGGCGAGGAAATCTGCCGCCTCATCAAGCCCACCGAGGGTGAGCCGGGGTGCACCGTGCTGGGTCAGGAGATTCCCGCCAGGAGCGGCAAGTCCGTCCCCCTTCCCAAGGGCCGGAATACGGAAATCAGCGAGGACGGCACCCTGCTGCTGGCCTCCATCTCCGGGGACGTGGAGTTCACCGGCCACAGCTTTCAGGTGAAGCCCGTGCTGGACATACCGGGCAACGTGGACTTCTCCACCGGGAGCATCAACTTCCTGGGGGATGTGAACATCCGCGGCGACGTGCTCAGCGGCTTCACCGTCCGTGCCATGGGGACCATCCAGGTGGCGGGCGTGGTGGAGGCCGGCAGCACCGTGGAGGCCGGCGGCGACCTGATCGTGGTCAAGGGCATCCTGGGCGACGGCACCACCATCATCCGGTCCCATCGGAGCATTTTCTCCAAGTACATAGAGAACTCCACCATCTACGTCCGGGAAAATCTGCAGACCGACTGCATCATCAACAGCTATATCTACAGCGACGGCGAGGTCCTGGTCCGCTCCGGGCGGGGGACCATCATCGGCGGCCGGATCTGGGCCGCCAAGAAGATCAGCGCCTCGGCTGTGGGGGCCCGCTCCGAGTGCCGGACCGCCGTCGCCCTGGGCGGCCTGCCCTGCACCAACTTTGAGCGGGAGCTCGTCCAGCGGGAGCTGAAGGTGCTGGAAATGGAGCTGGAGAAGCTGGAGTGCCAGCTGGACAGCACCAGCAAATCCAGCCTCCTGGACAAGACCAGAAGCAAACTGATGGTGGCCGAGCTGAAGCTCAAGCAGCTGGAGAGCGAGCTGGCGGACCTTAAAATTGAGGCGGATGAGAAAAATAAGGGGCGCCTGGAGTGCGGCATCGCCTACCCCGGTACAGAGATCAGCTTCGGGGACGAGACCTTCCGGGTGCGGCAGGAATCCCGGCAGTGCGTGGCCACGCTGCTCCACGGGGAGATCGTGCTGACATAGCGCCCTGTGCCGATAGAGAGAGGAGGATGCCCTGTGAATACTGCCGTGCCCCGGGAGCGGATGGCGGAGGTCCTGGATCAGGTGATGCGCGACATCACCCGGCAGACCGCCGGAATTGAGCTGCAGCCCAGCAGCGACGGACCGGAGGAACCGCTCTGCACGGTATATATCGCCTTTGTGAAAGACTTTCAGACAAGCCTGTCCCTGTGCGCGGAGACAAGCCTGTTCACCCGGCTGGCCCAGTGCATGATGATGACGGACCAAGTCCTGCCGGAGGACGTGGAGGCGGTGGCCATGGAGTACTTCAACGTGCTGTGCGGCCATATCGCCGCCCGGCTGTTTCCCGACACAAGGGTGGCCGCCCGGTTCACCGTCCCCGCCTTTTATCCGGGGCTGTACGCGCCGGAGGGATACGACGAGCAGGTTGTGCTTACATACTCCAGCGATGGAATTGGGCGCGCGCGCCTGGCCTGCCACGTCCCCTGCGGGGCGTGAGGAGCGCCGCAGCGCCGAAACGAATCTATATATGAGGAAAGAGGAAACTGATTCATGAAAAAACGGCTTATGGTTGTAGATGATTCCCGCGTCATGGAGCTGCAGATCTGTAAACTGCTGGAGGGCTCCGACTATGAGGTGGTTGCGTACTGCGAGAACGGCGAGGACGCCATCACCCGATACGAGGAGATTCTGCCGGACGTCGTGACGATGGACATCATCATGCCGGGCATCGACGGCCTGGAGGCTGCGCAGATTATCCTGGAGGGGCACCCGGAGGCGAAGATCATTATGGTCTCCTCCCTGATCTATGATGAGACCATCCGAGAGGCCAGCGCCATTGGCGCGAAAACGTTCCTCTATAAGCCAGTCACCCGGGAAGGTCTGCTCACAGCCCTGCAGAGGGCGCTGTCATAAATGCGGCAAACATCAGAAACCGGCGGATGCGCCTGCATCCGCCGGTGTTTTTTTATTGGTATTACGCCTTCAGCACCAGCAGCTCCTTGGGGGCCTCCATGATGTCCCGCGCGCCGTCCTCGCCGACGATGATCACGTCCTCGATGCGCACGCCGAACTTGCCGGGGATATAGATGCCCGGCTCGGCGGAGATCACCGCCCCGGCGGGCAGGGGCTTGTCGTTGGAGGGGGCGGCGTTGGGGCTCTCGTGGATCTCAACCCCCAGGCTGTGGCCGAAGCCGTGGCCGAAGTAGTCCCCGTAGCCCGCGTCCGCGATCACCTTGGCGGCGGCCTCGTGGACCGTTTTGCCGGTGACGCCGGCCCTGGCGGCGGCGATGCCGGCGGTCTGGGCCGCCAGAACGGTGTTGTACACCCGCTCCATCTCCTCCGTCACGTGGCCCAGGGCCACGGTGCGGGTCATGTCGGAGCAGTAGCCGCGGTAGACGCAGCCAAAGTCCATGGTGATAAAGTCCCCGTCCTCCACCGGCTTCCCGCTGGGCACGCCGTGGGGCATGCTGCTGTTGACGCCGCTGACCACGATGGGCTCGAAGCTCATCTTCTCCGCCCCGTGGGTGAGCATCCGGTACTGGAGATAGGCGGAGATCTCCTTCTCCGTGACGCCGGGCCTGATGAAGTCCAGCACCTCCCCCAGCGCCTTCTCCGCGATGCGCTGGGCGGCGATGAGGCTGTCAATCTCGCTCTCGTCCTTCACCGCCCGCAGCTCCATGAGCAGCTTGGCGGCGGGGACCAGCTCCTCGCACTTGAGCTTTTCCTTCCAGCTGTTGTAGTCCTCCACCGTGGCGTACTGGTCCTCAAAGCCCAGCTTTTTGATGCCGCAGGCGGCGATGACCTCGTTGGCCAGGTCTGTGGCCTTGACCTCGTTGGTGTTCTGGCGGATCTCCGCGCCGGCGACGTTCTTCCTGGCGGCCTCAATGTATCGGCTGTCGGTGAAGAACCAGGCCTTCTCCTTCGTCACAAGGGCCATGCCGGCGGTGGAGTGGAACTCTGTGGCGTAGAGCCGGTTGGGCTCGCTGGTGATCATCATGGCGTCCAGACCGTACTGGTCCAGCTTGGCCGCGATCTTCTGAAATCTGCTCATATTTTTCCGCATCTCCTTTTCGCGATCCATTTGAAGGGCCTCTGCAGGCCGTGGAGCACATGGTTCCAGGCCCCCGCCGGGCCGCCCAGGGGCTCCACCATCAGCGCCAGCACGCCGGCCCGCCTGGCCCCCAGCACGTCGGTGAGGAGCTTATCCCCCAGCATGGCGGTATGCTCCGGCGGCGTATCGCCCATGGCCTCCCGAAATCCCCGGGTTCCCGGCTTTCCGGCGTGGCCCACGTACCGGATGCCCAGGCCGGCGCAGAAGGTCTCCACCCGCCGGACGGAGCGGTTGTTGGAGAGAATCATCACCGTCACCCCCGCCTCCTGGCAGTCCGCCAGCCAGGCGCGGAGACGGCTGTCCGGAACGGCGGTGGAGCGGGGGGCCAGGGTGTAGTCCAGGTCGCACAACAGCAGCCGGATCTCCAGCTGCCGCAGCAGGGCGGGGGTCACGTGGCTGTAGTGGCGGAAAATCCGGTCCGGTATCAGGGAAAATGGCATAGCGCCCTCCTTGGCCGCATAATATGGGCTAGTATACCACAATTTTTTCGACTTCACAAGGGGGAACTGACTGTGCAGATTTATTTGGCCGCTACGCCCGACAAGCTGCGGGAGGCCGCCCAATTCACCGACCGGCTGGCCCACGTGGCCTACCGGGTGGGGCCCGACGGCCGCCTCACCCGCCAGAACCTGCTGGCCAGGACCCACGGGGGCCTGATGGTCCTGGGGGACCGGGGCTGCGGCTCCGTCCGGGACGCCGCCGCCCTTTGCCGGGACGTGTGGCGAGAGTGCGGAAACCGGGGCTTCGGCGGGGTGGTGGCCGACTTCGAGCAGTCCCCCGCTCCGGACCGCGCCGCCTTTCTGGAGGCCCTGGGCCGGGTCCTCAGCCGCAACAACCGGCGGCTCTTCGTGCCCGAGAACTACGGCGCCGCCGTGCCCCAGGCCCACGTGCTCATCTGCACCGCCCTGTCCGGCGGCGCTCTGCGCCAGCGGCTGGAGGAGGCCGCCGGGGTCTACGGCCTCCGGCGGCTGGCCCTGGACCTCCAGCGGCTGCGGATGAGCTTCCCCCTCCCCTGCCCCAGCGGGGAGGGCACGCCCCTGGAGGCGGCGGAGCTGACCGCCCTGATGGAGCGCCGGGACCCCGCCGTATTCTACTCCACGGACCTGTGCGCGAAGTACTTCACCTGCACCGAGGGCGGCGAGAGCCGCTTCATCCTCTTCGACGACGCTGGCAGCCTCCGGCGCAAAATCCAGCTGGGCCAGGACATGGGGATCACTGCGGGCTTTCTCATGTACCCGGAGGTCTCGGATCTGCTGCCGGAGCTGTTTGCGGGGCGAAAATGAGATGAGGGACCGGAAGCGCCGCTTCCGGTCCCTTGTGCCGTTTCAAAAATCCTGCTCCGCCAGCAGCGCACACAGATCCTGGACCACCTGGCCGTCCAGGCCGGACATGCCCAGGCGCTCCTGCAGCTCCGGCAGACGGAAGCGGCAGCCGGTCAGGGCGCGCTCCACCGTCTGGGACAGACGCCAATCCATGGCGTCGGTATGGACCGCCGCCTCTTGGACTACCCCCTGCTCCACGGAGAGCCGGATGCTGACTTCGCCCCAGGCGCAGCGGCCGCCATACTCCGCCGAGCAGGGCAGATCCCTGCCGTAGAGCCACTCCCAGCTGCTGTTTCGCCGGGCCAGCGCGTCAATCGCGCTCTGGTCAAAGTCTGCCTCGTCCAGCCGGCGGGCGGGGACGGCGTAGACTGCCCGGAAGGCCTCCTCCATGCGCTCCGCCATCCCGCCGATGGTCAGATCCGGCCGCAGCTCCCGCAGGTTCACCACCCGGGAGCGGACCGACGCCACCCCCTTGGCCTGCAGCTTCGCCTTGGAGGGACTCAGGTACCGGCCCATGGCGGCCTTGTCCACGTCCACCAGCAGGGTGCCGTGGTGGTAGCTTCTGCCCTGGTGCTCATAGAAGGCGTTGCCGGAGAACTTCCGGCCGTCCGCCAGTACGTCGTTGCGCCCCGAGCACTCCGCCGGGATGCCCAGAAGGCGGCAGGCCTCCACGATCACCCCCAGCTGCCGGGGCAGGTCGTAGTCCTCCTTGCGCACCAGGAAGGTGAAATTCAGGTTCCCCAGGTCGTGGAACACCGCCCCGCCCCCGGAGAGGCGGCGGGCCAAAAACCCGCCGTCCTCCTCCAGCCGGGCGGTGCGGCACTCCCTCCAGGCGCTCTGGTTGCGGCCAATCACCACCGTGCGGCGGTTCTGCCACAGGTAAAGGGTGCAGACGCCGGGGGGCACGTGCTCCAACAGATACTGCTCCACCGCCAGATTGCGGTAGGGGTCGGTGCAGTCTGTGCGGTACAGCTGGATGCTCTCGATCATTCCGCCGTATACCGCAGCACGGGGTTCCGGGCGGCGCCCACCTCATCCAGGCGGCGCACCGGGGTCCTGGTGGGCGCGTCGTGGAGGACCTGGGGATCCGTGTGGGCCAGATCCCAGAGGCCCAGGAACACGTCGCAGACCTCGTCCATGGTCTCCTGGCTCTCGGTCTCCGTGGGCTCGATCATCAGGGCCTCGTGGACGATGAGGGGGAAGTACATCGTGGGCGGGTGGATGCCGTGGTCCAAAAGGCCCTTGGCCACGTCCATGGCGGAACAGCCGGTGGCGTCCTTCAGATCCTGGAGGCACATGACGAACTCGTGCATGCAGGGGCCGGCGTAGGCCATGGCGTACTTCTCGCTCAGGCGCTTCATCATGTAGTTGGCGTTGAGCACCGCGTTCTTGGCCGCCTCGGGGATGCCCTCCCGGCCCAGGGTGAGCACGTACGTGAGGGCCTTCACCACCACGGTGAAGTTGCCATAGAAGTCCTTTACCCGGCCGATGGAGTGGGCGGGCTGTGTAAAGTGGTACCCCTTCTCATCCTTTGTCACAACAGGGCCGGGCAGGTAGGGCTTCAGGAATTCCTTGCAGCCCACCGCGCCGGAGCCGGGGCCGCCGCCGCCGTGGGGGGTGGAGAAGGTCTTGTGGAGGTTTAAGTGGATCACGTCGAAGCCCATGTCGCCGGGGCGGACCACGCCCATGACGGCATTGAGGTTGGCCCCGTCGTAGTAGCACAGGCCGCCGGCGTCGTGGACGATCCGGGTGATCTCCAGAATGTTCTTGTCGAAGATGCCCACCGTGTTGGGGTTGGTGAGCATGAGCCCGGCGGTGTCGGGCCCCACGGCGCTGCGCAGGGCCTCCACGTCCACACAGCCGTCGGCGCTGGAGGGGATATTCACCACCGTGAAGCCCGCCATGACGGCGGAGGCGGGGTTGGTGCCGTGGGCCGAGTCGGGGACGATGATCTTGGTCCGGGCGGCGTCCTGCCGGTGGGCGTGGTAGGCCTTGATGAGGAGAAGACCAGTAAACTCTCCGTGGGCCCCGGCGGCGGGCTGGAAGGTCATGGCGTCCATACCGGTGATCTCACCCAGCAGCTTCTCCGACTCGTGGAGCACCTCCAGGCAGCCCTGGACCGTCTCCTCCGGCTGGAGGGGGTGCACCTGGCTGAAGCCTGGCAGGGCGGCCATGTCCTCGTTAATCTTGGGGTTGTACTTCATGGTGCAGGAGCCCAGGGGGTAGAAGCCGTCGTTGACGCCGTGGACCCGCTTGGCCAGGGCGGTGTAGTGGCGGGTCAGCTCCGTCTCGGAGAGGTGGGGGAGCTCCGGGGCTT
>CAJTOM010000013.1 GCA_910577915.1 uncultured Oscillospiraceae bacterium
GCGGCAATGCCGCGCGCTCCCCTGTATTTTCAGACCGGTAACACGGTCTTCTCCACATGAACCTGCTCCATCAGACGCATCGTCTGCTCCTTTGTGCCCAGCCACTCGCTGAAGGCCGTGGCACTTCCGGCGGCCACACCTATCCGGAGCGCCTGGGCGAAGTCATCCGACTGTCCCAGGCCCGTCAAAAACCCGGCCACCAGGGAGTCCCCCGCCCCCACGGTGTTGCAGGGCAGGCCGATGCAGGCGTTGGCGAAATACAGCGTCTGATCCTCGGTCAGCAGGAACGCGCCGTCGCCGCCCATGGACACCAGCACATTCCGGGCCCCCTCGAACTGGAGCCGGCGGGCCAGTTCCACGCCCTCGTGGTACTCCAGATCCTCCACGCCGAACAGGGCTCCCAGCTCCGTCAGATTGGGCTTGATGAGAAAAGGCCGGCAGCACAGGCACTGCCACAGCGCCTCGCCGCTGCAGTCCAGCACCGTGGTGCACCCCTTTTCCATCATCCGCCGCAGTACGGAGATATAGAGGGGGACGCTCTGGGTCCAGCCGGAGAGGACCACGGCGTCCTCGGGCCGCACGTCCTCCAGCAGGGCCAGCAGGCGATCCGTGTCCGCATCCCCGAGTGCGGGCCCCTGGCCGTTGACTGCCGTCTCGAACTCGCCCTTGATCTTTACGTTGATCCGGCTCTGCCCGCCGCCGCTCAGCTCCAGCAGGGTGTGGGGGCAGTCCAGGTCGTCCAGCAGGTCCCGGATGGTCTGCCCGATGCGGCCCGCGGCGAAGCCCAGCGCCCGCGTTTGCTGACCCAGCCGCTGGAGGGAGAGGGCGACGTTGATGCCTTTCCCGCCTGGATAGATGGCCTCGCTCCTGGTGCGGTTGATCTGGTTGGGGATCAGATCGGTTTCCACGGTATAGTCCAGAGAGGGATTGGTCGTAATAGTGTAGATCATCGCAATTCACCTGCCTAATCGAAATATGATAGGAATAAAATACCATGGAACGACAGCTTTTGCAAGGGGTGGGCCGCCAAATTTTCCCATAATTCCCGTCCGGCTCAGCGGACCATGTCAAAATAGGCGTTAACGTAGCACTGTACGTTCAGCAGGGATACTACCACGTCCGGCTGAATCTCCTGCAGGAGCTCCTTGAGGCTGCCGTCGTAGTAGCGGGCATCCAGCAGGTGCAGCTCCCCCGCCGCCAGGGACAGGTAGGGACCCGCCGCTCCGGCGAAGGACTCCCTGAGCACCGCCACCACCGGCCCGTCGGGCCGGTCCAGGTTCTCCACCTTGATATAGCCGCAGTCCCCCCGGAGCAGGGCCCCGTAGCTGTTGCCGGTGTAGAAGTCCTGGGGGGTGATCTGGCTCTCGTCGTACAGCGCCTCAAAGCCGCCCTCGTAGCTCTCGCCGTACCGCGTGAGCCGCATGCGGACCGGATCGTTGGGGACAGGGAGGACGAAGTCCTCCGGCTGGGCGAATTTCAGCGTCACCTTCCGCCCCCAGGAGCCCACGAAGACATCCTCCCACACCTGATTGGTGAACCGCTCCTCCGCCAGGGCCCCGGCGTCCATGGTCAGATCGTAGCGCCCGCTGAGTTCCTCCGCCATGGTCCGGGCGGCCCACAGGCCGGTGGGCACGGTCCAGTGGTGGTCGGTGACGAAGAAGCTGTCATAGTGGTCCAGCCCGTCGGCGTGGAGGCTTTGGCGCAGGTCCAGCACCTCCACCCCCGCCTCCTTGAGCCGTGCCAGCAGCAAATCGGTCTCCTCGTTGGCGTTGCACATGTCCCCCATGGGCAGCTGATCATCTATGGCGCAGAGCTTGCAGGGGGCCTCCACATAGAGGTAGGGTACGCCAAGCTCCTGCTCCACAAAGTCCCGGAAGCCGGTGACGCGGTCGTCGGGGGGGTCGCGGTAGTAGTACATGTGCCCCGCGCTGGCCAGGTGGCCGTTTTTCAGCCGGACCACCTCTGTGCTCTCAAAAATCCACTTCCCGGCCAGCCGGTTGACGGCGGCGTTGCACTCCATCAGCGCTGCCTGTCCCGGCAGCTCCGTGGTGCAGAAGGCCTGACAGGTCTGCTTGAACCACGCCACCACGCCAGTGTAGGTGACGCCCTCCTCTCCAGGGTGGTAGCGGGAGACCGTGGAGGTGGGATAGCCCATGGCCACACGGGCTGCGCCGCCCAGCACCAGCAGCAGGCATCCGCCCAGTACAGTGAGAAAGGCGATGGCCGCCGCGCTCTTTGCTCGTTTCATACCGCCGCCTCCTTAAAAGTTGAAGTAGATAAAGGGGTTGTAGGTGCTGCTGACCACGTACGTCAGCACCAGCAGCAGCAGCACCGCCTGCCCCGCGCTCTCCAGCCAGGCCCGGGGGCCCTCCGGCAGATGCCGCCACAGCCGGTCCACCGGCAGACAGCACAGGAGCGCCGCCCCCAGATAAACCTTCATGTTGGAGAAGTAATAGAGAAAGTCGTCGCACCCGGACCAGTCCCCGGCGAACATGGCGGCAAAGTACCGCCCCGCGTGGCCCAGGTTCTCCGCCCGGAACAGCACCCACAGCAGCAGCACGCACAAGAGGGTATAGGGCCGGCGCAGCACCCCCAGGCGCCGGTCCGCGTGCCCGTACTTCTCCGCCATCAGCAGCAGGAAGTACCCCAGGCCCCACAGCACAAAGGTCCAGTTGGCCCCGTGCCAGATGCCGGTGAGCATCCACACCACAAAGAGGTTAAAGAGATGCCGGCCGGGTCCCGTCCGGTTGCCCCCCAGGGGGATGTAGACGTAGTCCCGGAACCAGGTGGACAGGGAGATATGCCAGCGCCGCCAGAAGTCCGTGATGGAAACCGCCAGGTAGGGGCGGTTGAAGTTCTCCAGAAAGTGGAAGCCGAACATACGACCCATGCCGATGGCCATGTCGCTGTACCCGGAGAAGTCGAAGTAAATCTGCAGGGCGTAGGCCAGGGCCCCCAGCCAGGCCATGGGGGCGGAGGGCGCGTAGGTGTTGAAGGCGCCGTCGGCCACCAGGGCCATGGAGTTGGCCAGGATGCACTTCTTCCCAAGGCCCACGATCAGGCGGGGCACGCCGTCGCAGAAGTCCGCCCAGGAGGAGACGCGGTTGTGAATCTCCAGGGCCACGGTCTCATAGCGGACGATAGGCCCGGCGATGAGCTGGGGGAAGAAGGCCACGTACAGCCCCACATCCAGCACGCTGCGCTGGGCGGGGGATTTGCCCCGGTAGACGTCGATGACGTAGCTCATGGCCTGGAAGGTGTAGAAGGAGATGCCGATGGGCAGGGCCAGCTGCACCGCCGGCACAGGCAGGCCCATGAGCCCCAGATTCTCGCACACAAAGCCCAGATATTTAAAGACGAACAGACCGGACAGGTTGAACGCCACCGCCCCGATGAGCGCCGCCCTGCGGCGGGGCTTGTCCGCGCCCACCTGCCCGCCCAGCAGCCAGTTGACCAGGATGGACAGCATCAGCAGCAGCACATACACTGGCTCCCCCCAGGCGTAGAAGAACAGGGAGACCAGCAGCAGCAGCGTATTTCTGTACCGCAGGCTGCGGAAAAAGGGGATGTAGTACAGCAGCAGGGTACAGGGCAGAAACAGGAACAGAAATTCAGCGGATGAAAAAATCACATGCGCTCCCTCCTCTGGTTGAGCCGGCAAGAGATGGAAAATCTTATACAATATACCACAGAACCTGCCGGTTGTCCAGTTTTGCGGCGGGATGTTCCCTGAGATTTTATGGGTTTGCTCTATGAAATTGTCAAGGTGCGCTCTGTGCGCGCTGATCCCGGCGCACGCGGCCCGGTACCCGGCCTGGGCTGCACTTACTTTCGGACTTGGTTACCGCGGTGGTGGTGCTCCCTACAGATAGAGGGAGAATAATGGGGGAAGTTGTACGGGGATGTGCAACCGGATTAACATTTTCTTTGTTTGGGAAAAAATCGGTTTTTTCTATTGTCCGCGGCGGGGAAATCGTGTATACTGAATCTGTCCGCAGCAGAAAAAGGCTCCCAGGGGCCGCAGCATGAAAAGGAGATACGCATATGGCACAGACAGCGTGGATTTTTTCCTATAAACTCAGAAAAAATGTCAGCGAGGAGGTCTTTATCGAGCGGACCCAGAAGCTGCACGACGAGGTGATCTCCAAGGCAAAGGGATTTATTTCCTGGGAGCACTATGTGCAGGACAGCGTGTGGACGGACTTCGTCCTCTGGGAGACGGAGGAGGATGCGGAGAACGCCACGACGGTGGGGAAGGGAAAAGAGGTAACCGAGGATTTTTACGCGTGCATTCAGATGAACACCTGCCGGGCGCTGATTTCACGGCTTGTGAAAAAGTATTGACGGTTTTGGGGCCGGGGCGGCAGATATATCCCTTTGCTGCGGTGATTTAGCGGGCGGGGGTTGACAAACGCCCCCCGGCTGGGTATACTGTAGCATTGGATAGAGGCAGAGATGGGAAGGAGTACGCGCTCCCTCGGGGTTCAGAGAGACGCCGCTTGGTGTGAGGCGTCCCCCGGCGGCGCGGAAGGTCGTCCCGGAGCTCCGCCCCTGAGCGAAGGCAGGGGGCGGCGGGTTCTCCCGTTACAGAGGCAAGGAGTGCCCCCGGCAGCGGGGGAATGCAGGTGGTACCGCGGATTGTGATTCGCCCTGAGCAGCTTTGCTCAGGGTGTTTTTTTGCGGGAAGGAGGATCCGGCTTGGAATTTGTTATTGAAACGGATATGGACCGCAGGGCTATGAGGGCCCTGTCCGCAGCGGCCCGGAGGACTATGAGGAAGGGGAGGCGGCCGATCACCTTCGGCTGGGTGCTGGTGGGGGTGAATCTGGCGCTGGCGGCGCTGCTCTACCTGACGGAGAGCGGCAGGTGGCAGGTCAATCTGCTGCTGGCCTTCACCATGCTGGTACCGGTGCTCATGGTGGATCGGATCAACGGCAGAGCCGGCATGGGGCAGGTGATGCCGGGGAGCGAGCGGGTGACCGCCACCTTTCAGGAGGAGCGCTACATCCATGTAACCCAGGCCTCGGAGAGCAGCTACCCCTATGACCGGGTACAGGCGGTGTGCGAGTCCACGGACTACTTCATTCTTCTGCTGGGCGGAAACTACGGGCAGGTCTACGACAAACGGGGATTTGTGCAGGGGACGCCCATGGCCTTCCGGGATTTTATCTGCCGGAAAACCGGAAAGCTGGTGCAGAGCATCCGATAGGAGGGGCGTATGGAATTTGTGTTTCGCCTGAGCGATTACGGCGACCCCGCCCTGGACGGCGAGGCCGCGCGGCTCCTGGAGCAGAGGCTGGAGGCGCACAGCCGCAAGGCCGCGCCAGGCGTCTGGCGATGGGTGGACCGCCTCAGAGCCTGCGCCGCCGAAGGGCAGGAGAGGCGGCGGAGGCGGATCTATGGCGCTGTTTTGCTCGCGCTGGGCGTGTTTCTCCTGGTTCCCGGCCTGGCGGAGCCCGGAAGTCCGGTTCTCATCGGGGCGGGCGTCCTGGGAACCGTCTACGGCAGCCTGCTTGTCCTGTTGACAAGGGAGAAAAGGCCGTCCCCGCCGCCCGCTTCCTGCCAGCGGGAAGCGGCGAAGCTGCTGGAGCAGAGGAGGGGGACCGATTGGAGCGGGATGGAGGGCCGCCTCTGCGTTGACGGCGGCGGGCTTTCCGCTGACCTGGACGGAAAAAGGGAGCACGTCTCTTTCGGCGAGATGACCGGCGCTTTTGAGTCGGAGCGGCTGTGGCTGCTGGTCTGCGGCGGGGAGAAGGCGATTTTGCTGCAGAAGAAGGACCTGATTGCGGGAGAGGCGGAGAAGTTCCTGCCGTACCTGTGGGAAAACATCACAAACCAAGGATCGAACAGATAGGATAAAATAAGATAAAAGGAGACAGCTATGAGAAAAGAATTGCCAAAGACCTACGAGCCCCAGGAGGTGGAGGGGAAAATCTACCAGTCCTGGCTGGATGCGGGCTGCTTCAGGGCGGCCCCCAACCCGGACAAAAAGCCCTTCTCCATTGTCATGCCGCCCCCCAATGTGACGGGGCAGCTCCACATGGGCCACGCGATGGACTGCACCCTCCAGGACATCCTCATCCGCTACAAGCGGATGCAGGGCTATGAGGCCCTCTGGATGCCCGGCACGGACCACGCCGGCATCGCTACACAAATCAAGGTGGAGGAGGAGCTGCGCAAAAACGAGGGCCTGACCCGCTACGACCTGGGCCGGGAGAAGTTTTTGGAGCGGGTGTGGGACTGGAAAAACAAGTACGGCCACCGCATCGTGGAGCAGCAGCGGAAGCTGGGGTCCTCCTGCGACTGGGACCGGGCCCGGTTCACCATGGACGAGGGCTGCTCCAAGGCGGTGCGGGAGACCTTCTGCGAGCTCTATGACAAGGGGCTCATCTACAAGGGCAGCCGGATCATCAACTGGTGCCCCCACTGCGTCACCGCCCTGAGCGACGCGGAGGTGGAGTACGCGGACAAGCCGGGCCACCTGTGGTATATCCGCTACCCCCTCGCCGACGGATCCGGCGATCTGGTGGTGGCCACCACCCGGCCGGAGACCATGATGGGCGACACCGGCGTGGCGGTGAACCCCGAGGATGAGCGCTTTAAGCATCTCGTCGGCAAAACCTGCATCCTGCCCATTATGAACCGGGAAATTCCCATTGTGGCCGACGAGTACGTGGAGCTGGGCTTCGGCACCGGAGCGGTGAAGATGACCCCCGCCCACGATCCCAATGACTTCGAGGTGGGCCTGCGCCACAGCCTGGAGACCATCCGGGTCATCGACGACAACGGCGTCATCAACGCCAACGGCGGGCCCTACAACGGTATGGACCGCTATGAGTGCCGCCGGGCCGTCGTGCGGGACCTGGAGGAGCAGGGATATCTGGTGAAGACCGAGGACTACAGCCACAACGTGGGCACCTGCTACCGATGCAAGAACGACGTGGAGCCCCTCATCTCCGCCCAGTGGTTCGTGAAAATGGAGCCCCTGGCCAAGGAGGCCCTGCGGGTGGTGAACGAGGGGGAGGTCCAGTTTATCCCCGAGCGCTTCTCCAAGACCTACACCAACTGGATGGAGAACGTCCACGACTGGTGCATCTCCCGGCAGCTCTGGTGGGGCCATCAGATCCCCGCCTGGACCTGCGCGGAGTGCGGCCACATCACCGTGGACCGGGCCGATCCCACGCAGTGCGCCAAGTGCGGCAGCGCCCGCATCGAGCGGGACCCCGACGTGCTGGACACCTGGTTCTCCTCGGCCCTGTGGCCCTTCTCCACCCTGGGCTGGCCGGACAAGACGCCGGAGCTGGACTACTTCTACCCCACCAGCGTACTGGTCACCGGCTATGACATCATCTTCTTCTGGGTCTCCCGGATGATCTTCTCCGGCTGCGAGCAGATGAAGAAGTTCCCCTTTGAGAAGGTCCTCATCCACGGTCTGGTCCGGGACGACAAGGGGCGGAAGATGTCCAAATCCTTGGGCAACGGCATCGATCCCCTGGAGATCGCTGACAAGTACGGCGCGGACGCCCTGCGCTTCAACCTCATCACCGGCAACAGCCCCGGCAACGATATGCGCTTCTACGTGGAGAAGTGCGAGGCTATGCGCAACTTCGCCAACAAAATCTGGAACGCCAGCCGGTTCGTTATGATGAACCTCACCATCGACCGGGTGAAGCTCCCGGAGCGCCTGGAGCTGGAGGACAAGTGGGTCCTCTCCAAGCTCAACACGCTGGTGAAGGAGGTCACGGAGAACCTGGACGCCTACGAGCTGGGGGTGGCCTCCGCCAAGGTCTATGACTTCATCTGGGACACCTACTGCGACTGGTATATCGAGCTGACCAAGGGCCGGATGCAGGGGGAGGGGGCGGAGAATGCCCAGAACGTGCTCTGCTACGTCCTCGTACAGCTGCTGAAGCTGCTGCACCCCTTCATGCCCTTTATTACCGAGGAAATCTTCCAGGCCCTGCCCCACGGGGAGGGGGAGAGCGGGTTCATCATGCGGGCAGATTGGCCGGTGTACAACCAGGCCCTGTCCTTCCCCCAGGAGGAGGCGGCCATGGAGGAGATCATGGAGGCCATCCGGGCCATCCGCACCCGCCGGGCGGAGATGAACGTCCCACCCAGCCGGAAGGTCCAGCTGACCATCGCCGCCGCCCGCCGGGAGGTGTTTGCCGCCGGCGCGCCCTTCTTCCAGCGCCTGGCCTCCGCCGCGGAGGTCCATGTGGCGGAGGCCGGACAGGTCCCCGCCGCCCAGGGCATGGTGGAGGTAGTGACCCACGCCGCCCGGGTGTTCATGCCCCTGGCGGAGCTGGTGGACGTGCAGCAGGAGCTGGAGCGCATCGCCAAGGAGCGGGCCAAGGCGGAGGGGCACCTGAAGGGCATCGAGGCCAAGCTCGGCAACGAGGCCTTTACCTCCAAGGCGCCGGCCCACATTGTCCAGAACCAGCGGGAGCAGGCGGAGAAGCTGAGGGCGCTGATTGCCCAGCTGGACCAGTCCGCCGCCGCCATGGGGCAGTGAGGCGCCGGGGCGGCAAAGGCAAAATCGCAAATTTTTGCTGGATTTGCGCAATTCAGCCTTGACAAGCGGAGAGAAAATGGGTATAATCGACTCTGTTAAGCCAATGAATGGCCCTAGAGAGTATCCTGGATGAAGCCGGATACATCGGAGGGAGGGAAGATAGATGTCTGAAGTTCATGTCAAGGAAAATGAGTCTCTGGACAGCGCCTTGAAGCGTTTCAAGCGCAGTTGTGCCAAGGCTGGCGTTCTGGCTGAGGTTCGCCGCAGGGAGCATTACGAGAGCCCCAGCGTGAAGCGCCGCAAGAAGTCTGAGGCAGCTCGCAAGAATCGCAACAAGCGGTACTATTGATGATCTGCCGTCTCAGAAAATAAACAGCGCCCGGACAATGTCCGGGCGCTGTTTTATTTGCGGGGCCCCGTGCCCCCGGGCGCTCATCTGCGCTGGCGGGACACAGATTGGCGGGCGCAGGCCTGGCCGCTGTGGGCCACCTGACGCCACTGCTTGGTGTCGTGGAAGAGGGAGATCACCTGGAGGGGCAGCCAGGAGGCCATGAAGACGGGGAAGAGGAGGATGGCCCTGGTCATCCCCTGGAGGGCGTAGCCGCCCAGCAGGCACAGGAGCACCCCCAGCGCCATGCCGCCCACCCAGTACAGCCCCACGCCGCAGGCGGAGAGCAGAAGGCCGGAGGCGTCGCCGGACGCCGCGCCGGCGATGACCGCACAGGCCAGCAGCAGCCCCGACACCGCCTGGGTGAAGGGGGCCAGCAGGAACATGGTCAGATCCCAGCGGAGCAGGGGGCGGGGAACTCCGCCGCGCCAGAGCCTGGGCACCTCCTGCTTGGCCACCTGCATGACGCCGCTGCACCACCGCTGGCGCTGGCGCAGGGACAGGCGGAAGCTGTTGGGCTCCTCGTCGTAGTTGACCGCGTCGGGCACCCAGTGGACCCGGTACCCCGCGCGGGCGCACTGGGCGGCAAACTCGGCGTCCTCGGCGATGGTGGTGGTATTCCAGCCGCCCAGCGTCTCCAGCACCTCCCGGCGGAAGGCAAAGCCGCTGCCCACCAGCTTGGCGGACAGGCCGCAGGCCGCCCGGGGGCGGTTCCAGATCAGATCGAAGATCACGTTGTATAGGCCGTAGCAGCCCGCCACGCCGCTGGCGGACGGGTTTCCGGCGCGGGTGCGGGATTTGCAGACCATGGCCCCGGCGGCAAAGGCGTCATTCAGGCGGGCCAGGTAGTCTTGCTGCAGGGTGTTGTCCGCGTCAAACACCAGGAAGGCGTCGTATGAGCGGTCCCGCAGCTGGGAGAAGGCCTGGTGAAGGGCATCCCCTTTACAGGATACGGGGCCCAGGCAGTGCAGAATCTCTGCGCCGGCAGCGGAAGCGGCCGCCTCCGTGTAGTCGGTGCAGTTGTTGGGGACCACGAATACATCCCGCAGATGGGCAGGATAGTCCTGCTGGAGGACGCTGTAGATCAGGTCCCCGATGACCGCCTCCTCGTTCCGGGCGGCCACCACGACGGCAAAGCGCGTTTGGGGCGCGGCAGAGGGGTAACGCTTCCGCCGCACCAGCGCGAAGGCGGCCACCGCCGCAAAGTAGAGGGTAAAGATCTTCAGACACAGGGACAGAACAAAACATATGACATTCAGGTATTCCATGGCACGTCTCCTTCCCATCACACAGGTAATGATACCCTTGGGCGGCTGTGGATATAAGGAGCATACCAAAGATTTTTTAAGTTGGGAGCGGGGGAAATATTAAGGTTTCCTTAATGGGGCGAACAGCGCGCTGACATGATATGTAAAGCCTGCCGGAGGGCAGGCTGAAATCTGGAGCTCAGCAGCAGTGGGACGCGCGGCGGATTCGGTCTGCGGAGATCTGGGGCGGGATGCTGAGGGTCATGGCGCCGTTGTACTCGATGACCACCCGCTCACAGGGGCAGAAGCAGCAGGACTGGCTGGTGTTGACCAGCACCTCCTGGTCCGTGCTGAGGTCGCGGACCAAAAGCTGGTCGCACATGACCTCCAGTATGCAGGCCTCCATGACGGCGGCCGGGGCGGGGATGTTCTCCATTGTGTTCACCTCCATGTGCCGGTATGCACCATCCTATGCCCGCT
Organism: uncultured Oscillospiraceae bacterium; assembly: GCA_910577915.1. GTDB lineage: Bacteria > Bacillota > Clostridia > Oscillospirales > Oscillospiraceae > Pelethomonas. Next base: position 10,630 of record CAJTOM010000013.1, read on the forward strand.
GCGGCGGGGAGGTGAGGGGGGAGGGGAAATCTTAATTGCACCTTAATATTCCGGCCCTTTATTCTTAAATAAAATTGTGCTACAATGGAAAATGGAACAGAAAGTGGGGGAGATCTGATATGGCCAATATTTTGATCTGCGACGACGAACGGGACATCGTCTCTGCTCTGAAGATTTACCTGTCCTCGGAGGGCTACACCCTCTTTGAGGCCTATACCGGCCGGGAGGCACTGGAGATCGCCCGGAAAAACGAGCTCCATCTGGTCCTCATGGACATCATGATGCCCGAGATGGATGGCATCTCTGCCACCGCCAAGCTGCGGGAGGAGTACAACGTACCCATTATCCTCCTCACCGCCAAGAGTGAGGACACCGACAAGGTACTGGGGCTCAACGTGGGCGCCGACGACTACATCACCAAGCCCTTCAATCCCATCGAGGTCCTGGCGAGGGTGCGCAGCCAGCTTCGGCGGTACACCTCCCTGGGTGGGATGGAGCAGAAGCCCAGCAAGCTGGTGATCGGCGGCATCTCTCTGGACGACGAGACCAAGGCCGTCACGGTGGACGGTGAGAACGTGAACCTGACGCCCATCGAGTACAACATCCTGCTGCTGCTGATGCGCCACCCGGGACGGGTATACTCCTCCTCCCAGATCTATGAGCAGGTGTGGAATGAGACCGCCTTCGGCTCCGAGGGGGCGGTAGCGGTGCACATCCGGCATCTGCGGGAGAAGCTGGAAATTGACCCCTCCAATCCGCGCTACCTGAAGGTTGTGTGGGGACTGGGATATAAGATGGAACCCTGACGGACGCCGCCGCCGGGGATGGTATGAGAAAGTAGGGATCGATATGGATGGAAAAAAGGACCTCCGGCAGAATATATGGGCAAAGTTTACCGCAATTGTACTCTTTTTTGCAGCAGCGGCGGCGGCGGGGATCGGTACCTTCGCCGTGATCTACATCAGCTGCGGCTACGGAACAGCCCCCTCCTTTCAGGATGACCCGCTGTGCAAAAACGGCATGTCCCGCGCTATGAACTGGGCGCTGGACTACGTCCTCACAGAGAAGGAGGATTATGACTACTGGGTGCACTCCGCCCAGTTTGAGCTGGAGCGGACCGCCGGCTTTTCCGCCCAAGTCTACGGCGAGGACGGCGCGCTGATCGGTGGCTGGGGCGAGGTTCCCGGCGAGACGTCCACTCTCGCTGCGGCTGAGGCGACCTACCGCTATGCGCAGGGGACCTTTACCGTCAAGGGCTATGTCTCCATGGACCTGCCTGCTGGCAGCAACTTTGCCGTGCGTCAGGGCATGTATATGCGCCTGCGGGCTCTGCCCTTCGGCGTCACCGTTTTGCTGACGGTGCTGCTGTATGTCCTGGCTCTGGCGGCGCTGGTGTTCCTCTTCTGCGCCGCCGGACACAAGGCGGGGAGGGAGGGCATCTCCCTGAACTGGCAGGACCGGATTCCCCTGGACCTGTACCTGCTGCTGGCTATGGGCTTATTGGGCCTGGCGACGACCCCGGCCATGAGCGTGAACGGCGGGCCCATGGCGCTGGAGATCGCCTCCCTGTGCCTCACGATTTTTCTGTGCGCGGCGGTGTCCCTGGCTGCGCTGCTGACCCTGGCGGCCCGGTTCAAGCGGGGCAAGTGGTGGCGCAACACCCTCTGCTGGCGGCTGTACCGCTGGTGCGCGCGGATGTGGAAGCGGTGCTGGCGGGCCTTCGCGGAGCTGGTGCGCATTCTGCCCCTGACCTGGCGGGCCATTCTGGCGGCGCTGTGCGTGCTGGGCGGGCAGTCGCTGCTGTCCCTGCTGATCGTGGAGACCTATTCTGAGGGCTTTTTCTTCTTCCTGGTGATGGCGGCGCTGGACGCGGCTCTGGTGGCGGGGGCGGCATGGCTGTCCCTCCAGCTCCAGCAGGTCCGGGACATGGGGGCGGCCCTGGCCGCCGGGGATCTGGAGGCCCAGCTGGACACGGAGAAGATGTACTTCGACGTAAAGCGCCACGCCGAGGACCTCAACGCCATCGGCGTGGGCATGAACAAGGCGGTGGAGCAGCGCCTGAAGAGCGAGCGGCTGAAAACCGAGCTCATCACCAACGTCTCCCACGACATCAAGACCCCGCTGACCAGCATCGTCAGCTACGTGGATCTGCTGAAAAAAGAGGAGCTGTCCCCCACCGCCGGGGAGTACGTGGCGGTGCTGGACCGGCAGTCCCGGCGGCTGAAAAAGCTGACGGAGGACTTGGTGGAGGCCAGCAAGGCGTCCACCGGCAACATCGCCGTCCAGCTGGAACCCATTGTGGTCAACGAGATTATTCATCAGGCCGTAGGGGACTACGACGAGAAGCTGGCCGCCGGAAGGCTGGAGGTCATCGTCAACACCTACGAGGGCAACCTGATGGCATTGGCGGACGGACGGCTGCTGTGGCGGGTGCTGGACAATCTGCTCAGCAACGTGTGCAAGTACGCCATGGCCGGCACACGGGTCTATGTGGATCTCATCGCCAGGGACGGCCATGTGGTCCTGTCCATAAAGAACATCTCTCGGGATCCGCTGAATATCAGCGCCGATGAGCTGATGGAGCGCTTTGTCCGGGGTGACGCCTCTCGTCACACCGAGGGCAGCGGGCTGGGGCTGAACATCGCCAAGAGCTTTATGGATCTGATGGGCGGCGGGTTCGCCCTGAGCGTTGACGGGGATCTGTTCAAGGCGGAGCTGACATTGAGGGCGTAACAGAAAAGGGAGAGGGCCTCGGACATCGGTCCGGGGCCCTCTTTTCCTGCAGGAGTGTAAATTATTTGCCGTAGTAGGCCTTCAGATACATCTCCTTGATCTCGCTCATCAGCGGGTAGCGGGGGTTCGCGCCGGTGCACTGGTCGTCAAAGGCCTGCTCCACCATGGCGTCCAGGGTATCCAGGAAGTGCTTCTCGTCCACGCCGTAGTCCTTGATGCACTTCTTGATGCCCACTGCCTCCTTGAGGGCCTCGATCTTCTCGATGAGCTTCTTCACAGCCTCCTCGTCGCTCTTGGCGCTGACGCCGCAGAAGCGGGCGCACTCGGCGTAGCGGGCCATAGTGTGGGGGTACTGGTACTGGGAGAAGGTGCCCATCTTGGGGGGGCACTCGGCAGAGTTGTAGTCCACCACCAGACTGATCAGCAGAGCGTTGGCCACGCCGTGGGGCAGGTGGTGGAAGGCGCCCAGCTTGTGGGCCATCGAGTGGCACACGCCCAGGAAGGCGTTGGCGAAGGCCATGCCCGCCATGCAGGAGGCGTCGGCCATCTTCTGCCGGGCCTCCAGATCCGTGCCGTCATTGTAGGCCCGGGGCAGGTAGTCGAAGACGTTCTTCATAGCCTTCAGGGCGATGCCGTCGGTGTAGTCGGTGGCCATAACGGAGGCGTAGGCCTCCAGAGCGTGGGTCAGCACGTCCACGCCGCTGGCGCTGGTGAGGCCCTTGGGCTGGCTCATCATGTTGTCCACGTCCACAATGGCCATGTTGGGCAGCAGCTCGTAGTCCGCCAGGGGGTACTTCACGCCGCTCTCCTGGTCGGTGATGACGGCGAAGGGAGTCACCTCGCTGCCGGTGCCGGAGGAGGTGGGGATGGCTACAAAGTAGGCCTTTTCGCCCATCTTGGGGAAGGTGTACACCCTCTTGCGGATGTCCACAAAGCGCATGGCCAGATCCTGGAAGTCCACCTCCGGGTGCTCGTACATCACCCACATGATCTTGCCCGCGTCCATGGCGGACCCGCCGCCCAGGGCGATGATGGTGTCCGGCTGGAAGGCGGCCATGACCTTGGCGCCCTCCTGGGCGTTGGCGAGGGTGGGGTCGGGCTGGACGTTGGAAAAGACGGTGTAGGTGATACCCAGCTCATCAAGCTTGTCGGTGATGGGCTTGGTGTAGCCGTTCTGGTAGAGGAAGGAGTCGGTGACGATAAAGGCCTTTTTCTTGCCCATCACGTCCCGCAGCTCGTTGAGGGCCACGGGCATGCAGCCCTTCTTGAAATAGACCTTCTGGGGGGTGCGGAACCAGAGCATGTTCTCTCTCCTCTCGGCTACGGATTTGATGTTGAGCAGGTGCATGGGGCCCACGTTCTCGCTGACGGAGTTCCCGCCCCAGGAGCCGCAGCCCAGGGTCAGGGAGGGGCGCAGCTTGAAGTTGTAGAGATCGCCGATGCCGCCGTGGCTGGAGGGGGTGTTGACCACCACCCGGCAGGCCTTCATGGCGCTGACAAACTGGTTGTACCGGTCGGTGCGGCTGGTGTCGATGTAGAGGGAGGCGGTGTGGCCGATGCCACCGTCCTCCACCAGCTTTTCCGCGTTGGCGACGGCCTGGTCGAAGGTCTTGGCGCGGTACATGGCCAGCACGGGGGAGAGCTTCTCGTGGGCGAAGGGCTCGCTGACGTCCACGCTCTCCACCTCGCCGATGAGAATTTTCGTGGCGGGGTCCACGCTGACGCCGGCCATCTCGGCGATCCTGGCGGCGCTCTGCCCCACGATCTTGGCGTTGAGGGCGCCGTTGATGAGGATGACCTCCCGGACCTTATCCAGCTCCTTGCCCTTGAGGAAGTGGCAGCCGCGGAGGGCGAACTCCTTTTTCACCTCGTCGTAGATGCTGTCCATGACGGTGACGGACTGCTCGCTGGCGCAGATCATGCCGTTGTCGAAGGTCTTGGAGTGGATGATGGAGCTGACAGCCATCCGGATATCAGCGCTGTCGTCAATGACTACAGGGACGTTGCCCGCGCCCACGCCCACGGCGGGCTTGCCGGAGGAGTAGGCAGCCTTCACCATACCGGGGCCGCCAGTGGCCAGGATGATGTCCGCGTCCCGCATGACCTGGTTGGTCAGCTCCAGGGAGGGGGCGTCGATCCAGCCGATGATGTCCGCGGGTGCGCCGGCCTTGACGGCGGCGTTCAGAACGATCCGGGCGGCCTCGATGGTGCAGCCCTTGGCCCTGGGGTGGGGGGAGAAGATGATGGCGTTGCGGGTCTTCAGGGCGATGAGGGCCTTGAAGATGGCGGTGGAGGTGGGGTTGGTGGTGGGGATGACGGCGGCGATGAGGCCCACGGGCTCGGCGATCTTCTTGAAGCCGAAGGCCTTGTCCTCCTCGACGACCCCGCAGGTCTTCATGTGCTTATAGGCGTTGTAGATGTACTCGGCGGCGTAGTGGTTCTTGATGACCTTGTCCTCCACCACGCCCATGCCCGTCTCCGCAACGGCCATCTTGGCCAGAGGAATACGCTGGCGGTTGGCAGCCTTGGCGGCTTCGAAGAAGATGCGGTCCACCTGCTCCTGGGAGAAGGCGGCGAAGGCGCGCTGCGCCTGACGCATGGCGTCCATCTTGGCGGCAAGGGCCTCGGCGGTGTCGATCAGAGCGGAAATGTTGTGATCAGCCATATGTAGATTCCTCCATTCATGTCTTGGCGAGCCTTGTGAATGATTTAACGATCTGACTATGGTCAGTATACGCTCTTGTTAAAGTTTTGTCAATAGGCGCGGCAAAAATATTTTGACGGTTTGGGGGAGAGGACTGGCGCACGCGGCAGCCTGACGGGGAACAATGCGCTCTGTCCGCGCATACACTGTGCGGAAGGGGGGATCTCTCTATGGACAATTTGCAGCCCAGACTGCTCCCGTACAACAGGACGGCGGCGGTGCAGTACGCCCGGCGGTGGGCTTACGGCAGAAATCCGGCATTTTATGACTACGAGCACATCGGCGGGGACTGCACCAATTTTGCCTCCCAGTGCGTCTACGCGGGCAGCGGGGTGATGAACTACACCAAGGACCTGGGGTGGTACTACATTAGCGCCAACAACAAGGCCCCCGCCTGGACGGGGGTGGCGTATTTTTACAACTTTATGACGCGGACGGCGGAGAGCGTGGGGCCCGTGGCCCAGGCGGCATCGATCGAACAGCTGCTGCCCGGCGACGTGGTGCAGCTCTCCTTTGACGGGAAAAACTGGAACCACTCGCCGATTGTGGTGCACCTGCTCCGCCAGCCGGCCCTTCAGCCCGCCGACGTGCTCATCGCCGCCCACAGCTACGACGCGGACAACCGGCCGCTGAGCACCTACGACTACCGGGACATCCGCTTTCTCCACTTCACCGGGGTGCGGAAAGTGACCGAGTAGGGGAGAGGGTGCCGTGAAGCCGTGGGGCGGCTTGCAAATTTGGGGGAAATATGGTATGCTTCCATAAAAAGAAGGCGCGGAGGAGTGCGGCATGCCTGTTTCCAATACGTTGGATATGGTGAAAAGAGGGCTGACGGCGGCTCAGATCAAATGGATCGCCCTAATTTTGATGACGGTGGACCATCTGGGGGCCTTTGGTTTTGAAATTCCCGCTATTGGCCGGTACTATACCCGGCTCCGGGCGGTGGGCAGACTGGCCATGCCGCTGTTCCTGTTCCTGCTGGTGCAGAGCATACGGCACACCAGGAGCAAGCCCCGGTTTCTGCTGCGGCTGTATGTGGCGGGGATGTGCACGGAGCTGTTTGTCGCGGCGACAAATTTTTTCCTGGGTGATCTGTTCGGCGTTCATTCCCCGGGAAATATCCTGTTCTCATTTTTTTATGCGGCGCTCTACATCCTGTTGATTGAGGCGTGCGCGTCCGCCCTCCGGGCGCGGCGGTTCGCAGCTGCGCTGCTGCCGGTGCTGGCGGGAGCCGCCGTTACGCTGCTGCCGGCGGCTGTCTGCGAGGGAATTGAAGGGCTGTTTTCTGGGGAAACCGGCATCCGGTACATGATTTTGCGCCACGATCTGCTGCGCGCCTTTCTGCCCAGCGTCTGGGGGGGTGACTACGGCTGGGGCCTGGCCGCGCTGGGCGCGGCGCTGTACTTCGCCAGGACGAAGCGGCGGCAGTGCGCCGTGTTTGGGGGCTTCTGCCTTCTGTGCGCCGCAGGGGCGGTTCTGCTGCCCGCTGATCTGGGGCCCATTGGCTATACCTATATTGGCTCGTTTATCAACACCTTCTGCACCCTGAGCCAGTGCCGGATGGTGCTGGCCCTGCCTCTGATGATGCTGTACAACGGCCGGCGGGGCAGGGGGTCGAAGTGGCTGTTCTACATCTACTATCCCACCCACCGCTATGTGATCTCCATCGTCTCCCATCTGCTGTATCCGGTCTGAGGGGGCGGGAATATGAGGAGCGCCGCACCCCCTCAACAGGGTGCGGCGCTCCTTATTATTTTGTTCAATCCTTGGGGGGCTTGACCCGGCCCAGGGGGTTGGCCCGGGCGGCCACCCGCAGGGCCTCGTTGTCGATATGGGTGTAGATTTCCGTGGTGTTCAGGTGCTCGTGCCCCAGCACCTCCTGCACCGCCTTGACGTCTACGCCATTTTGCAGCATCAGGGTGGCGGCGGTGTGACGGAGCTTGTGGGCGGAGTACTGGGCGCTGTCCAGGCCCGCCTGGGTCAGGTGCTTTTTCACCAGAGCGTGGACGTTGGAGCGGCTGATCCGCTGGTCCCGCGTGGAGAGAAACAGAGCGTCCCGGTCCCGGCCGCCGATGGGCCGGCGCACCGCCAGATAGCGCTCCAGAGCGGCCTTGCAGGCGTCATTGAGGTAGACGATGCGCACCTTATTGCCCTTGCCCAGCACACGGAGGGCATCGCCCTGGATGTCGCTGAGATTCAGACCGATCAGCTCGGAGATCCGCAGGCCGCAGTTGAGAAACAGGGTCAAAATACAGTAATCCCGCTCGCGGTTGGCCCCGTCCACGTTCTCCAGCAGTCCCAGGCTCTCGTCCAGGGTCAGGTAGCGGGGCAGCGTCTTCTTCAGCTTGGGGGAGTCCAGCTCCTTGACCGGATTGTCCTCCAAAAGGTGGGCCTTCTGGGTAAGATAGTTGAAGAAGGAGCGGAGGGTGGCGATCTTCCTGGCGCGGGTGGCGGCGGTGAGTCCGTAGCCCGTCCGGCTGCTGTTGGGCTGCTGGGCCCGGTCGCGGCTGAGGTAGGTCAGATATCCGTAGATGTCTGTCAGGGTGATGGAGCGGATAAACGGGACGTCCACGTCCAGGATGGAAATCTCGTCCCAGGGCGTATCCTGGAGAGCACGGTTCCGGGACTGCTTCATATAGCGGAAGAAATTGCGCAGATCCAGAAAGTACTCGTCCACGGTTTTCCGGGAGTGCGCCTTGATGGTCTCGTGGTACGCCAGAAAGTCCCGCAGGACCTGGGGCGCTTCGTCTTGGTAGCTGTTCATGCTGTGAGCGGCATGGGGCGGTTTTCCCTCCCCTGAATTGAACAAAATTTTTATTTTGTTCAATTGTCAATATGCCGCCATTACCTCCCCTCTGGTATTGATTTGCTATATGCCGCTGGCTCTGCCCGGTGCGGCGGCCAGTGCTCCGCCAGACGGCGATGCATCCGCAGTATCTGCGGATGCGCTACACTGTGTTTGCGTGCGGCGATGCTGGAGTTGGGATGCCCGTCATCCCGCCGGGATTCGACACAGTTTATGTAAAATCGCTGGAAATACTGCCAGGTTATTTTCCCAGTGCCGCCCGGATGGCCTCGCCGATGTTGGCGGCCTCCACCACACGCAGCCCCTCCAGCGGCGCGGTGCGCTTCCCGCGCCGCTGAGGTACAATGCAGGTTTTGAACCCAAGGCGGCGGACCTCACTGAGCCGCTGGTCCAGGCTGTTGACCGCCCGCAGCTCTCCGGTTAGCCCCACCTCCCCGATGGCCGCCAGATCGGCGGCGATGGGCTTGTCCAGATAGCTGGAGGCCAGGGCCAGCACCGCTGCCAGATCGGCGGCGGGCTCGTCCAAGGTCAGGCCGCCGATGATGTTCATATAGGCGTCGCAGGCGGAGACCTTCAGCCCCCCCCGCTTCTCCAGCACCGCCAGCAGCATGGCCGCCCGGCCAAAGTCAAAGCCGTTGCAGGCCCGGCGGGCGTTTCCGTAGGACGCGGGGGCCAGCAGCGCCTGGATCTCCGCCAGCACCGGCCGCACGCCCTCCATCACGCACGTGACGCAGGTGCCCGGCGCGCCGTCCGGACGGCCGGAGAGGAGCATCTGGGAGGGATTCTCCACCTCCTCCAGCCCCGCGTCCTGCATCTCGAATACCCCGATCTCGTTGGTGGCGCCAAAGCGGTTTTTGGCCGCCCGCAGAATGCGGCAGGTGCTGTGCTGCTCCCCCTCGAAGTAGAGCACGCAGTCCACCATGTGCTCCAGCACCTTGGGTCCCGCGATGGATCCCTCCTTGTTCACGTGGCCGATGACGAAGACCGTGACGTCCCGGCCCTTGGCCAGCTGCATGAGGGCCATGGTACAGTCCTTCACCTGCCCCACACTGCCCGGCGGGCTCTCCAGCGCGCCGTTGTAGAGAGTCTGGATGGAGTCCACAATCAGAATGTCCGGCGCTTCGTCGGATACGGACTGGAGCACATCCTCCAGCCCGGTCTCCGACAGAACCAGCAGACGCTCGCTTCCCACGCCCAAGCGCTGGGCCCGCAGCTTCAGCTGGCGCACCGACTCCTCGCCGGACACGTACAGCACCCGGTTTTCCCTGCAGAGGCTGCCGCAGATCTGGAGCATCAGGGTGGACTTCCCCACCCCCGGCGCGCCGCCTACCAACACCAGAGAGCCCTTCACCGCTCCCCCGCCCAGCACGCGGTCCAGCTCCCCCATGCCAGTGGAAAAGCGGATTTCTTCTTTTGTATCAACATCTGTCAGGGATATAGCCTTTACAGTGTGAAAGACGCCTGCGCCGCCGCTGGAACGACCGCCGCGCATTTTCGCCGGCGCCTCCTGCTCCACCACCGTGTTCCACGCGCCGCATGCCGGGCACTTCCCTGCCCACTTGGGGGTCTCGTTGCCGCACTCGGTACAGTAAAAGACGCTGCGCTGCTTTGCCATGGCTGTATCCTCCCGGTAACGCACGTATTTCTCGCCATCCCATTGGCCGGAAAATGGCTGGAGTGTCAATGGGGCGCTGCCAATAGTATACAACAAATGTTTCCGCTTGGCTAGTACTTTTTCAGGATTACTTTGGCTCCGAGACGGCAGGGGGCATTTCCGCCTCCGGCTGCATCAGGTGCGCCAGCGCGGCGGTCAGGATGACCAGGGACAGCTTGGTCTGGTGGGGCTGTGTGTTCAGCAGGGCCGTCTCCTCTGCGTTGGACAGGAAGCCGCACTCCACCAGGATGGAGGGCGCTTCGCTGTGGGCCATGAGATACACGCCGCTTCCGGTCTGCTCCGGCATCTTTGGGGAGGCATTGAGGACATCGTTGAGGGCGGCCTGGACCGCCTCCGCCAGCTCCTTGCTGCCGGGGACCCCGTTGTAAAACACCTGCGCCCCCCGCACGTTGGGAGCGGTGGGAAGGCTGTTCTGGTGGAGGCTCACCAGAACCCCGCCGGGGACGGCGTTGATGAGGGCCGCCCGGTTTTTCAGATCGCTCACCTTTTTTGCCCGGATCGTCTGAGCCTCCGGGTCGTGGATGGAGACGTCCTCCCTCCGGGTCATCCTGGTGTCCAGGCCGATGAGCTGGGCAAGCTCCTCCATCTGCAGGCCAATTGCCAGATTGATTTGGGACTCCACCGTGCCGTCCGCCCCCACCGCGCCGCCGTCTACGCCGCCGTGTCCCGGGTCGATGATCAGGACAAGCTCCTTCGCTGTCTCCAGCCGCAGATTTTTGGACGCGTTGACGGCGCTCCCCTGCCACAGAATGGCCGCGAATCCCACAAAGAGCAGGAGCAGCGTGAGCAGATAGAGAGCCGTCCATTTTTTAAATGTCAGAAACATGCGATCACCTCTCTCTACCCTATGCGCGGGCTGTCCGGTATATGAGAAGAACCCATTCCGCAGCCCGGCATAAGATGAACAGAGGACGCGCTGCCGCGTCCCCCACTTACCATAAGGAGGAGTTCCCTTTGGAGAATACCAACCCCAACGCCTGCGGCACTATGGAGGGCAGTCTGCCCGGCAAGTGCGCCAGCCTGGCGTTTCCCTATATTCCCGTGCAGGGCGTCAACGCCGAGCGCTATGATCAGACCCAGGGTCTGGCCGCCGGCACCCTGTTTCCGGGGCTGAACCTGCCCTTTTTCCGGGCGGTCAAGAGCAAGATGAACTGTGACAACACCGCGCTGTGTGAGCTGATGGCGCTGGGTTTTGCCATCAATGAGCTGGGCCTGTATCTGGACACCCACCAGAGCGACAAGGAGGCGCTGGCTCTATACGTTGATTATGTCAACCTCGCCAAGGAAGGCCGCAAGCGCTACGAGGCGGCCTACGGCCCGCTGCAGCAGGAGTCCGTGACGGCGGCGGGATATACATGGATCAACGACCCGTGGCCCTGGGATCTGGAAGGAGGAAAAAAATAATGTTTGTCTATGAGAAACGGCTGCAGTACCCCATCAAGATCAAGAACCCCAACCCGAAGCTGGCGGCGGTGATCATCAGCCAGTACGGTGGACCGGACGGCGAACTGGGCGCATCCCTGCGCTATCTCAGCCAGCGCTTCTCCATGCCCTATCCCGAGCTGAAGGGGCTGCTGACGGACATCGGTACCGAGGAGCTGGGGCATCTGGAGATGGTCGGCACCATTGTCCACCAGCTGACCCGCAATCTGTCGGAGGAGCAGATCCGCACCGCGGGGTTTGACGCCTACTTTGTCGACCATACTGCCGGCGTCTACCCCACCGCCGCCTCAGGCGCGCCTTGGAGTGCGGGCAGTATCCAGGTTACCGGGGATATGATTGCGGATTTGACAGAGGATTTGGCGGCAGAGCAGAAGGCCCGCGTCACCTATGACAACATCCTCCGCCTCAGTGACGACCCGGATGTCAACGACGCTATCCGCTTCCTGCGGGAGCGGGAGATCGTGCATTTCCAGCGCTTCGGCGAAGGTCTGCGCCTGGCCAAGGAGCGTCTGGGCGAGAAAAACGTCTACTTCACCAATCCCTCCTTTGACCGCTGAATACAGCAAAAGCCCCGCGGCACAGGCATCCACCTGGCCGCGGGGCCCTATTTTATACGTCTACTCGCCGCTCTCCTCCTCAAGGAACTCCAGCGACGCAAACTCACCGCTCTCGAAGCGGGCCACAAACTGCCGGGTCGTCTCCTCCCCGGAGCCGTCATGGGTCGTGACGAAGGACTCCACCGTCACGTTCTCCCCCTCCATGGTATACGTCCACTTGCTCTTGGAGGGGAACACGGCGGTCTCCGGCAGCTCCAGGCGGGCCTTGACGGCGGTCAGCGTGGCCGCCAGATACACGTCCCGCTGGTCCGTATCCAGGTAGTAGTCCGTAATCTTCGATACGGTGTTCCCCCGGACGTAGATGTCGTGGTCCTGGAAGGTGATGGTCTCCACCTCCTTGGTCTCGTTCTTCACCTGCATGACGATGGCGTCCCCCTCGTCGACATATCGCTGGGTTGCCGCGTCGTGAACCGAGTAGGAGGTGCTGGCGGCGCCGGACTTGATCTTCGTGACCTCGCTGAGCTCAGAGAAACCGCACTCCTGCAGCACAGCCAGCATGGCCTTCTCCTGATCCACCGTCAGCTCCATCGTCTCCCCCATCAAGGATTTAGAGGGGGCCTTACCCCCGAAAGCCAGCTCAAAGGGCGGATCAATGGGGAAATGAAAGACAAAGACCGAGACCCCGGCCGCCACAGCGATCAGCAGAACCAGCACGACCAGCAGCAGCGGCAGCCGGCTGCCCTGCTTTTTCAGCTTCGCCTCGCAGTGGGGACAGACCTTCGCCTTCTTGGATACCTCCGCCTGGCAGGACGGGCAGACCCTGACCTTGGGTTTTTTTTCGCCCTTCGCCTTTTTTTCCTTCTTAGGCTTCTTTTCTTTCTCGCTCATTCTTCCTCCCCTTTTCTATGGCGCAGTCAAACTATGATTCCTCAGCGGTCCGGAGGCCGCCTGTAGATTATACCAGCTTTCTCCGGTGGACGCAAGTGGAATCGCACCATGCAAATCCCCCAAAATCACACCACGCCCCCGCTCCGCATATGTACCATATCGAACTCCCTGACAAACCGCCCCGCGTCCATCCCCCGGTCCAGGCAGTCGATCAGGATTTCCGCGCAGGCCCGGCTGTCACTGCCGGCCTGATGGTGATCCAGGGAGATGTCCAGGTAGGCGCACAGGGTGTTCAGGCGGTGGTTGGGCAGCTGGGGGTAGCAGCGCCGGCCCAGCCGCACCGTGCACAGATAGGGAACCCTGTCCCGCCAGTCGATGCAGTACGCCCGCAGGCACTTGGCCAGCACGCTCATGTCGAAGGGGGCGTTGTGGGCCACCAGAAGCCCGCTGCCCATGAGCTCCCCCAGCCCGGACGTCCACAGTGTCCCGAAGTCGGGCCCCTGGGCGGCCATCTCCGGCGTGATGCCTGTCAGGCGGATGTTGAAGGCGTTGAAGTAGGTTTCCGGGTTCACCAGCGTGCTGTATTCCTCTACAATCAGGCCGTTTTCCACCACGGTCAGGCCGATGGCGCTCATGCGGTTGTTGGCGGCGTTGGGTGTCTCTACATCAAAAACAATATACCGGCTCATGGCTGAATATCCACGCGCCGGACCTCCACTGCGCCTCCGTCCACCGTGAGCACCGCCATGCTCAGCTCCCTGCGGAAGCGGGGATATCCGCAGCTGCCGGGGTTCAGCCACAGCCTGCCGTCAATCCGCTCCTCATAGTATTGGTGGGAGTGTCCGAATACCACCACCTGCACGCCCTGCAGGTTCCGGGGCAGCCAGTTTCTGTCATGGGCCATGCAGAAGCGCACGCCCTCAATGTCGAATACCAACTGCCGCGGCAGATGGGCGGCCCAGCCGCCCCAGTCGTTGTTTCCCCGCACCGCGTGCACCGGCGCGATGCTCTCCAGCGCCTCCAGTATCTCGGCGCTGGCAAAATCTCCTCCGTGGATGATCTGGTCACACCCCTGAAGAAGCTCCGCAACCTCCCGCCGCAGCATGCCGTGCGTATCGGACAGCACCCCGATCCTGGGCAAGACCGCTCCCTCCCCTTTACCGACGCAATTTTACTTATTATACCGCCGGCGCGTGTAAAAGTCAATGACTGTGCGAGGCGCCGCCATCGCCGGCCGATGCCTCCCACACGCCCCCGTGATAGCAGATGTAGCAGCGGCTGTGATACCGCGCCAATTTTTCAAGGGATGCCTGGGCCCGCTCCATGTCGAGGCAGTACTCCGGATTTGCAACGGCCAATTTTTGCCCCTCCGTCACCGCCGCGTCGCCGGTCACCACAAAGGCCCCGTCCAGCGCCCGCACGGAGATGTGTCCCGGCGTATGTCCGGGCGTGGCGACGATCTCACATCCACCGCCCCAGTCAAATGTATCTCCCCCGCTAACGAGTCCGTCCAGCGGAACGGACGGAGCTTTTCTGAGGAGCTCGCAAAACTGTATGCCAAATGCTTTCTGCTCCGCAGGAAGCTGTTCCTGCATGCGCTCCGCCTGCTGAAGCCGGAGATTTTTCAGCGCCCCGGAGATATAGGGCGCTTCCTCCCTGGACGCCATCACCTGTATACCGGGGTACCGCGCCTTGAGCTCCGCCGCCGCGCCCATGTGGTCATCGTCCTGGTGGGTCAGCAGCAGCCTGGTGATGCGCTCCGGCGGGATGTCGCGCCGGGCCAGCTCCGCCTCCAGCAGCGCCAGGGAACCGGGGTATCCGCAGTCGATGAGCACCACGTCCTCACCGCCAAAAAGCACCGCCGGGTGGAGATGCTGCTCCCAGCCGTCATTTACATATGTCAAATCCAATACCGCATATGCCCTACGCACGATCTCCCTCCTCCCCGGCAGGGTCCCTTCTGCGCCCGTTCTCATGGAAGGTCCGCTTCAGCGCCGCCTCCACCGGCACAACCGACAGCACGGCGGCCGCACACTGCACGGCGGTGATCCCAATCCCCGCCGCGCCTATGGTCTCCGGCCCCTTCCCCCACACCGGCAGCAGCGCCACGGCAGAGATAACCAGCAGGACCCACCCCATTTTCCGCCACAGCCCCCCGCAGTAAGCGTGGGCAAAGACCCAGGTCTCCCTATTTTTCATGGACCTGGCCGTCCGATAGCCGTAGACGCTGTTCACGCGCTCCGGCGGCCTCGTCCTCCACAGCCCTCCGATCACCAGCATGCTCACCGGTATCAGCAGGCAGCATACCAGCATAAAACCCCAGAACATACACAGTCCCCCATCCTATGATGATATGCCCGTATCATATCACAGAAAATACCGCGCCGCAACCCAGTTTATGAAAAACACGGGACAGCTGCATACAGCAGCTGTCCCGCAAAAACGGCGCGTTGCGCCTCTATTTCCGATTGATTCGCAGTGTGTTGAGCACGCACAGCATGCACACGCCCACGTCGGCGAATACACCGGCCCACAGCTCCACATACCCCATGACGGACAGAAGCATCACCAGCACCTTGACGGCGATGGCAAAGATGATGTTCTCCGTGGCAATACGGCTGGTGCGGCGGGCAATGCGGATGCCAGAGGCGATTTTGCTGGGCTCGTCGCCCATGATGATGACGTCGGCGGTCTCGATGGCGGCGTCGGCGCCCAGCCCCCCCATGGCGATGCCGATGTCCGCGGAGGCCAGCACCGGCGTGTCGTTGATGCCGTCCCCGGCGTAGAGGAGCCGCCCCTTGCCGGTGAGATGGGACCGCAGGGTCTCCAGCTCCCGGAGCTTATCCTGGGGCAGCAGCTCGCCCACCGCCCGGTCCAGGCCGATCTCCCCGGCGATCTCCGCCACCACCGGCGCGCTGTCCCCAGAGAGCATGGCGGTCTCCCGGACTCCCAGCGCGCGCAGACCGCTGATGGCCGCTTTCGCATCAGCTTTGGGCGCGTCCCGCAGCAGCACGGCCCCCCGGTAGACACCGTCCGCCGCCACATACACCACCGTGGCCGCCGTCTTCGGCCGCTCCGGCAGAGCCACCCCCGCCTCCGTCAGAAAGTCCCGCTTTCCGGCCAGGATCCGGCGTCCCCCGGCCAGAACGGACACGCCGTGGCCGGACCGCTCCCGGAAGTCCTCCAGCCCGCCCTCATCCACGCTCCCGCCATAGGCGGCCAGAATGGACTGGGCGATAGGGTGGTTGGAGCGGCACTCCGCCATAGCGGCCAGCTCCAGCAGCTCCTCCCGCGATACCCCCTCCGCCGTGAGGCAGCCAGACACGGAGAAGCGCCCCTCCGTCAGCGTACCGGTCTTGTCGAAGGCCACAATCTGCGCCTCCGCCAAGGTCTCCAGGTGGTTGCCCCCCTTGACCAGCACCCCCTCCCGGGAGGCCCGGCCGATGCCGGCGAAAAAGCTGAGGGGCACGGAGATCACCAGGGCACAGGGACAGGAGATCACCAGAAAGCACAGCGCGCTGTAGACGGATCTGCCCCAGCTCATCAGCCCCACCAGGGGCGGCAGGACCGCCACCACCGCCGCCGCCAGACAGACAATGGGGGTGTAGACCCTGGCGAAGCGGGTGATGAACTTCTCGCTGGCGGCCTTTTTCTCTGAGGCGTGCTCCACCATCTCCAGAATTTTGCTGGCGGTGGACTCCCCGAAGCTCTTCTCCACCCGGATCTCCAGCGCGCCGCTGAGGTTGATGCACCCCGCCATCACCGGCTGTCCGGCGGAGATGTCCCTGGGCACGGACTCGCCGGTGAGGGCGGCGGTGTCCAGCTGGGAGCTGCCCTCCAGCACCACGCCGTCCAAGGGCACCTTCTCGCCGGGCCGGACCAAAATCGTCTGCCCCACCTGGATGTCCCGGGCCTCCACCTCCCTGCTCTGTCCGTTTTCCAGCAGGTTAGCCCGGTCAGGCCGAACGTCCAGCAGGGCGGAGATGGACTTGCGGGAGGAGGAGACCGCCCTGGTCTGCAGGTACTCCCCCAGCCGGTACAGCAGAAACACCAGCACGCCCTCGGGGATCTCACCGATGCACACCGCGCCGATGCCGGCGATGGCCATCAAAAAACTCTCGCCGAACACGTCCCCGTGCCGGATGTTGCTGACCGCCTGGACGATGATCTCTGCCGCCACGACCAGAAACGCCGCCAGAAGCACCGCCGTGGAGATCCAGCCCGGCACATACCGGGATATGTGCAGCAGCAGCCCCACCCCCAGCAGTACCGCGCCGGCGGCCAGAGTGATAAGCTCCCGCCGGGCCTCTGCGGGGTCCTGCTCGTGATTGTGGTCGTGGCCGCAGCCGCAGCCGTCGCTATGGACATGACTGTGGCCGCAGCAGCCCTCGTGGTGGTGCTCGTGGTGCTCATGGTCGTGTCCGCAGCAGTGCTCGTGCCCGTCATGGTTCTCATGGTGGTTCTCATGGCAGCCGTGATGTCCGTGGTCATGGCCGCAGCCGCAGTGCTCGTGCTCATGCGCGTGCGCGTGAACCGCCTGTTTCTCTTTTTCCATCCTTTACCCCTCCATCTCTTCCATCACATGGTCAAAGGCCATGGCAAAAATCTGCCCGATATGGGCGTCGTCCAGGGAGTAGTACACCACTCTCCCCTGCTTGCGGCTCTTCACGATCCGCGAGACCTTCAGCAGCCGCAGCTGGTGGCTGATGGCGCTCTGGCTCATCCCCAGCAGCGCCGCCAGGTCGCACACGCACATCTCCTCCACGTTCAGCGCGCAGATAATTCTGGCACGGGTGGAGTCCCCGAACACCTTGAACAGCTCGGAGACCTCGTACACCGGCGTCTCGTCAGGCATCTTCGCCCTGACACGCGCCAGCACATCCTCGTGGATGACGCTGACCTCGCAGACATCAATGGGCTCCCCCGTCATGGACATCCCCCTTTCCTTCTACAGTTGAACATATGAGCAACTGTTCATATGTTGTATTATACATCATCCAGACCATTTGTCAAGAGGGGCGCGCGATTTTTTTCGCACGCCCCTCCCTCCTCACCGTATGTGCCGGACCGCCACCCGCAGCCGGTCCATGTTCCGCGCCAGCGCGCCCCTGCGGTCGGGGGACAGCGCCAGTGCGCAGGCCTCCCCGATCCGGTCCACGATCTGGTTCACCGTCATCCGGTCCGTCTCAATTCTGATCCCCGGCACGCCGCTGCCGAAAAACGCCAGGCACCGCTCGATAGCCTCCACCGCGAAGGCCTCCCGGCCCAGCATGCCCAGGTTCCGCCTCCTCAGCCGCTTCAAAATGGTCTCCCGGCTGGCGCACAGGATGCAGTGGGCCACCGGCACCCCCTCGTCCGTCAGGCGTTGGATGATCTCCTCATAGTAGGCCGGATTCACCAGGGTCATGGGCACAATGAGGGTCCCCTCATAGGTCCCGTGGAGCTCCCGCAGCATCTGATAGGTAAAGGTCCGCCACAGCGCCATATCCTGAAAGTCCGCCGTGCGGCAGGCCTGGGGCATGTTCTGTCTCAGGAAGAATCCGGCCTGCTCCGGGTCGTAGACAAAGGAGGGCGTCAGCCGCCGGTGGAGCTCATAGGCCGCCGTGGTCTTTCCCGCGCCGAAGGCCCCGTTGATCCAGATCACCACCTATATTCTCTCCTCCACCTTTCGGCTGTACTCCGCCCGGAAGGCGTCGTATTCCCCGGCGTCCAGCGCGTCCCGGATGCGCTCCATGAGGGTGTTGTAAAACCAGAGGTTGTGCATCACCGCCAGGCGCATGGCCAGCATCTCCTCCGCCTTGAAGAGGTGGCGCAGATAGGCCCGGGAGAAGCTGCGGCAGGCGGGACAGCCGCAGCCCGGCTCGATGGGCCGCTCGTCCAGCTTGTATTTTTCGTTTTTGATGTTCAGACTGCCGCTCCAGGTAAACAGCTTCCCGTGGCGGGCGTTCCGGGCGGGCATGACGCAGTCGAAGAAATCGACGCCCCGCCAGACGGCCTCAATGATGTTGGAGGGGGTGCCCACCCCCATGAGGTAGCGTGGCTTGTCCTCCGGCGCGTGAGGCAGGGTCACATCCAGAATGCGGTACATGACCGCCGTCTCCTCCCCCACCGCCAGCCCGCCGATGCCGTAGCCGTCGCAGTCCACCTTGGCGCTCTCCTGCATGCTCCAGACGCGCAGGTCCTCATAGGTGCCCCCTTGGTTGATGCCGAAGAGCATCTGCCGGGGGTTCACGCAGTCCGGCAGGGCGTTGAGGCGGTCGTGCTCTGCCTTGCAGCGCCTGAGCCAGCGCACGGTCCGCTCACAGGACTGCTTCACATAGTCGTAGGGGGCGGGGTTCTCCACGCACTCGTCGAAGGCCATGGCGATGTCGCTGCCCAGCCGGGACTGGATGCCCATGGACTCCTCGGGCCCCATAAAGATGCGCCGCCCGTCGACGTGGGAGGCAAAGGTGACCCCCTCCTCGGTGATCTTCCGCAATCCCGCCAGCGAGAACACCTGGAACCCCCCGGAGTCCGTCAGAATGGGCCCGTCCCAGTCCATCATCTTGTGGAGCCCCCCCAGGGCCCGCACCACCTCGTCCCCCGGCCGGAGGTGGAGGTGGTAGGTGTTGCTCAGCTCGATCTGGCATTTGAGCGCCTTCAGATCGTGGGCGCTGACCGCCCCCTTGATAGCCCCCTGGGTGCCCACATTCATAAAGACGGGGGTCTGCACCTCCCCGCCGTGGGCGCATAAAAACCGGCCCCGCCGCGCGCGGCCTTCCTGCTTGATGACCTTGAACATAAGGTAACTCCTTGTCTTTGGATTCCGTTATCTCTCTTACGGAGCAGCATGCCCGGAGATTTTGACCGGCCGCCTATAGGCTGCGGAACCAGCCCTTCAGCTCCGCCTTCCGCTCCGAGGGCAGCAGGCCTTTCCGCACGCCCTCCGCCGCCCCCGCCAGGGCCTCCAGCTGGTGGAGGCAGGCGGTCTCATCCACTTGGGTCCGGATGCGGAGGAACGCCTCCTCCGCCCCCAGCTCCCGCAGCTGATCCGGGGTCTCAATACCCGCTTTCTCCAAATTCTCCGCCAGCTTGGGACCGATGTTGGGCAGATCAATCAGCCGCTCCATCCTCCAGGGCCTCCTTCTCTTTTTTGGGTGCGTTGGGGTCCTCCGTCAGCATGCCGTCGTAGTAGCTCTTATGGGCGGCGTCCTTCTTGTCCATCCACCGGGCCAGCCGCGGCGTAATCCACAGAGCACCGCCTACAATCACCAGAAACAGCACCACAAAAATAACCGGCGCCACCGTGTCCCCCACGTGGCCCTTCAGCAGTGACAGCATATCGCGCCTCCTTAACAAATCATCATCGCGTCGCCGAAGGAGAAAAACCTGTACCGCTCCCGCACCGCCTCCTCATAGGCGGCCAGCACCTGCTCGCGGCCCGCCAAGGCGGACACCAGCATGATGAGCGTGCTCTCCGGCAGATGAAAATTGGTGATGAGCCCGTCGAGTACCTTGAAGCGGTAGCCGGGGTAGATGAAGATATTGGTCCACCCGGCCCGTGCCTCCATGCGGCCGTCCTCCCCCGCCCAGCTCTCCACGGTCCGGCAGGAGGTGGTGCCCACGCAGATCACCCGGCCGCCGGAGGCTTTGGTGCGGTTGATGAGATCCGCCGTCTCCTGGGGAAGCACACAGTACTCGCTGTGCATGTCGTGGCCCTCGACCTCCTCCTCCTTCACCGGGCGGAAGGTGCCCAGCCCCACGTGGAGCGTGACGTAGCCGATTTCCACGCCCATGGCCCGGACCTGCTCCATCAGCTCCCTGGTGAAGTGGAGGCCCGCCGTGGGGGCGGCGGCGGAGCCGGACACCCTGGCGTATACCGTCTGGTACCGCTCCCGGTCCTGGAGCTCCGCCTTGATATAGGGCGGCAGGGGCATCCGGCCCAGGCGCTCCAGCACCTCCAGGAAGATGCCCTCGTAGGTGAAGCGGACCAGGCGGTTGCCCCCCTCCGCCTCGCCCACGATCTCCGCCGTCAGCTCTCCGCCGAAGGAGACCCGGGCGCCGGGGCGCAGCTTCTTTCCGGGGCGGACCAGACACTCCCAGGTGTTCTCCCCCCGGTCGATGAGCAGCAGGATCTCGCAGGCCCCGCCCAGGGTTCCGTCCGGCCGGACGCGGCTGCCTAGAAGCCGGGCGGGCAGGACGCGGGAGTCGTTCATAATGAGGCAGTCGCCGGGGCGCAGCAGCCGGGGCAGGTCGTGAAACTGCCGGTGGGTCCGTGCGCCGGTCTCCCGGTCCAGCACCAGAAGCCGGGAGGCGTCCCGGCGCTCCAAGGGAGTCTGGGCGATCAGCTCCGGGGGCAGGTCGTAGTAAAAGTCGTGAGTTTTCAATCGCTGTCCTTTCCGGGACACGGCTCAGCGCTGATAGCCGGCGATGCCGGCTTCGCTGTAGGGCCGCAGTCCCATAGCAGTATAGAAGGCGTTGCTGTTCCGGTCGCTGGCGTCGGTGACAAGCGTGAACATGCGGACGCCGGAATATCGCTCCATTGTCCGGCGGAGCAGCGTTTGCCCGATGCCCTGCCGCCGGCAGGCGGCGGATACCAGCAGATCCTGCACATACAGGATATGTTCCCCATCTCCCACGCATCTGATAAATCCCACCAGCGTTTCTTCCTCAAACGCGCCCAGGAGAAACAGAGAGCGCTCCAGCGCCCGGGACATGCGCTCGCCGCTGTCCAAATAGGCCGTCCATCTGGCGTCCCGGTAGAGGGACAGCACCTGAGGGAGCTGTTCTGCGCCGAAGGCGCGGTATGTGATCATGGGAAAGCTCCTTTCCGGCCCGTCAGCGGGCCCGCGCAGCGGCCACAGCAGTGCTCAGACCGATCCTATGGTGATGCCGGTGAAATAGAAATGCAGAATTTCCTCATAGGTCCGGCCCAGCTCCGCCATGGCCTTGGCCCCATACTGGCTCATGCCCACGCCGTGACCCCAGCCGGTGCCGCTGATGGTAATGCCGCTGCCGCTGCCGGAAACGGCAGGGGGCTTCTGGAGCCGGGAGACGCCGGAGGCAGTGATGACATAGGCGTCCCCGCCCTCATAAGCGCTGACGCCGGAGGCGGTGACGGTGTAGGCCCCGCTGAGGCTGGAGAGCGCGCCGCCGGAGGGGTTGACCTGCCAGCTGCCTCCGCTGCCCCCGCCGGAGATGGTAAAGCGCATGCTCTTGGTCTCCAGGACGGAGCGGCAGGCCTCTTTGGTGATCACCACGGTCTTGCCGGCGGTGTCTCGAAAGGTAATCTCCGCCACGTTTCCAGTGGGCGTGGTCCGGGAGACATAGGCGCTGGACACGGTCCCGATGCTGTAGCCCTTGCTCTTGAGCAGGGCGCTCAGCTGGCTGTAGGAGTAGGTCATGGTGTAGACGTAGTCGGGGATGGAGATGGTCCCCTCGTAGGGGTCCTCCTTCCCCACCAGATAGGGCAGAGGCATGCTCCAGACGTTCTCTGAGCTCTCCGACGCGCCGCCGTTGCTGGCGTAGTAGTAGGTCTCGGCATACTTACCGCCGTACATGGCCGCCATCCCCGCCGTCTCCTCCACCGCCCGGTCCGTCAGGGCGCTGGCCTGGTTGGCCCCCTGATAGACCTGGCAGTCGGTGGTGGTGCACACATCGAAGCGGTAGCTGTCGCGGTGCTTGGTCTGGAGCAGAGCGTAGGTCCGGGCGCAGACCGCCTGGGCCTTCAGGGCCTCCAGGGGCCATGCAGGGCTCATCTCGTAGGGGAGCACCCCTTTGACATAGTCGTCCACGTCCACCACGTTGATGACGTTGAGGTTCCCGCCGGTGCTGCGGCGGTACTCAAAGCCGCCGTACCACTTGTAGCCCCGAAACCAGGTCAGGGCCTTCCCTCCCCCGCCGTCGGGCACGACGCCCAGGCTCTTGGCCCCGGAGCAGTCGAACTGAAAGAGGATGGTGCTGGTGGTGGTGACGGTGACGGTGACAGCGGTGGCGCTGGGGGAGGACACCGCGCCGGTGTAGCCGTAGGTGGCGTAGGTGGCGGCGGCGGCCTCCGCCTCCTCCCGGCTGGTGAAGCTGCCCGCCCGGACCCGGTACTGGTTGTTGATGAGGGCCGGGAAGGCGTCCCCGATCCGCTCCGCCGTTTGCCGGGCCTCCTCAAAGGTGGGGAAGAACTCGTCGAGCTGGAAGTGGTAGCCCCCCGCCGTGGCGTCCACCCGGCCGGGGCGGCTGGCGTAGTAGGAGCCGCCGCTGATGTAGATGGTACCGTCGGCGGTCATGGAGATTTTCTCCTCCTCCAGATAGCCGGCCTGCACGAAATCCCCGGTGGACTCGTCAAACCAGCCCAGATAGTAGCCGGAGCCCTGAAAGTTCTGCAGGTTGGCGGAGTAGAGGGCGCTGCCGCCGTAGTTGAGGCCCACCCGGAGGGTGTCCTCCGCCGCACGGGCAGAAACGGTCAATGTGACCGCAGTCAGCATACAAAGAAAAAATGTACGTAAAAACTTGTTCATGGGACCTCCAAAAGGGGACGGAACGGTTGACAGGATACAAAAAATGTGGTATCAAGAGAACAGAACCCGCTGAGAACATCATATAGTATACATGGGAATGCCGATTTTTTCAAGCCAGGATTCGACAGTTTTCCCATTCCCAGCGCCGCCAATGTTTTCCCTGTTTGGGAGGAGGTGGCGTAGAGCGGGGTCCGCTGCTGACAATTTTCTGTTTGGAGGTATCTGTATATGAAGGAATATCGCGTGGGAATCATCGGCGGCACCGGGATGGTGGGCCAGCGCTTCGTCACATTGATGGAGGGTCACCCCTGGTTCCGCCTGACCGCTATCGCCGCCAGCGGCCGCAGCGCCGGCAAGACCTACGAGGAGGCGGTGGCGAACCGCTGGGCCATGGACGCCCCCATCCCCCAGGAGGCCAGAGACCTGGTGGTTCTGGACGCCCAGGCGGACGCGGAGAAGCTGGCCGGGACAGTGGACTTCGCCTTCTGCGCCGTGGATATGAACAAGGAGGAAATCAAGGCCCTGGAGGAGCGCTACGCCAAGCTGGAGTGCCCCGTGGTCTCCAACAACAGCGCCCACCGGTGGACGGAGGACGTGCCCATGGTGGTGCCGGAGCTCAACGCGGATCACCTCCGGCTCATTGAGGCCCAGCGCAGGCGGCTGGGCACGAAGCGGGGGTTTGTGGCCGTGAAGTCCAACTGCTCCCTCCAGTCCTACGTCCCCGCCCTCCATCCCCTGCGCAAGTACGGCCTGGACAGGGCCTTGGTGTGTACCTATCAGGCCATCTCCGGCGCTGGCAAGACCTTTGAGCGCTGGCCGGAGATGGTGGACAACTGCATCCCCTACATCGGCGGCGAGGAGGAGAAGAGCGAGCGGGAGCCCATGAAGCTGTGGGGCTCCGTGGAGGACGGGAAGCTGACGCTGGCCCAGGGGCCCTCCATCACCGCCCAGTGCTTCCGGGTGGCCTGCCAGGACGGGCACATGGCCGCCTGCTTTATGAAGTTCAAGGACGGCTGCAAGCCCACCGAGGCGCAGATCAAGGCGGACTGGGCCGGTTTCTCCGGCCGGGCCCAGGAGCTGAAGCTGCCCTCCGCCCCCAAGCAGTTCCTCCACTACTTTGAGGAGTCTGACCGGCCCCAGACCAGGCTGGACCGGATGGTGGAGAACGGCATGGCCGTGTCCATCGGCCGTCTGCGGCCGGATACACAGTATGATTACAAGTTCGTCTGCCTCAGCCACAACACCCTGCGCGGCGCGGCCGGCGGCGCGGTGCTGCTGGCGGAGCTGCTGTGCGCGGAGGGGTACATGTAAGGCGCACATTCTTCCTAAAGCTTCTTGAGGGAAAGCGACGTGGCCGGGAGTTCCAACTCCCGGCCACGCTCTTTTACAGCTGTTCGTTCATGTAGAGGACAACGCGGCTTTGGATGGCCTTGGCCGTCTCCTCCGCAGACTTGTCGCCGGCAAAGTAGGCGGCGGTGCACTCCTGGACGATGGACCAGACGTGCTCGTCGGTGCCGGTGACGGTGTCGATGCTCTCGTACAGGGCCATCACCTGGTCGCACTCGGCCTGGGTGGCGGGGTGCATCTCAATGGCACGGTTATTGATGAACACCGTGCCCATGCCCTGGATGACAGGCTGCCCCTTCTCATCCAGGTAGATCTCGCCGTTCTCATCGAGCACGTACTCCGCCTCCATGCTCTCCTCGCGCATGCGCTCAAAGCTCTCCCGGTTGACAGGGAATGCGCCGTAGAAATCCTCGTCCACCGGCAGCAGCAGGGTGCGCAGGAAGGACCAGGCCCCCTCCTTGTCCCTGCAGGCGCTGGACATGGCCATGCTCCTCCCGATGCTGAAGCTGGAGCCGCAGCCCTCGTCCCGGGGATAGCCGACAAAGGCCGCCTCCCCGCCGAAGAGCTCCCTGTAGATCTGCACGCCGTCGAATCCGCTCAGGTCCGCCGGCAGCAGCAGCTGCTCCCCTGCGGAGACGGCGGCGTATATGTTGGCGGTGGAGCCTATGGCAAAGGGATCCCGCTCCACCTCCGGGGGGAAGGAGGCACAGAAGGTCAGCAGGTTCTGAAAGGCGGGGGTGTCAAAGCGGGCCGTCCCGGCGGACCAGTCCAGATATTGATCCAGGTTCTGATAGAGGAGGGTGCGCAGGATGGACGCGCGGTTCTCATCCGGCCGCAGCACCGAGGCGCCCTCCTGCAGCTCCTTCAGGGCGGCCTGGAGATCCGCCTGGGTCCAACTGGTGCGGTCTCCCACGATGGCCGGGTCCCCCGCCGCGCTCTGGATGGTGAAGGAGGAGAAAACCCGGTAGAGAGCTCCGCCGGTCCCGGCGGCCTGGAGCACACGCTCCATGACGCCCTCCCGGCCCAGGTCAGGGTCGCTCTCAATATAGGGCCACAGGTCCTCCAGCACGCCCCGCGCCCCGTACTGCCGGATGGGAATGGCCCCGGAGGCGTCCAGGATGTCGGGGACGCTGCCTGCCGCGATCTCGGTGTTCAGCCGGGTCAGACCAGCGGTGGGGTCGTCGCTGGTGTTCAATTCGGAGTAGTCCCGGATCTCGATGCGGTACTGGGTGCTGGAGCGGTTGAAGTCCAGAATGCGGGTCCGGATCTCGCTGTCCAGACTCAGAGCGGCGAAGGTCAGCACCGTCCGCTCCGCCCTGTCACCGCCCTCCGACGGTGACAGGAGGGCCAGCTCGTAGGCCGCCGGCCAGCTGTCCCGCTTGGCCAGCAGGGCCGCGCCCCGGCCGTCCGGCAGGAAGGTGAAGCCGGCCACCTCCCCGCAGTCTACCCCTGCGCCGCTCCAGCTGAACAGCCGCTCCCCCGCCCCGCCGTCCTTGGGGAAGGCATAGAGGCTGTCGCCGCTGTCGTAGCAGAAGGCATAATCGCCGCTGCCGTCATAGAGGCGGCGCACAGCGCCGGTGAGGGCGTGGTCGCCGCTCCAGCTCTGGGCCTCCGGGTCCGCGGCGCGCAGGGCGCCGCCATCGGCAGTCAGCGCGCCCACGCCGCCCTCCAGCCGGACCAGCGTGCCATCCAGGTTCGGATCCTGGAGGGTGAAGAGGGTCCGGCCCTCCGCGTCCAGCACCGCTACGCCGGCGCCGGTGGAGGCCCAGAGGCGGTCCTGGCTGTCCATGGTCATCCCGGTCACCTCCTCCGTCCCCAGCTGGTCCGCCAGGCCGGTAACGTCCAGGGAGCGCAGCTCAGCTCCGGCGGTGTCCAGCTTCCGCCAGAGGCGGGAGACAGGCGTGCCCAGGCTGGACAGGTTCTCCCCCGCGAAGGTGAAGCCGCCGCCGGAAAAATCCAGGCTGGCCGTCGCCTCCTCCAGGGCCCAGAGGGTCCCGTCGCCGCCGGGGACCAGGGCCGTGACGGCCGTGTCGCCCCCCTCGACCGGTACGGGGGCGTAGCCCGTCAGCTCCTCAGCCTTGCCGGTGGCCGGGTCCATGCGGAACAGGGCGGGGCGGCCCATGACGCCGGAGAAAACGGTACTGCCTTCCTCCTCTCCGTCCGTGCCGGAGACGGATACGGATGTGGAGAAGCCGTAGCTCAGTTCTCCCTCCCCGGTCTCCTCCGAAACCAGGCCGGCTATGTAGAGAAAATCCCCTGCCGCGCAAAGGGCGGTCACCTCGCTCACCGGCAGCTCGCAGGGCTCTATCTGGGCCATATAGGCCGCGCCGCCCAGCGCCTCTGTCTGCGCCGTCTTCTCCGGCGGCCGCTTCCCGCAGGCGGTCAGCCCCGCCAGCAGGCACAGGGCCAGCAGCAGAGCGGCAGATCGGTGTATATGCTTCATGTCGCAGTCCTCCTTGTCGCCGGCTCCCGCCGGCTGAATATGAGGACAGCATAGCAGAAAAATCTTACATTCCTATGGGGGCGGTTCTTACATTTTCTTACGGTTTTGCTCCCCAAACAAAATAAGCGGGCGGGCCCAAGCACCGGCTTGGACCCGCTCGCTTCCCTATTGATAAAAGGCATGACACCCGATGGTGCCGTAATATACACAGTTCTGCCGGACCCAGAGGCCCTGGGACCAGGCAGGATTGAAAAAATACAGGCAGCCGCCCACCACGCTGGTGCCGTTCAGGGCCAGCCGCGCCGCCAGCACGCTCTGGGCCGTCGGCTCGTCGTAGATGGTTCCGTTGGCCACCGGCTCGAACTGGACGGCGTCCTTCCGGTCAAATACCACCGACTTCACGGTGTCCGGAAAGCGGTCGGAGGCCACCCGGTTGAGGACCACGTTGCCCACGGCCACCTGTCCCAGCAGGCTCTCCCCCCGGCTCTCGGCGCTGATGATCCGGCTCAGCCAGTACAGGTCCTCCTCGGTATAGGCGGCCTCCCGCGCGGTGAACACCGCCACGGGGCTGTCCCAGTCCACAAACTCCACCTGAGCCCCCAGCAGGTTGGCCAGGCTGCGCAGGGGCACGTATGTACTCCCATCCCGCACCACCGTGCTGCCCCCGGTGTCGTAAAGCCAGCCGTCCGCCAGTACATGGCTGTTCTGGATGGGGGCGGCCAGGGAGAACAGATCCGTCTCCGCCCAGGCGGTGCGCGCCTCGGGATCCCAGCTGGTCTCCCAGCCGCCCACGGCCTCCAGGAAAGGGGCCAGGGGGACGTAGGCCGTGCCGGAGTCGGCGTAGGCCTCTCCGGGGAGCGCCTCACCGTCCACGGTGACCGTCAGCTCCCGCGCCCCGGCGGTCTGCCCCAGCAGCAGGACCGCCAGCAGCAGAGAAAACAGTGTCCTTCATTTCATATCACATCGCTCCTTTCAATGCGGGGATGCGTTTCCCCGGCAAACAGTATACCGGAGAGAGGGCGGCGGGCGCAAGGTGTAAATTCTGGTAACCTCTCCAACGGGCGGCGTACTCTGGTACGGAGGCATCTGAGGACGATAAGGCGGAGCTGGAAACGGATTTTTGTGGATTTCCGGGTTCTTTTATTGACAAACGGAGATTCATCCTGTAAAATGTCACGTGAGTAAGACAGACAGTCGCATGGCGGCGGCGAAAGCCCCGCCATGAGGAAAGTCCGGGCTCCACAGGGCAAGAATAACGGGTAACGCCCGCCGAAGGCGACTTCAGGAAAAGTGCAACAGAAATAAACCGCCATGACGCAGATCATGCTGACGGCCCCATCGAGGGGCCGCGCATGATTTGACTGTGGATGCCCTTCGGGCATCCACAGTCGTGGCAAGGGTGGAAAGGCGAGGTAAGAGCTCACCCATCGGCTGGAGACTGTCCGATGCTGTAAACTCTATTCGGAGCAACACCGTGGGAGGACATTAAGATCGCGCTGACGGCCCCATCAAGGGGCCGCGCGCGATTGGATCGTGTTGACACGATTCGCGGCTGGCCCGGCCGTCCTCAAGGAGGTGGCTGGAGCGGCCTGGCAACAGGCCGCCTAGATAGATGACTGTCAGATACAGAACCCGGCTTACAGTCTTGCTCATTGATCTGGAGGGAAGCACCTCAGCGGTGCTTCCCTCTTTTCTCCCTGGAAATTGGACATGTTTTACATGGTTTTGAGCACCATTTCTGATTATATTGCATAAACTGTTTCTATAGAATAGTACCAAGAACAGTGCAATTGGGAGGCAGCTTATGAAACAGCCTATTTTTACTGGCTCCGGTACAGCCATCGTCACCCCCTTCACCAACGATTCTGTGGACTACCCCGCCCTGGGGCGGCTGCTGGACTTTCAGCTGGAGGGCGGCGCCGATGCCATCATCGTCTGCGGCACCACCGGCGAGGCCGTCACCATGAGCTACGTGGAGCGGATGCGCGCCATCGAAACCGTGGTCCGGCATGTGGACGGCCGGGTCCCGGTCATCGCCGGCACCGGCTCCAACAGCACGGAAAACGCCATCACCCTGTCCAAGGACGCCGTGCTGGCGGGGGTGGATGGGCTTCTGGTGGTGACGCCCTTCTACAACAAGGCCACTCAGAGGGGGCTCATCCGCCACTACACCGCCGTCGCCGACGCGGTGACAAGGCCTGTGATCCTCTACCACGTCCCCTCCCGCACCGGCGTGCGGTGCACGGCGGAGACATACGCCGCCCTGGCCAAACACCCCAACATTGCGGGTGTCAAGGAGGCCGGCGGCGACCTGGCCCTGGTACAGAAGACCAGAGAACTGTGCCCCGAGGATTTCTACATCTGGTCCGGCAACGACGACGAGACCGCCCCCATTATGCTCTTCGGCGGCAAGGGGGTCATCTCCGTGGCCGCCAACGTGATGCCCAGGGAGATGCACGAGCTGACGGCGGCCTGCCTGCGGGGAGATTTCACCGCTGCGGGCCGGATGCAGCTGAAGCTGCGCAAGCTGTGCGAGGCCCTGTTCTGGGAGGTGAACCCCATCCCCGTCAAGACGGCCCTTGCCATGATGGGGTACTGCCAGGAGGTATTCCGCTCGCCCATGTGTGAGATGGAGCCGGAGAACCGGGAGCGGCTGCGGGGCGTGCTGGCGGAGTACGGACTGCTCTGACCCTTGACTTCCCCCCTCCCCTGCTGTAAAATAGACAAAATACACAGGGGGGCTTGTTATGGGCGAACCTATCTATATTGACCGCAGCCACAAAGGCGACGGTCCGATTGGGATCATTTTTGCAGGGGCAGCCAGGGTCATCGACACCGGTCTCTCCGTTTTAAGTGAAAGAAAGGGCGGTCTGGTTTCGGAGGTTTCCAGACTGTGCGGGATGACATTTTTTCTGGACGGACAGATCCCGGAGGTCCCGCTGTACGCCGTGCCCTATCTGGAGGTGTTTGCCTCGGACGGCACAGGCGGATGGTTCGCCGCGACATCAGAGGGCGGAGACGGACCTCTCTACCATATTGACCGGAATCGCTCCGTGTGCCTTGTGTCAGGCTGCTATCGGAAATTTTACAATGAGATGCTCTCCGACCCGGACTGGCGGCAGAAGCGTCTGCCCGGCGGGCCCTGGCCCCGTCTGCCGGAGGACCTTGAGGGAAGGAAAAAGCTGGCGGCAGAGCTGGGCGCTCCTGTATCCCCGTCAGGGGAGGCCGCAGCCCCCGGTCCTCTGCCCCAGGTGTTTGTCTCCCGTGAGGCGGCAGAGCGGGAATTTCCCATCCTGGATATTTGGACCGTCCTGCGGCAGAAGAGGGAGCCCCGCTTCCAGGTCCACCCCATGATGTCCCCGGCGGACCGGGCGGGCAAGGCGCTGGTCCACTATACCGCCTGGCAGGAGACCTACACCGGTCTTCTGGACCCCCGCATTCTGGCGTGGAACACCCCGGAGCGCTGCCGGGAGATGGCGGAGCGGTACCCGGAGAACACCCTGGTGCTGCTGGACCGGGCGCAGAACGACCGGGTGGCGGGCTTTTCCTGCTACCTCCCCCGAGCGCGGGAGCTCGTCTCCGCCCCGGACGCGTCGGAGGTGGCGGCGCTGTATCTTCTGCAAGCGTATCAGGGCCAGGGCCTGGGGCGGCTTCTGCTGGAGCAGACCCTGGCCCGCCTCCCCGGCCCCAGGACGGCGCTGTTCGTGCTGGAGGGCAACCGGCGGGCCGTTGGATTTTATGAGCGCATGGGCTTCCGGCTGACCGGACACGCGCTGCATGAGGCGGTAAACGGCGGGGAGATGACCGAACTGGAGATGGTACGGGAAAAGGGATAGGAGCCGGCGGCTCCTATCCCCTTTGATCATGCTGCCTGCGCGTTTCCTACGCCCCGCAGGTCAAAAACAGGTACGCGGCGTAAATGCCCAGCAGGGCAAAGCCCTGCCAGCGCCGGAACCGGGCGGTCACCATGGCCGGAATCACCGCCACGGCCCCCACCAGCAGGCAGGCGGGCAGATCCAGCCGGGCGGAGGCCGCAGAGATGGGCAGCGTTTTGCCGGCCACCAGGGCGCTGAGAGGCATAATGAGGGTCAGATCCAGGATGTTGGCCCCCAGGATGTTGCCCACGGAGAGGGCCGACTGCTTTTTCACGATGGCGGTGACGGTGGTGACCAGCTCCGGCAGGGACGTGCCCACCGCCACGATGGTCACGCCGATGATCCGCTCCGACACCCCCGCCAGGCGGGCCAGGGCGCTGGCGCTGTCCACCAGCAGGTCCGCCCCCAGCACCACACCCGCCGCCCCGGCGGCGAATTTGGCGCACTGGAAGGCGACGTCCTTCCTCCTGGGAGGCGCGCGGAGCAGGCCCACCTCCCCCGTGCCGCCCAGGCGCATGGACCGCCGGGCGGAGTGGAGGTTCTCCACCAGAAAGACGGCGAAAATCACCAGCAGCATCACCGACAGCCCCCCGCCGATCTCCCCCCGGAAGCCCCCCGCCACCACCACGCCGGCGGCGGACAGCATCAGCAGGGACTTGAGCAGGTAGTCCCCCCGGCGGATGACGCCGGGCATGCACACCACGGAGATGGCCATAATCAGACCCAGATTCGCCGTGACGCTGCCCACCGCATTGCCCACGGCCATGTCCACCTTCCCCTGCACGGCCGCCAGCATGGACACCAGCAGCTCCGGCAGTGTGGTAGCGAGGCTGACGATGGTCGCGCCCACCACCAGCTTCGGAATGCCGCTGATCTCCGCGATCCAGGAGGCGGCGTCCACAAAGAAGTCGCCCCCCTTGACAATCAGGATGATGCCTGCCAGAAAAACGGCCAGCATGACGGCAAGCTCCATAGTCCCTCTCCCCTTCCCCGTTGTGCGCCCTCTCTGCGAGGGCCTTGTCCCCTTTACTGTACCACGGAGACAAACCGAAGGGGCGCTGATTTTGTCGGGATCAATAAATTTTACGGCTCCTTGACGATCTCAACAGGCATGCCGTTGACCTCCACCCCCTCCCCGGCGGGGATGAGCAGATACTTGACGCCGTCGATGGTCCGGCTCTCCACCAGGTAGCTGCTGGCGGGGTCCACGGAGATGGTCACCTCGCCGGTTTTGACCTGGAACTTCTTGCTGTCGATGAGATTGGCGGGGCTCAGAGCCGCGCCCTCGCCGAAACGGCGGCCGCAGGCGGCCTGGAAGGCCTCCACCCGCTCCTCCTCCACGCCGCACTGGCGGAGCATGCGCCCCACCTCCCCGGCGCTGAGGGACAGGGGCTCCTGGTCCTTGGCCTCCCTGTGGGCCTCTATGCGCTCCCGCAGCTGCTCGTGGACGGACTGGACCACCTCCATGCTGCACGCCTCCTCCAAGCCCTCCCGCAGGGCCTCCTGGAAGGACTCCCGCTGTTCGTCGGCGGACATGGGGGCCTCGGTGCGAAAAATGGCGTCAATAAACTCCTGGTGGAGCCGGCCGGTGCTTTTGGTGTAGAAGAGGGCGTTGTACAGGTTGGCCGCCCGTCCGTCAAAGGCGGGGTAGAGGAAGCCCAGCTCCGGCGGGGAGACGATCTG
>CAJTOM010000014.1 GCA_910577915.1 uncultured Oscillospiraceae bacterium
CCGATGACGAAGCGGCCGGTGGGGTTGATGTAGAACCTGGTATCCCTGTCGATGTACCGGGCGGGGATGACGGGCTTCACCACCGTCTCCACGATGGCCTCCCGGAGGTCCTTGATGCCGATGTCGGGGCTGTGCTGGGTGGAGACCACGATGGCCGGGCAGCGGAGCACCTTGCCCTCGCCGTCGTACTCCACGGTGACCTGGCTCTTGCCGTCGGGGCGCAGCCAGCTCAGCTCCCCGCTCTTGCGCACGGCGGCCAGGCGGCGGCAGAGGCTGTGGGCCAGGGAGATGGGGGCGGGCATCAGCTCCTCGGTCTCGTCGCAGGCGTAGCCGAACATCATGCCCTGGTCGCCGGCGCCGATGGTCTCGTCGCTCTCGCCGTCCACGCCCATGGCGATGTCGCCGCTCTGCTCGTCGATGGTGGTCATAACGGCGCAGGAGCGGGCGTCGAAGCCGCAGGCGGGGTCGTTGTAGCCGATTTTGTCCACGGTGCGCCGGACGATGTGGGGGATGTCCACGTAGCACCTGGTGGAGATCTCGCCCATGACCATTACCATGCCGGTGGTGGTCACGGTCTCACAGGCCACGCGGCCGGCGGGGTCCTGGGCCATGATGGCGTCCAGAACGGCGTCAGAAATCTGGTCGCAGACCTTGTCGGGATGTCCCTCGGTGACGGACTCGGATGTAAAGATACGGTTTGCCATGTTGATTCATCCTTTCTCTTTGATGCAGGGGAAAACGAGAAAAAGCACGCCGGGCGGCGTGCTTCTGAGAGATTTCGCTTTCCTCATCTTGCGCTGACCGCCGGAATTGGCACCTTGCTGACGCAGGTTGCCGTGGCTTCATCGGGCCGTTCCCTCCGCCACTCTTGATAAGGTATTCAGTTCATGCGCTCTTCAGCGCTGACCCTATTATACGGCCAGGAGAGGGGATTGTCAACAGGAAAGTTGGAAAAAAGGGACAAATGGGTCAACCCGGCCGGAGGGCCGCTCAGAGAATGGAGTAGCTCCCCCGGACCAGCAGCGTCACCGCGCCGGAGGCCCGCACGCCCTGGGCGTCCGGCATCAGGTAGAGGTGGTTCTGCTGGAGGCTGCCGCCGTTGGAGAGACTGCCGCCGCTGGTGGCGTCCACCAGCCCCGGGGAGCCGGAGGCGGCGCACACGGCGCTGCCCGAGCGCAGGATCACCTCGCAGCCGGCGGAGCCCTGGAGGGTCTGGCCCTCCGAGAGGGTGACGGCGGCGTAGGCCGCCCCGCCGCCGGGGGAGGGCGCGCCGCCGCCCAGCTGGTCCCGGAGGGCCTGCTCGGCCTGGGCGATCTCCTGCTCCAGCTCACGGCGCAGGGCGCTGCCGCGCTCCTCCAGGGCCTTGTCCACTTTTTCCAGCACCTGATCGGTGAAGGCGCCGGTGAGATAGCTGAGGGTCACCAGGGGGTCCCCCTGGGAGCCCCCGCCGCCGGCCAGATAGGCGAAGGCGGTGAGCACCACCGCCGCCAGAAGAACGCACAGAACCGTGCGCAGTACGTGTCGTTTCATCAATGCCTCGCTCCTCCGTATGTATCCGAATTTTGAGGAGCCCGCGGAGGGTCCTGCCGCCGCGGGCCCGCTTTCCTTGCCTGAACCGCCGGGATGCCTATACGAGTCTGTCGCTGTGCAGACCGAAGCTGACCGCGATGGCCGCGTCAACCCTGTCCATCAGCTCCCTGTCCACGCGCCCCATTTTTTCCCGCAGACGACGCTTATCCAGCGTGCGGATCTGTTCCAATAATACCACAGAATCCCGGGTAAGTCCATAGCTTTGCGCTGCCAATTCGATATGTGTGGGCAGCTTCGCCTTGCCGGTCTGGCTGGTGATGGCTGCCACGATCACCGTGGGGCTGTACCGATTGCCTGTGTCGTTCTGAACGATCAGCACGGGACGCACGCCGCCCTGCTCGCTCCCCACAACCGGGCTGAGGTCGGCATAAAAGATGTCGCCGCGTTTTACGCTTGTATCCACTAAGTTCACACTCCGCCGGAAGAAGTGCCCGGTGTTTCCGGACCACTACCATTCTCCCACGCAACCGCGGAATTTATACTACTCGCTCCGCAAAACAGCGGACCGGCGCCGGTGCGGCGCGCCGCGCTGCCGGGCGCCAAAGCAGCCGTTGGATGCCGGGGTTTTCCTGCCCCGCCATATCCTATGCCCGCCGGCGGGCGGAGGTGCGGTGGATTTTTCATTTTTGCGCCGGGCGGCCGCTTTGCGCGCGGGGAGGAGGCCCCGGGGGGCCTCCTCCTTGGCGTCTATGGGCGCGGGGATCAGTGGCAGCAGCCGCAGTGGTGCTTGGTGCCCTCGTAGTCGCAGCAGCTGTTGAGGCTGTTGGGGGGGAAGAACTCCTCCACGGGGAAGCTGATGTTCTGGAAGAGCTCGCAGGGGTCCTCGTTGGCGCAGCAGCCGCCGGCGCAGGAGCAGTCCTTGTCGGGCATGCAGTAGTCGAACACCGGCATGAGCAGCTGGCTGTCCCGCTCCAGGCGGATGATGGAGAACTGGCCCAGGGTCACAAAGGCGCGGCGGTAGTCGTCGCCCATGGTCAGCTCGCAGCCGAAGCACTGGCACACGCAGGAGGGAATCTCGCAGATGTCGCAGTCGCAGCAGCGGTTCTCGCAGCACTCCACCAGCTTGGCGTCCAGGACGATGGGGTCCACGGCCTCCACCACGGCCACGGGCATGTTGCTCTGCTCCAGCATCTGGCGGTCCAGGGCGTCGATGCGCATCTGGGAGGAGAAGATCTTGGCGTTGCCCTCGCTGCCGAAGAGGATGACCCGTTTGTCAAACACGCACAGGCCCTCTACCTCCACCGGACGGGGGCAGGAGCAGTAGGCGTTGAGGGTGACGCGGTAGAAAAAGCGCATATCCACCGTGTAGAAGCCGCGGTTGAACACAACGGGCTCCACGTTGATGTACGTGTAGAGAAGCTCGGCCTGGCCCCCCTTGACGGACTGGGCGCGGTTGAGAATGTCCTGGCCGGCCACGGTGGGGTAGAAGCGCAGATCCTCGATGCAGTCCTTGTCGCGGCAGCTGTCAAAGATCTTCTTGGTATGGATACAAACGGCCTCGCAGTTGTCCTTCACGCCGGAAACCGGGCCGGGTACGATACGTTCGGGCATAGTTGGAACCTCCTAAATAGTAGCTCTGGTTGTTCTGAAAGTTGGGAAGGCGTTTGCCTTCATTTCAGTCTATGCGCCTGTTCCCGGTTGGTGAAAAATCGGGGTATACAAATTCCGCCCGAGCAGGTATAATAGGGACAACGATGTCCCCGGGAGGTGCGCTATGGGCGAG
The DNA here is from genome assembly GCA_910577915.1 of uncultured Oscillospiraceae bacterium. GTDB lineage: Bacteria > Bacillota > Clostridia > Oscillospirales > Oscillospiraceae > Pelethomonas. The sequence continues at coordinate 3,314 of CAJTOM010000014.1, forward strand.
TTCGGCTTTATCAGCGACAAGCTGGAGATCAAGTTCCTCATTTTATATATCGCCGCGCGGGTGGTGGGCCCCGTGCCCTTCGAGGTGCTCCAGGAGCTGAGCATGTGCGACGGCGGGGTGGACTACTTCGGCTTCTCCGAGTGCCTGGCGGACCTGGTGCGCACGGAGCACCTGGAGCTGGAGGACGGGCTCTATTCCATCACCGCCAAGGGCCGGCGCAACAGCGCCATCTGCGAGACCAGCCTGCCCTACTCCGTGCGGATGCAGGCGGAGCAGAACCTGGTGCGCTGCAACGAGCAGCTCAAGCGCAGGGCTCTGGTGGGGGCGGAGCTCCGGGCCAGGGAGGAGGGGGGCTACGAGCTCACCCTCAGCCTCAGCGACGAGCTGGACGAGCTGATGAGCCTGCGGCTGCTGATCACCCGGCAGGATATGGCCCTGGATCTCCAGCGCCGCTTCCGGGAGCACGCGGAGGAGATCTACTCTAAGATACTCGCCGACCTGTACGGAGGGGAGTCGTAGGGGGCGGATGGGACGCCGCTTTTGACACACACCAGAAAACCCCGCCATACGGCGGGGCTTTCTGGTGTGTGTTGTGTGTGTTTTAGGAGGGAGAAATCGCATCGGGTGTTACCCCTTTGCTGATTCTTATATTAGCGGACGTTTAAGAAGAAATCATGTACCTGCTGTAAACAAATTATGAACTCTGCCGGGGCGGCGGGTGTTTTTCTACGCCCCGCCCTCCGCCTGCCGCCGCTCCAGGGCGGCCATCTCGGGCCGGAAGACGCGGTAAAAGGTCACGGCGGACACCACCACAGAGATCAGGTCACTGACCGGCTCTGCCAGGAAGACGGCGAAGACCTTGTTGGTGAAAAACTGGGGGAGCAGGAAGATGAGGGGGATCAGCAGAATCACCTTCCGCAGACAGGCGATGAAGAGGGAGGCCTTGGCCTTGCCGATGGCCATGAAGGTCTGCTGGACGGACATCTGGATGCCGAACAGGCCCAGCACCGCCGTATACAGCCGCAGGGTCCACATGGCGGTCTCGATGAGGGCGGGGTTGTCGTTGAAAATCCGGATGAACAGCTGGGGGAACAGCTGCACCAGCAGCCAGAATCCCGCCATCAGCGCACAGCTGAGCTTCAGCAGCGCCCGGAAGGCCTCCCGTACCCGCTGGGGATTTTTGGCCCCGTAGTTGTAGCTGATGATGGGCTGGGCCCCCTGGCCGATGCCCTGGACGGGGATCCACACCATCTGCATCACCGTGCTGGCCACGGTCATGGCCCCCACGGCGATGTCCCCGCCGTAGCGCTGGAGGGAGGCGTTGAAGGAGATGTTCAGCAGGGCCTCGGTGGACTGCATGATAAAGGGCGCCAGCCCCAGCGCCAGCACGGGGCCCATGACGGACCACCGGGGCCGCAGGCAGGAGAGCCTGAGGCGCAGCTTGGTCCGCCCCCCGGTGAGAAAGCGCACCACCCAGACGCCGGAGACGGCCTGGGAGATGACCGTGGCCAGGGCCGCCCCCCGGACGCCCATGCGGAGGCCGTAGATGAAGATGGGGTCCAGGATGATGTTGCAGACGGCGCCGATGAGGACGGTCTTCATGCTGAAGCGGGTGAAGCCCTGGGTGGTGACAAAGAGGTTCATCCCCAGGGCCATCATCACGAAGATGGACCCGCTGGAGTAGATGCGCATGTAGGGCAAGGCGTAGAGAATGGTCTCCTCGCTGCACCCGAACAGCCACAGCAGCGGCTCCCCCACCGCCCAGAACAGAGCCGTCAGCGCCAGGGCGGCGGCCACCAGGCAGGTGAAGCAGCTGCCCATGATCGTCTCCGCCCGCCGGTTGTCCCCCTGGCCCATGGCGATGGCGGCCCTGGGCGCGCCGCCCTGGGCGATGAGCATGGTGAAGGCGGAGATGAGGTAGATCACCGGGAAGCACAGGCCCACGCCCGTCAGGGCCGCCGTACCCGCCTGGGGCATGTGGCCGATGTAGATACGGTCCACGATGTTGTAGAGAAGGTTGACCAGCTGGGCCGCCACGGCGGGGGCGGCCAGCTTCAGAAGCAGACGCCCCACCGGGGCGGAGCCCAGCTGCTGGGAGACGTCTGCGCTGTGTTCGCTGTTCATGGTTGGTATGCTCCTTTCATCGGGCGCTCAGCGCCCGGATGATAGAGAGTATACCACAGTGCGGCGGGTTTGTCACCTGTTTTTTCGTTCGTTTTTGAACTTTTAGCGGCCGGAGCGGAAGCCCACCAGGGCCTCCCCCGCGGTGTAGATGTCCCCGGCGCCCACGGTCAGGATGATGTCGCCGGGCCGGGCCAGCCCCCGCAGGGTCCGGGCGGTCTCGTCCAGGGTGGCGCAGTAGAGGGAGCCGGGAATCTGCTGGGCCAGGTCCCGGGAGGAGATGCCGGCGGTGTTCTGCTCCCGGGCGGCGTAGATCTCGGTGAGCACCACCAGGTCGGCGGCTTTCAGCTCCCGGACGAAGTCGTCGAAGAGGGCCTTGGTGCGGGTGTAGGTGTGGGGCTGGAAGGCGCAGATTACCCGCTCATAGCCCAGGCTGCGGGCCATCTCCAGCAGGGCGTGGAGCTCGGCGGGGTGGTGGGCGTAGTCGTCGTAGACCTTGGCCCCGTTGTACTGGCCCTTGAACTCGAAGCGCCGCCCCGCGCCGAAAAAGCCCTCCAGGCCCATGCGCACCGCCTGGGCCGGGATGCCCAGCACGAAGGCCGCCGCCGCCGCCGCCAGGGCGTTGTACACGTTGTGCAGCCCCGCCACCCGCAGGTGGAGATGGGTGTATACCTGGCCGCCGACGACCACGTCGAAGTCCGGCCGGCCCAGATGCCAGGTGAGGTTGACCGCCCGGCAGCTGCAGTCCTCCCCGCAGCCAAAGGTGAACAGGGGCAGGCCCTTGAGGGCGTCCATGGCGCCGGGGTTGTCGGCGTTGGCCACGATGTGCCCGCCGGGGGGCACCAGCTGGGCGAAGCGGCGGAAGGAGGCCTTGATGTCGTCCAGATCCTTGAAGAAATCCAGGTGGTCCTCCTCCACGTTGAGCACCACCGCCACGGTGGGGAAGAAGTGGAGGAAGCTGTTGCAGTACTCGCAGGACTCCAGGATGATGGTCTCCCCGCCGCCCACCCGGTAGCCGCTGTGGAGCATGGGCAGGGTGCCGCCGATCATAACGGTGGGGTCGGCGTGGGCGGCCATGAAGATGTGGGTGGTCATGGAGGTGGTGGTGGTCTTGCCGTGGGTGCCGGCGATGCATACGGCGTTCCGGTACTGCCGCATGATGGCCCCCCAGGCCTCGGCCCGCTCGAAGACGGGGATGCCCCCGGCGCGGGCGGCGGCGATCTCCGGGTTGTCGTCGTGGATAGCGGCGGTGCGGATGACAAACTCCGCCCCCTGGATGTCCTGGGCGTCGTGGCCCACGTGGACGGAGATGCCCAGCTTCCGCAGCTGCTCCACCACGGGGCTGTCCGTCTGGTCGCTGCCCTGGACGGCAAGGCCCATGCTGTGGAGCACCTCCGCCAGGGGGCTCATGGATACGCCGCCGATGCCCGCCAGGTGGACCCGGCGGCCGGGGGCGATGTATGGCTGAATCTTAGTCTCCGTATGGGTCATGGGGCAGGTTCCTTCCCGAACGGCAAAGCGCGTTGCCGGTATTTGCCTTTTTTGCAGAATTGTATTATACTATAAGCGAGAGCGGCGTGCAACCAATTTTTCTACTCATACTATGCCTGCTTTTGTCAGAAAATAATCGGGCTCGTAAAAATCCCTGAGAAAGAGAGGCGAGGTCTATGCGCGGGATGCCGGAGCACGTGGTCCGGGTGCTGAGCCGCCTGGAGGCGGCGGGGTTCGAGGCGTGGTGCGTGGGGGGCGCGGTGCGGGACGCGCTGCTGGGCCGGGAGCCGGGGGACTGGGACGTGACCACCAGCGCCCGGCCGGAGCAGGTGCTGTCCCTCTTCGCCCCCGGGGCCCTGCCCACCGGGCTGCAGCACGGCACCGTCACGGTGAAGACGGAGGAGGGCGGGGTGGAGGTGACCACCTTCCGCCGGGACGGGGCCTACTCAGACAGCCGCCGCCCGGACCATGTGGCCTTCACCGGCTCCCTGGACGAGGATCTGGCCCGCCGGGACTTTACGGTCAACGCCGTGGCCCTGGACCTGCGGGGGCGGCTGGCGGACCCCTTCGGCGGCCGGGCGGACCTGGAGCGGGGAATCCTGCGGGCGGTGGGGGATCCGGAGCGGCGCTTCGGGGAGGACGCGCTGCGGGTGCTGCGGGGCCTGCGCTTCGCCGCCCGGCTGGGCTTCGAGGTGGAGCCGGGCACCGCCGGGGCCCTCCGCCGGTGCGCCCCCCTGCTGGCGCGCATCGCCCCGGAGCGGGTCCGGGAGGAGCTGACGGGGATGCTGTGCGGGGAGGGGGTGGAGCGGGTGCTGCTGGACTACCCGGACGTGCTGGGGGCGGTGCTGCCGGAGATCCTGCCCTGCGTGGGCTTCGACCAGCGCAGCGTCTATCACTGCTGGGACGTGTGGACCCACACCGCCAAGGCCGCCGCCGCGGCCCCGGCCCTGCCGGTGCTGCGCTGGACCCTGCTGCTCCACGACCTGGGCAAGCCGGGGACCTTCACCCTGGACGGGGAGGGGCGGGGCCACTTCTACGGCCACTGGCGGCGGAGCGTGGAGCTGGCGGAGGAGATCCTCACCCGGCTGCGCTTCGACAACCGCAGCCGGCAGACCATCCTCACCCTGGTGGAGCGCCACGACTGCGAGCTGCCCCTGAGCGCGCGGAGCGTGCGGCGGAATCTGGCCCGGTACGGGGAGGAGACGCTGCGGCTGCTGCTGGCGGTGAAGCGGGCGGACAACCTGGCCCAGGCGGAGGCCTACCGGGACCGCCAGACCCTCCTCCGCCAGTGGGAGGACCTGCTGGCGCTGGTGCTGGAGGAGGGGGGGTGCTTCTCCCTGCGGCAGCTGGCGGTGAAGGGGGGCGACCTGCTGGCCCTGGGCCTGGAGGGCCCGGCGGTGGGGGCGGCCCTGGGGGAGCTGCTGGAGCTGGTGATGGATGAACAGCTGCCCAACGACCGGGGCATGCTGCTGGAATACGTGAAGGAGAAAGGGCTATGACATACCTGGGCGCGCACATGTCCTCCGCAGGAGGCTTTTACAAAATGGGCCGGGCGGCGCTGGCCGTCGGGGCCAACACCCTCCAGTGCTTTGTCCGCAACCCCAGGGGGGCCCGGGCCAAGGCCGTGGACCCGGAGGACCTGGGGCGGCTGCGGGCGCTGCTGGCGGAGGAGGGCTTCGGCCCCATTGTGGCCCACGCCCCCTACATTATGAACCCCTGCTCCAAGGACCCCGGCATCCGGGCGCTGGCGGCGGAGATGATGGCCGGGGATCTGGCCCTCATGGAGCACCTGCCGGGCAATTACTACAACTTCCACCCAGGCAGCCACACGGGCCAGGGGGTGGAGGCGGGGTGCCGCCAGATCGCGGATATGCTCAGCCGGGTGGTGACGCCGGAGCTGGGCACTGTGGTCCTGCTGGAGACCATGGCCGGCAAGGGCAGCGAGATCGGCGGCAGCTTCCGGGAGCTGCGGGCGATCCTGGACATGGCCCAGTGCCCCCCGGACAGGCTGGGGGTGTGCCTGGACACCTGCCACGTCTCCGACGCCGGGTATGACATCACGGGGGATCTGGACGGCGTGCTGGAGGACTTCGACCGGACTGTGGGGCTGGAGCGGCTGCGGGCGGTCCACGTCAACGACAGTATGAACCCGCCCGGCGCGCGGAAGGACCGCCACGCCCGGATCGGGGCCGGGACCATCGGCACGGAGGCCCTCCTCCGGCTCATCGCCCACCCGGCCCTGGCGGGCCGCCCCTTCCTGCTGGAGACCCCCACCGACGACGCGGGCCACGGGGAGGAGATCGCCCTGCTGCGGGCGCTGCTGTGAGGCGGCGGGACGCAACAGGCGGGGGCGTGGGGAAAATCTCCGGGCTGATGCAAAATTTTCCTTGCAAATGGAGCGCGGAGAGGTATAATAGAGGTAGAAATTGACGGATAGGTCCGTGAAATGAGGTGGCAGTATGGGTCAGGAGAAAATGAAGCAGAAGCTGCTTTTGGCGGTGATACAGGGGGACGACTATACCGAAACGGTGGACGATCTGAACCGGGGCGGCTTTTTTGCCACGGTTCTCAGCTCCACCGGCGGCTTCCTGAAGAAGCGGAGCATGACGCTGATGATCGGCGTGGAGGCCCACCAGGTGGACGCGGTGCTGGACATTCTCCGGCAGCGGGCCGGACGGCGGCAGCAGATGACCTACTCCAATCTCTCCATGTCCACCGGGGGACCCAACCCCTCCGTGCCCATGATGCCGGTGCAGATGAGCGTCGGCGGCGTGGTGGTGTTCATCATGGATTTGGAGGACATCCAGAAGTACTGAGCGGGCGCCGGTGCTTTTCTTGGGAGAAAAAGCCCGCCGGGGACGCACCCGGCGGGTTTTTTGCGCGCGGCGGTCAGTTGAACCGGTTCTGGGCCTCGCTGACGCCGCAGCCGATGACGGCGAGGGCGGCGTCCACCGCCCGTGCCGCCGCCTCGTCGGCCACCTTCTTCTCCTGGGGGGTGAAGCGGCCGATGACCCAGTCGATCATCTCGTGCTCCGGGTGGGCCGGCGCGCCCACGCCCACCCGGATCCGGGGGAACTGGTCGGTGCCCAGGTGGGCGATGATGTTTTTCAGGCCGTTGTGCCCCCCGGCGCTGCCCCCGGCGCGGATGCGCAGCTTTCCCAGGGGCAGGGCCACGTCGTCGGAGATCACCAGCACCCGCTCCGGCGGGATTTTGTAGAACCCGCCCGCCAGCTTCACTGACTCGCCGCTGAGGTTCATATACGTCTGAGGCTTGAGCACCAGCACCCGCTGGCCGCCGACCCGCACCTCCCCGGTGAGGGCCCGGTAGCGCAGCTTATTGAGTTTCACGCCCTCCCGGCGGGCCAGCTCGTCGGCGGCCATGAAGCCGATGTTGTGGCGGGTGGCCTCGTAGTCCTTCCCTGGGTTGCCCAGGCAGGTGAGGAGCCATTGGTAGGTTGGCATGGGGCGGTCCTTTCTTCGCCGCCGGCGGCGGCGAGGGGAAATTTCTTCCCGGCGGAAGACGGGGGCGCGGGGTTCCCCGCGCAAAAAAGTGCCCGGAAGGGCACTTTTTTTGCGTCTGCGGTCAGATCCAGAGCTTGGAGACGGAGATCTCCTGGTAGATCCGCTCGATGGCCTCGGCGAACATGGGGGCCACGGTCAGATACTTGATCTTCTGGCTCAGAGAGGGGTCGATGGGGGCGATGGTGTCCAAAAACGCCAGCTCCGTGATGACGGAGGCGTTGATCCGCTCGATGGCGGGGTGGGAGAGGACGCCGTGGGAGGCGCAGGCGTAGACGTTCTTCGCGCCGCCCACCTCCACAATGGCCTTGGCCGCGTTGCACAGGCTGCCGGCGGTGTCCACCATGTCGTCGAAGAGGATGCAGTCCTTGCCCTCCACGTCGCCGATGACGTTCATCACCTCGCACTGGTTGGCCTTCTGCCGGCGCTTGTCCACGATGGCCAGGCTCATGTGCAGCTTCTGGGCGAAGGCCCGGGCCCGGGAGACAGAGCCCACGTCGGGGGAGACCACCACCATCTCTTCGCACTTCTCGCCGAACTTCTTGGCGTAGTAGTCCACAAATACCGGGTTGCCGTAGAGGTTGTCCACGGGGATGTCGAAAAAGCCCTGAATCTGGGCGGCATGGAGATCCATGGTCAGCACCCGGTCCGCGCCGGCGGCGGTGAGCATGTTGGCCACCAGCTTGGCAGAGATGGGGTCGCGGGCCTTGGCCTTGCGGTCCTGCCGGGCGTAGCCGAAGTAGGGGATCACCGCGGTGACACGGCCGGCGGAGGCCCGCTTCATGGCGTCGATCATGATCAGCAGCTCCATCAGATGGTCGTTGACCGGACTGCTGGTGGACTGGATCAGAAACACGTCGGATCCGCGGACGGACTCGTAGATGGAGGCGAACACCTCGCCGTCGGCGAAGTGGCCAATCTCCGAGCTGCCCAGCTGGGTACCAATCAGCCGGCAGACGTCCTTCGCCAGGCCGGTGTTGGCGTTGCCGCTGAAAATCTTCATGTCTTTCCCGTGTGAGATCATTTCAACTTCCTCTCATTTCTTCGTCGTTGTGTCTGTTTCCTGCGAAAAAGGCAATGGTACAATATACTATATTCAATTGTTCTTCTTCTCTTTTCCCTGGGCGGCCAGGGCGCGGCGGGCCTTGGCCCAGCCGGGGCGGCTCTCCTGGCGGACCCGGCCGATGGCCAGGGCGTCCGCCTCCACGTCCCTGGTTACGGTGGTGCCTGCGGCGATGTAGGCCCCGTCGTGGACGGTGACGGGGGGGACAAGATTGGTGTTGCAGCCGATGAAGGCGTTGTCCCCGATGACGGTGCGGTGCTTGCGGAAGCCGTCGTAGTTGGAGGTGATGGTGCCGCAGCCGAAGTTGACCCCGCTGCCCACGTCGGCGTCGCCCACGTACGTTAGGTGGCTGAGCTTGGTCCCCCGGCCGAAGACGGCGTTCTTGATCTCCACATAGGCCCCCACCTTGCACCCGTCGCCCACCTGGCAGTGGGGGCGGATATGGGCGTAGGGTCCCACCTGGACCTGCCGGCCCAGGACACTCTCGTAGGCCTGGGAAGCGTTGACCACGCACCCGTCGCCGATCTCACAGTCCACAATCATGGCGTTGGGGCCGATCTCGCAGCCCGCGCCGATGACCGTGTGCCCCCGCAGGATGGTGCCCGGCAGGATGGTGGTGCCCGCGCCGATGGTGACACGGGGGTCGATGTAGGTGCTGTCGATGTCCAGTACGTTGACGCCGGTGTTCTGGTGGAAGACGGCGATGTCCTCCTTCACCGCCTGCTGGAGGCGGATGAGCTCGGGCACGGTGTGGAAGGAGAGCATCATGCTGCCTACGGGCATCATGGCCTCCCGGATCTCCTCCACCCAGCGGCCGGCGGCGAACTCGCCGATGTCCCGGCGGTAGTCCTCCTCGCTGCCCACCAGGGCCGCCGCCCCCTGGGGGACGCAGGCGAGGACCTCCTCGCTGTAGGCCCCGTCGCAGACAACAAAAAACCGCATGACGCCCTTTTTCATCCACGCCCGCATACACCAGTTCAATACGGGGCAGAATAACGCGTCCTGCAGCATCAGGGGCTTTCCGTTGTAAGTCTGAGCGGCGTCCTCGTTCATAAAGATGACGATACATTTTTTGTCCATGAAAGGCTCCCTCCCCATCTTTCACATATTTTATTTCATTATAGCAGAAGCGCCGGGTTATGCAAGGGGAATTTTTCAATCCTGCGGATTTTCTTTTAACCGGGGCTAATTGCACAAGGATTTCCCTCTTCCCTGGGGGAAATTTTGTTGTTTCATAGAGAATGGAGGGGGTAGCCGGCGGTTTTGTAAATTATATCAAGAATTTATCCAAATATGCTTGAATTTCCGGAAGATTTGTTTTACAATGTACGCTGTTAAAAATCCAAACCGGGCTATGGCCCGGCGGGGAGGCGAGGACGTGCTGCATATTGTGCTGGTGGAGCCGGAGATTCCGCCCAACTGCGGCAACATCGCCCGAACCTGCGCCGCCACCGGCAGCCGGCTGCACCTGGTGGAGCCCCTGGGCTTCGACGTGTCCGACCGGGCGGTGAAGCGGGCGGGGCTGGACTACTGGCATCTGGTGCAGGTCAGCGTCCATTCGTCCCTGGAGGCGCTGTTCCGGCAGCACCCGGAGGCGGCGGAGGACCTGTGGCTGGCCACCACCAAGGCCCCCAGGGCCTACTGCGAGGCGGCCTTCTCGCCGGATTGCTGGCTGTTTTTCGGCAGGGAGACGGCGGGGCTGCCCGCGGCCTTCCGGGAGCGGCACCGGGACAGGTGCGTGCGCCTGCCCATGGTGGACGCCGCCCGCAGCCTCAACCTGGCCAACAGCGCCGCCGTGCTCGTCTACGAGGCCCTGCGGCAGAACGGGTTTCCCGGTCTGCTGGGGACGGGGGAGATGGCGGAGGAGGCCTCCGGAACACTTGTTACACCAATCAAACCAAATCAGTCAGTTTGAAAGGAGTTAGATGCATGAACTACAACAAAAAAACCGTAAAGGACATCGATGTCAAGGGCAAGAAGGTCCTTCTGCGCTGCGACTTCAATGTCCCCCAGGACAAGACCACCGGCGCGATCACGGACGATAAGCGTATCCGCGCGGCCCTGCCCACCATTCAGTACCTGCTGGACCAGGGGGCGGCGGTCATCGCCTGCTCCCACCTGGGCAAGCCGGAGCCCAGCTTCGAGAAGTGGGCCAAGAAGCAGGCCGAGAAGGGCAAGGACCCCGCCTCCCTCACCCGGGAGAAGTGGGAGAAGACCCTGGAGGCCCTGTGCATGGAGCCCGTGGCCAAGCGCCTGAGCGAGCTGCTGGGCAGGGAGGTCATCCTCGCCGGCGACGTGGTGGGCCCCGACGCAAGCGCCAAGGCCGCCGCGCTGCAGCCCGGCCAGATCATGCTCCTCCAGAACACCCGCTTTGAGAAGGGCGAGACCAAAAACGACCCGGAGCTCGCTAAGGCCATGGCCGGCCTGGCCGGGGCGGACGGCGTGTATGTGTCCGACGCCTTCGGCGCGGTCCACCGGGCCCACGCCTCCACCGCCGGCGTGGCGGCCCACCTGCCCGCCGTGTCCGGGTTCCTCATCCAGAAGGAGCTGGAGTTCATCGGCGGCGCCCTGGCCGACCCCAAGCGGCCCCTGGTGGCCATCCTGGGCGGGGCCAAGGTCTCCAGCAAGATCGGCGTCATCAACAACCTGCTGGAGGTCGCCGACACCATCATCATCGGCGGCGGCATGTCCTACACCTTCGCCAAGGCCCAGGGCGGCACCGTGGGCGACAGCCTGCTGGAGGCCGACTGGCTGGATTACTGCAACGAGATGGTGGCCAAGGCCAAGGCTAAGGGCGTGAAGCTCCTGCTGCCGGTGGACACCGTCATCGCCGACAGGTTCGATGCCGGCGCCGACAGCCAGGTGGTCAAAAACGGCCGGATTCCCGACGGCTGGCAGGGCCTGGACATCGGGCCCGAGACCGTGAAGCTCTACTGTGAGGCCGTACAGGACGCCGGTACGGTGATCTGGAACGGGCCCATGGGCGTGTTCGAGTTTGAGAAGTTCGCCGTGGGCACCAAGGCCGTGGCCGAGGCCCTGAGCAGAACCTCCGCCATCACCATCATTGGCGGCGGCGACAGCGCGGCGGCCGTGCAGCAGCTGGGCTATGCCGACAAGATGACCCACATCTCCACCGGCGGCGGCGCCTCCCTGGAGTTCATGGAGGGCAAGGAGCTGCCCGGCGTGGCCTGCCTGCTGGACCGGTAAAGGTCCGGCTTCGCGCAAGAGAGAAGGGCGTTCGCCGGGGGCGGCGGTCCCGCATGTTTTTACGTCAATTAATATAATTCAAACAGGAGAAAGATCGACATGAACCGTAGATACCGTAAGACCATTATTGCCGGCAACTGGAAGATGAACAAAACTGCCAGCGACACCAAGAAGTTTGCCGAGGAGCTCAAGCCCATCCTGCCCCGCGCCAAGTGGTGCGAGGTGGTGGTGTGCGTCCCCTTCGTGAACATCCCCGCTGCCCTGAAGGCCTTCAAGGACATGCGGGTGGCCGTGGGCGCGGAGAACCTGTACTACGAGCCCAGCGGGGCCTACACCGGCGAGGTGTCCGCCGACATGCTCAAGGACCTGGGCGTAAAGTATGTCATCATCGGCCACTCCGAGCGCCGCCAGTACTTCGGCGAGACCGACATCACCGTCAACAAGAAGGTCCACGCCGCCCTGGAGGCGGGCCTGCACCCCATCATCTGCGTGGGCGAGAGCCTGGAGCAGCGGGATATGGGCGTGACCCTGGAGCTCATGGCCCTGCAGGTCAAGAGCGCCCTGGCCGGCGTGTCCCCCGAGAAGGTGCGCAAGTGCGTGATCGCCTATGAGCCCATCTGGGCCATCGGCACCGGGCGCACCGCCACCGCCGAGCAGGCCGCCGAGGTCTGCACCGCCATCCGCGCCACCATCCGCAACCTGTACGGCGCGCGGGTAGCCCGCTCCATCACCATCCAGTACGGCGGCTCCATGAACCCCAAGAACGCCGCCGAGCTGCTGGCCCAGCCCGATGTAGACGGCGGCCTCATCGGCGGCGCCGCCCTCAAGCCCGACCAGTTCGTGGACATCATCAACGCTGCCAACCAGGAGTAAATGGAAATGGGCGGCAGTGCCCGCCGGAGGGCGGGTGCTGCCGCATTCCGACAAAAAATCACCGTTTTTCCGGTGTAATCGAGGTAAACATGAACAAAACTCCAACGACTTTGATCATCATGGACGGGTTCGGCCTGGCGAAAGACGGCGAGGGCAACGCGGTGACCCACGCCAGGACCCCCGTTCTGGATAAACTGTTCGCCCAGTGCGAGCACACCACCCTCTCCGCCTCCGGCCTGGACGTGGGCCTGCCCGACGGGCAGATGGGCAACAGCGAGGTGGGCCACACCAACATCGGCGGCGGCCGGGTGGTCTATCAGGATCTGCCCCGGATCACCCGCTCTATTGAGGACGGCAGCTTCTTCGAGAACCCCGCCTACTGCGCCGCCATGGACGCGTGCCTGAAAAGCGGCGGCTCCCTGCACCTGTACGGCCTGCTCTCCGACGGCGGCGTACATTCCCACAACACCCACCTGTGGGCCCTGCTGAAGATGGCCAAGATGAAGGGCGTGGGCCGGGTCTATATTCACGCCTTTTTGGACGGGCGGGACGTGTCCCCCACCAGCGGCAAGGGCTTTGTGGCCGAGACCGTGGAGAAGTGCCGGGAGATCGGCGTGGGCAAGATCGCCACGGTGATGGGCCGCTACTACGCTATGGACCGCGACAAGCGCTGGGACCGGGTGGAGCAGGCCTATGACGCCATGGTCTATGGCCAGGGCGTGCAGAACCCCGATCCCGTGGACGCGGTGGCCAGGAGTTACGCCGCCGGCGTCACCGACGAGTTCGTGGAGCCCGTGGTCTGCGACGGCGAGGGCGTTATCAGCGACAACGACAGCATCATCTTCTTCAATTTCCGGCCCGACCGGGCCCGGGAGATCACCCGCGTCTTCGTGGACCCGGAGTTCGACGGCTTCCAGCGGGAGATCTTCCCCCTGACCTATGTGTGCACCACCGAGTACGACGCCACCATGCCCAATGTCCAGGTGGCTTTCCCCCGCATCCGGGTGGCCAACGGCCTGGGCGAGTACCTGAGCACCCTGGGCATGACCCAGCTGCGCATCGCCGAGACGGAGAAGTACGCCCATGTCACCTTCTTCTTCAACGGCGGCGTGGAGGCCGTGTTCCCCGGCGAGGACCGGGTGCTGGTGGCCTCCCCCAAAGTGGCGACCTACGACCTCCAGCCGGAGATGAGCGCCGTGGAGGTGACGGACCGGTGCGTGGAGCGGATCGAGTCCGGCGCATACGACGTGATCATCCTCAACTTTGCCAACTGCGACATGGTGGGTCACACCGGCGTGTATGAGGCCGCCGTGAAGGCGGTGGAGACCGTGGACGCCTGCGTGGGCCGGGTGGTGGACGCCACCCGCGCCATGGGCGGCATCGCCATGATCACCGCCGACCACGGCAACGCCGAGGAGATGCGCAAGGAGGACGGCTCCCCCATGACCGCCCACACCACCAACCTGGTGCCCTTTATCCTGGTGGGCGCGGACGCCAAGCTCCACCCCGGCCGGCTGGCGGACATTGCCCCCACGATTCTGGACATCATGGGGCTGGCCTGCCCGCCGGAGATGGACGGGAAAAGCCTGATCGACTGAGGATGCGGCCAGCAATAGAGGAACCCGCCCGGCGAAAGCTGGGCGGGTTCCTGCGTGTCAAAAAAGGTGCTTTGCACCTTTTTTGAGGGGGAAGGATCGGGCCGAGCGCGGCCCGCAGGGTACTTTTTCGACGTACACGCCGCCGAAAAAGTGATTAAAATTTTTCGCGTCTGCGGACGCGAACTCCTGCGGAGAGCTTTTTTTACAATCTGAAACCCGCCCAGCGAAAGCTGGGCGGGTTCCTTTTGCTACAGCTTCTGCTCCGAGAGCCAGAGGAGGAGGCTGCGGGCGAGGCGCAGCTGCTTCTCGTCCAGGGGGCGGAGGAGCTCGGCGACACTGCGCCACTCCTCGCCCTCGTGGCGGGCGGCGCCCACCAGAAATTCGTCCGGGGTGGTCTCCAGCGCGGCGGCCAGACGCATGACGACCTCGGTGGAGGGGATGGAAACACCCCGCTCAATGTTGGTCAGATACTTGTCGCCTATTTCTGCCCGCTCCTCGACCGCCGCCTGTGTCAGCTTCAGCTCTTTTCTCCGGCGGGCAATCCGTCTCCCGATTTCTTTATAGTCCAGTTTCATAGAGTCCCCCATCCCGTATTATGTTTTATCATAAGGGGGCGGTTTATTCCGTAACACCAATTTTGAATCGTAATCCATCTTGACATCGTATTCATGTACCGATATAATGGTACTCCTGATGATAATAACGGTAAGGAGGAGGCTTTCTATGACTGAAATCGTGTACCGAAAAATGTATACCCAGCTCTTCAACGCGGTGACGGACGCTTTGGAGCACATGGGCAGGGCGGAATTTTATAACGCCATGGCCGTTCTGAAAAAGGCCCAGTGCGAGACGGAGGAGACCTTCATCCTGTGGGAGGAGGGGCGGGAAGAGGACTAAAAAAACAGCGAGACGGCTGCCCGTCTCGCTGTTTTTTTAGTTGGGATGTTTACTTCAGGCTTTCGGCAACCGCCACGGCCACGGCGACCGTCGCGCCCACCATGGGGTTGTTGCCCATGCCCAGGAAGCCCATCATCTCCACGTGGGCGGGGACGGAGGAGCTGCCGGCGAACTGGGCGTCGGAGTGCATCCGGCCCATGGTGTCGGTCATGCCGTAGCTGGCGGGGCCGGCAGCCATGTTGTCCGGGTGCAGGGTGCGGCCGGTGCCGCCGCCGGAGGCCACGGAGAAGTACTTCTTGCCCTGCTCCACGCACTCCTTCTTGTAGGTGCCGGCCACGGGGTGCTGGAAACGGGTGGGGTTGGTGGAGTTGCCGGTGATGGACACGTCCACGCCCTCCAGGTGCATGATGGCCACGCCCTCGCGGACGTCGTCCGCGCCGTAGCAGCGGACATTGGCCCGCTCGCCCTCGCTGTAGCGGGTCTCCTTGACCACGTTCACCTTGCCGGCGGCGTAGTCAAACTGGGTCTGGACATAGGTGAAGCCGTTGATGCGGCTGATAATCTGGGCGGCGTCCTTGCCCAGGCCGTTGAGGATGACGCGCAGGGGCTCCTTGCGGGCCTTGTTGGCGTTCTTGACGATGCCGATAGCGCCCTCGGCGGCGGCGAAGGACTCGTGGCCCGCCAGGAAGGCGAAGCACTTGCTCTCGTCGCTCAGGAGCATGGCGCCCAGGTTGCCGTGGCCCAGGCCCACCTTGCGGTCGTCGGCAACAGAGCCGTCGATGCAGAAGGCCTGGAGGCCCTCGCCGATGGCGGTGGCGGCCTCGGCGGCGGTCTTCACGTTCTTCTTCAGGGCGATGGCCGCGCCCACCACGTAGGCCCAGCAGGCGTTCTCAAAGCAGATGGGCTGGATGCCCTTGACGATCTCGTAGGGGTCGAAGCCCTTGGCCTGGCAGATCTCCCGGCACTCCTCGACGCTCTTGATGCCGTACTGAGCGAGGACGCCGTTGATCTTGTCAATTCTTCTCTCGTAGCTTTCAAACAGAGCCATACTATTTGTCCTCCTCTCTTACTCGTGCCGGGGGTCAATATACTTGACCGCAGCGTCAAACTGGCCGTAGTGGCCCTTGGCCTTCTCCAGGGCGGTGTTGGCGTCGTCGCCCTTCTTGATGAAGTCCATCATCTTGCCCAGGTTTACAAACTCGTAGCCGATGACCTCGTCGTCCTTGTTCAGGGCCATGCGGGTGCAGTAGCCCTCGGCCATCTCCAGGTAGCGGGGGCCCTTGGAGTGGGTGGCGAACATGGTGCCCACCTGGCTTCTGAGGCCCTTGCCCAGGTCCTCCAGGGAAGCGCCCACGGCCAGGCCGCCCTCGGAGAAGGCGGACTGGGTGCGGCCATAGACGATCTGCAGGAACAGCTCCCGCATGGCGGTGTTGATGGCGTCGCACACCAGGTCGGTGTTCAGGGCCTCCAGGATGGTCTTGCCGATGAGGATCTCGCTGGCCATGGCGGCGGAGTGGGTCATGCCGGAGCAGCCCAGGGTCTCCACCAGGGCCTCCTGGATGACGCCCTCCTTGACGTTGAGGGTGAGCTTGCACGCGCCCTGCTGGGGGGCGCACCAGCCCACGCCGTGGGTGAAGCCGGAAATGTCCTTAATCTCCTTGGCCTGGACCCACTTGCCCTCCTCGGGGATGGGAGCGGGACCATGGTACGCGCCCTTGGCGACCGGGCACATGTGCTGGACTTCGGTAGAATAGATCATGGCGAATCTTCCTTTCCTGTATTTTCAAAAGCAATCCACTTGTTTGCTTCCCAGGCTGGCCCGGAGGGTCGTCCGGGCCGACAGCTAGATTATAGGGAAATTCCCCCCCTTTGTCAAGGACGGGCGGAGGGAAAACCAGGAATTTTTCAGGAAAGCGGCGTGCTTCCGCGGGGCAGACGCCATTTTTATGTAGAATTGCGGGGGAACGGGGACCGAGGGGGGCCATACGCCCGGCAGGCCCCGGAAGCGGCTGCTTCCGGGGCCTGTCCGCTATTTCCGGACGCGCCGGATGTTTTCCAGGGTGTAGAGCGCCAGGCTCAGCAGAATCCCCGCCGCCCCGGCCAGGGCCAGCAGGCCGGAGATCCGCTGGGGGATACTGTACCAGACGATGTGGGTGAGGATCACCCCGTAGAGGATGCAGGTGGCCAGCTTCCCGTGCCAGGAAGCGCTGTAGACCGTGCCGGTGCGGCGGATGACAAAGATGCCCATGGCGGCCATCACCGCCTCCTTCACCACCAGCACCGCCAGCAGCCACCAGATGGCTGAAAACCGGGTCAGCAGGCACCCCAGGGCCACCGCCTGGGTCAGCTTGTCCGCCACCGGGTCCAGCACCTTGCCCAGGTCGCTGACCATGCGGAAGCGCCGGGCGATGAAGCCGTCGGCAATGTCCGTGGCCCCGGACAGCAGCAGCACCCCGGCGGTGAGGGGGTAGTCCCCCCGGCCGCAGTACAGCCACGCGATCACCGGCACCAGCAGCAGCCGGAAGGCGCTGAGCAGGTTGGGAATGGTGAAGATGTTGTTTTGTCTATCTGCGGCTCCGTCTGCCATGGCGGCCCCCTCCGATCATCCGATTGCACGTTTATCCATACTATAAAGGAATCCCGGCGGAGCGTCAAGAGCGGTAAGGAAATTTTAAGGAAAATCAAAGAAAGACGAAGCAATCAGAGGGCGGAGCCCGGACTAGCGGGCCGCGGGACGCCGTCCCCGCAGGACTCCGGCCGCCGCCAGCCCCGCCGCCAGGGCCCCCAGCGCCAGCAGTGCCAGCAGAAAGCAGTTCCACCCTACCGTCCGGGGGTCCTGCCACCGGGAGAAGTCCACCGGCAGCAGCAGCCGGTAGGGCGTGCCGGCGGCCCAGCCGTTCAGCAGCATGATTTTGTCCACGAACCAGGGGTACAGCCAGCTCCACAGCCCCGTCCAGACGCAGCAGAGGGAGGCTCTGAACCACCCGTTTACCGGCAGATACCGGATAATCCCCATCAGCCCCCAGGGCAGAACCAGCCCCAGCAGGGCGAGGGGGACCGCCAGGGCGAAGAACCACTGGCCGTCGTTGCCGGTCACGTGGGCGATGACCGCCAGCATGGCGAACAGCAGCGCCGTCACGGCGGCGAAGTAGGTCAGGGCCCTGTGCCGCCGGAGGGGCTCCGGCAGGGGGAGCTGCCGCAGGGGAAGGGGCAGAAATGCCGTGCTCAGTCCGAACACCACGCTGGCCAGCACGATGGGGCACATGGCCCACGCGGTCCCGCCGGCGTAGCGGCAGCAGGCCGCCAGCAGCAGGAGCAGAAGGACGGTCTGTATTCCGAGAAACAGGCTGGTTTTACAGCGGCAAAACGGCTCCGGAAGAGGCAGCTGCCGCAGAAATATCGGACATGCGGCAAAGCCCAGTCCGAAGCACACCGCCGACGCCGCCACGGCGAACCAGGCCGGCCGAAAGACGCCGTGCAGGGGCTCCCAGCTCATCGCGAACATGGTCAGCAGAAGCAGGGCCAGGAGCACTGCGGCATACAGGCTGGCCCTCCTCCTGGCCAGGGCGGCGGGCAGGGGGATCGCGGGCAGGATCACCGGCAGCAGCACCAGGGCGGACCCGGTCAGGATCCACATGGAAACCGTGGGATACCAGTGCATGGACCCCGCGCGGGCACAGCAGAACAGGACCAGCGCCTCCACGCCGCACACCATGCTCCCCAGGGCCGCCGCCCACTTGTAGGGCTCCCACGCCGGCCTCCGGGCCAGCAGGAAGGGCAGCACGGTGAGGGACCCGGCGGTCATCACCGCCGCCGCCCCGATGGGGAGGATCCAGAGGCTGCTGTTGACGGCGCAGGCGATGCCGCAGCCCACCAGAACGCCCACGAAAATGAGGCACATAAAGATGCAGAAGCCCCGGGTCAGCCGCTGGTATTTCTCCGCCAGGCGCTCGGCGGAGCGCTTCTGGGTGTCCACGCTGGCGGTGAGCAGCTCGTGCTCCGTCACGTCCAGCGCGGCGCAGATGTCCAGCAGCAGGGTGATGTCGGGGTAGCTCAGGCCCCGCTCCCACTTCGAGACGGCGGACTCGGTGACGTACAGCGTCTCGGCGAACTCCCGCTGGGTCAGGCCCAGCGCTCTCCGGCGATCGCGGATGTACTGGCCGAAGGTCTGTTTACTCTCCATAGAATGGCTCCTTTTCTGTGTGGCATTTTATCTTTTGCGGGGCTTGCAAGTCCGCCTTTACTCTATGCGATAGGCGATAAAAAGTCAAGAATGCGCGGGCGTTTTGGCCCTCGACTGTCAGGCAAGTCCAGCATTTGCAGGCCTTTGCGGGGATGCACAGGGGCCCCGGACGCTCTGGCGTCCGGGGCCTCAGCTTTTATTGCGGCGCTACACCGCCAGCTCGAACTGGAACCAGGTGTAGGCCCGCTCGTGGACGATGGCCCAGGTGTAGCCGTAGGCCTCGCACTCCGCCCAGGTGAGGTATCGGAAGTAAAATTCTACGTCCAGGTGACAGGGAATGATGTCCAGGATGATCTCCCGGATCTGCTCGAACCCCTCCGGGATGCCGGCCACGTCGGGGAAGATGATGCGGATGTAGCCGAACCGGTCCTTCTCCTGGGCCAGGGCCTTGATGCCGCAGCCGGAGATGGTGTTGTTGATGTCCGTGAGGGTGAAGCAGTCCCCGCCGATGCGCAGCAGGGCGGCGATGGCCTGGCGGCGCAGGTCGGTGGTGTAGTGGACCGGGGTACGGGCGAAGAGGGCCTCCCGCCGGTCCAGGCCCTCCCCCTGGGCGGTGGCCAGGGCGCTCTCCCGCTCCACATAGTCCATGCGGGCGCTGACGCCGTCCAGCCCCCGGCCCAGGGCCTCCAGCTCGGCGCCGCTGAGGCTCTCCGGCCGCAGGTCGTAGACCCCCAGGGGCCGCAGGAGCCGGCGCAGGTGGTCGCTGTATCCCATGTCAGTTCCCCCAATCCGAGATGGTCACGCTGCCCAGGCAGGGCAGGACAGTAGGGCTGGCCGCCATGTCGGCGCTGGGCCTGGTGAAGCGGTAGTTCTGCACGCTCTCCAGCTCATAGAGCAGGTTGCCCAGAAAGGCCAGGGTGACCTCCCGGCCCAGCATGGCCCCGGTAAAGGCGGCGCGCAGGGCCGCGTCGGCGTCGGACCGGGCCTGGTCGAAGGTGAAGCCCCCGGCGGGCTGGATGGCCACGGAGATATTCACCGCCTTGGCCGTGGGGGCCAGCACCCGCAGGTCCACGGAGATCTCCCGCTTCTCCTGGAGGTAGGCCCCCACCTCGTCCAAGAGGGCCCGGTCCGGGAGGCCCGCGTCGGTGGCGATGTAGAGATCCACGCTCCCCACGCCCCGGGGCCGCCCCACCGCCACCGCTGCCGCCACGCCGGTGCGGGAGAGGGCCACCTGCTCGTAGTAGGCGGCGTTGGCCCCGTTGGGCAGACGGCGGTAACTGTCCAGAAGGCGCTGGCGCAGGGCTTCGTCGCTCTCCTCATCGTCCCCGCCGCTGAAGGCCTCCGGGTTGGTGCAGGCCCGGATGCCCACGGGCATGGCCGCCATGATGGTGACGCTGCCGGCGGCCACGTTGCCCCGCTTTCCCGGCTCCAGGGCCTCGGCGGGCACGTCGGTGTAGAGGCTGCCCGCAGGCAGGACCGCGTCCTCCGTGGTGGCGAAGCGGATGCCGGAGGCGGTCATGCACACCGTGCCCGCGTCCACGTTCAGATCGCCCCCCACGGCGGAGGACAGGCCGAAGCGCAGCGTCCCCGCCGCCCGGGTGGCCACCCCCCGGCTGATGCCCCGCAGCTGGGCGTGCTGGTCTAAGCAGACCCCCTTGGCGGTCTGGGGGAAGCTCTGGTCCAGCAGCCACTGGGCCTGGAGATACAGCCCCTGTATCTGGGCCGCCGCCGCGTAGAGCCGGGCGGCCAGATCGCAGGAGGTGCTGGGCAGATAGCCGCTGACCTCCGCGAAGACGGCGAGCATCTCCTCGTAAATGTTGTCCAAGGTCTTGTTCATGGTCGATTCTCCCTCTATATGTCCATGGAGGCGGACAGCGCCGTCCCCTGGCAGTCCAGCAGCACCGTTACCCGGACCCGGCCCTCCCCGGCGGGGGCCAGGAGCACGTCGGTGACGGTGACCGGCTCCTCCGCCAGGGCCTCCGCCGCGTACTGGCGGGCGGCGGAGGGCCGCTGGGCGGCGCTCTCCCTGCCCAGCAGGTACAGCCGGCTGCCCAGCTCCGGCAGGGGAGGGAACTGCCCCCGCCGAGCGGTCAGGCGGAACAGCACCCGCTCCAGCAGGGCGTCCTCCCCCTGGCACCGGGCCACGCCGCCCAGCCCGTCGGGCACATAGTCGCCGTTTAGCAGCTTGGTCTCCATACTTGCGCCTCCTTCCGTTATGAGCAGCGACAGGGGCGGTAGAGCTCGCCGTTGACGTACAGCTCGCCGGTGATGTCCACCCGCCCCGTCAGATCCGTGTTCCCGGAGACGGACAGATCCCCCTCCAGGGTCAGATTCCCCTTGATCTCCAGGCTCCCCTCCAGATGGACGGGGCCCTTGACAGCGATGCTGCCGTCCTTTTTCAGATAGACGGAGGCGCCGCCGGCGGAGTAGAGATACAGCTCCCCCGGCGCAATGGCCGCCGGCGCGGCGGCGGCGGTCTCCGCCGCTACCACGCACTGCTCCTGACAGCCCACGCCGCCCCGGACCACCAGCACCGTGTCCCCGGCCTGGGGCTGCCAGACGACGCCGCCGGGGGCGAAAACCTCCAAATCCCGCTGCTCGCCCCTGGTCATAACGCTGGCGCTGCCGCCGCCGATGGTGGTGACGCCCATGTCCACGGCGGAGGCCTCGCGCTCCGCCGCCTGGTGCAGGGCCATGGCTCTCGATACCCACATGCGCGCTCACCTCCTGCTCACGGTCAGCAGGGTGACGGCTCCGTCCCCGTCCATCCGGCTGCGGGAGCGCACCACCTCGTAGCTGCCGGTCAGATTCAGCCGGGTCAGGCTCAGCTCCGCCCGGTCCCCCGGCAGGGCCGCAAAGGGGAAGGGCAGCTCCAGATCGATCTCCAGCTGCTCCAGGGCGGACTGGGCGATCTGGTACTCGCCGGTGTACCGGCGGGCGTCGGGGGTGCTCCGGGGCATGTAGAGCACGTGCCGCCGCTGGCCGCCGGCGGCGGTGAAGGCCTCGTTGACCACCTGGTGGGAGACGTGCTGGACCTTGTCCTGGATGAGCACCTGGGAGATCACGCCGTAGCGCTGCTCCCGCTGGCGCAGGGAGAGCAGGGGGGTCTGGTCGTCCACCCGGATCTGCCGCCCGCTGCCCCACAGAGGCCCCGCCACCAGGGTTCCCTCTCGGGTGAAGTAGGGGTCGAAGCCTCCGAAGCGGTTGGTGAAGCCCTGGAGGGCCCGCCACTGGCTGGAGCCGGAGGCAACGGCGTAGCCGCTGCCGGAGACGTCCTGGCGCACCTGGGTCTGGATGCCGTAGGGCGATACGTGGTTGGCCAGGATGTCCGAGAGGGGGGCCCGCTCGTAGGAGAGGGCTTCCGACTCGTTGTCCAGCAGCAGCGCCGCCATACCCCGGCCCTCCACCGTGGCCAGCAGCCCCTGGCCGGAGAGGGTGATCTCGTAGGCGTCCACCACGCCCCGGAGCATCACCTCGCCGTCCCAGGCGGCGGTAAAGCGGACGGCCCTGGGCAGCACCTGGGCCATCTCGCCGTCGTACAGGCAGACGGCCCGCAGGCTGTCGCAGGGCACCGCCCCCGTCAGCTCCAGATCCCAGCGCAGCAGCACGGGCAGCTGATAGCGCCTGCCGTCGCAGGTGTCCAGATGCAGGGTCATCACGGCAGCGCCACCTCCTCTCCCACGCCGATCAGGTTGGGGTTTTTGATCCCCGGATTGGCCGACAGCAGCTCCTCCAGGGCCACGCCGTACCGCCCGGCGATGCTCCACAGGGTCTCCCCGCCGGCCACGGTGTGACGCCGGGGGGCCAGGGGGGAGGCGGCCCCGGCGGCGGACCCCGCCGCCGTCAGCTGCTCGCTGTACCCGTCGAACCGCTCCCGGAACTCGAAGCTGTAGCGGACGTAGTCCGGCAAGGGCTCCTGCTCCAGCTTCAGGGCGGTGAAATAGGCGTTGGCGATCTGCCACAGGGGGTGGATCAGCAGCCCGGGCCCGCCGCCGTAGAACACGGAGGCCAGGCGCTTGAACTCCTCGTAGGCGTCCGCCCCGGCGAACTCCCCCGCCCCCCGCATCACCCGGCAGGTCAGCCCCAGATCCTGCATGCAGTAGCGCCCGAAGGGCACCTTGTGGGCCGCCACCTGCCGCTGGTAGGTGATGGAGTAGACGGCGGGGTTGTGGGGCCAGATGTAGCTTTTGTAGCGCATAGGTGTTAGAAGCATGCCCGCTCACCTCCCTCAGTACAGCGGAAAACCGTTGTCATAGCGCCGTCCGTCCCGCTGGAAGGCCTGGGACACCGCCTCGGCCGTCAGGGGCGCGGGCCCCGCCGAGACCAGCTCCTCCGTGACGCCGGTCCACCGGCCGGGGTCCATTCCGCCTGCGGGACCCACGGAGAACCCGGCGGCGGTGGGCGGGAGCGGTGCGCTCCCGGTCTCCGCCCGGACGCTGGCGGCCTCCGCGCCGGTCTCCGCCTCTCTGGGGGCGCTCTCCGGCTGGGGCAGGGGTGTTTCTGCCTCCGCCCGCACTGCCGGCGCGTCCTCCAGGGGCGCGGCCTCCTCCGTCCGGACGGCGGGGGGATCGGCCTGCTCTGTTCCCTGCGGCTCCCGCCGCTCCGGCGTATCCGGTGTGTCCGGCGCGGCCTCCTCCAGCGGATCCCGATACGCCCGGCCCGCCGCCTCCGGGGAGGAGTCCGCGGGGGACGCCCCGGCGCTGGCCGGCGCGTCCGGCTGGGACCGGACGGCGGCCCGGTGGGCCGGAGCCTCCGCCTGGTCCGAGAGGTAGGCCTCCGCCGGCCGGGGCGGCTCCGGGCCCTCCGCCAGAGCGCGGAAGCGATCCCAGTCGAAATTGCCGCTCTGGGCCCGCTCCTCGCCGTAGGGGGCGGCAGGGGGAGCCCCGCCGCCCGCCGCCTCCGCCAGGGCCCGCAGGCTGTCCGCCAGCCGGGAGAGCCCCTCCAGCGTCGCCGCCGGAAACCGGAGGTTTACCTGGATCAGCTCCCGCTCCTCCATCAGGCGGCCACCTCGATCCGGCCGGCGGCCACCACCGTCACCTTCTCGGCCACCATGGAGCCCACCTTGCCCTCCTCCTGGATGGCGCTCCACTGGCAGCCGCTGTAGATGACCTTCCGGTCGGGCTTGCAGATGACCAGGGAAAAGTCCGCCAGGGCGAAGAAGTCGATGCCGTCGCTGATGGCGTCGTCGGTGGCGTAGAGCCTGGTCAGCTCCAGCACGTACTTGCTCTGTCCGTTGATGGTGGCCACCGGCTCGCTCTCGCCGAAGGCCTCCACCACCTGGCTGGTCTTGGTGGCCTTGGCGGTGTAGCTCTGCACCACCGCCACCTTCCGGCCGTCCAGCTCCAGATAGATGTCACAGCTTGTGGGAAAACCCGTTACTTCCATGCCGCTTCCTCCTTACTTAACTTAAATCGTGATATGGGCGGTGAGGTAGATCTGGTTGAGCCCGTGGGCCACGGCGAAGCTGAACTCCACCAGGCACACCGTGGGGTCGTCCTCGCACACGGATACCGTCACGTCGCCGTAGCTGTCGATGACCTCCGCGCGCAGTTTGCTCTCCAGCTCCACGATGACCTGGGAGCGGATGGCCCCCCTGGTCTGGGCGGTGTTCTTGGTCTTGCTGAACCGGCTGCGCAGGCTCCGGCGGATGGAGGGGATCACCTCGTCCACGATGAGGATGGTGGTCAGCTCCCGCCAGGTGCTGTCCGGCGCGCCGCCGGTGGCGGTGCGGGTGGTGATGCCCCGCACAGGGGAGACCTCGCCGCCCACTGCCTCCAGGGGCGTCACGCCCCCCTGGACCAGCCGGTCGATCTCGTTGTCGCCGTAGGCCTCGCTGACGCCCCCCAGACCCCGGAGCTCCGTGCCGTTGAGGGGCACCGCCGGGTCCCTGGTGAGGGCCAGGGCGGCGGCCACCGCCGCCGCCGCGAACATGCCCGGCAGGGGCGTACCGGCGCTGTCCAGGGCGTCGGGACCCACCAGCACTACGCGCTCGCTGTTGAGCGCCTTGGCCCGCCCGGTGAGCTCCTCAATGGACGCGCCGTCCATGCCCACCACGGCCACGCGCTCCCGCCGGGCCTCGCAGGCGCTCTCCAGGCTGGCGCGCAGGGCCTGCTGCACCGCCAGATCCCCGCTGTCGCAGACCACGACCTGCACGTCCTCCTCCGCCTGCAGGGCGGCGAAGGCGGCGGCGTAGTCCTCGCCCTCCACGGCCACCGCCGCCACCACGGACGCGCCGCCCAGAAACAGCAGCCGCAGCATGGAGGACATGCCCGGCGCGCCGGCGGCGTCCTCGCCGAAGGCCGAGAGGCCCGCCTCATAGCTGGTGAGGACCACGCACCGGTTTGGCGTGCCGGCGGTGCTCTTGGCCGCCACGCCGATGGTGCGGGCGGCGCGGCCCGCGCGCACCGTGGAGGAGGCGTCATAGGAGGAGTAGACCCCCGGACGCTCGTGAATGATATGTCTCATTTGCGTACAACACCTTTCAATATAAAATCTGTCAGCAGCACCCCGTCCTCCGAGGCCTCCGCGGTAAAATACGCGCCGCAGGAGAGACTGCCCCGCCGCACAAACATGGCGGTATCCTCGTCCCAGACGGTCTCCTCCCAGCGCAGCTCCGCGGGCCTCAGGCCGGCGGGGAGGCCGCTGAGCATCACCTGGTGGAGCGTCTCCAGGGCGCTGTCGCACCCCGGGGCCCCCAGCTCCGCCGGGCTGTAGAGGTCCATGGACAGCGTCAGCTCCAGACGCAGGCCGTAGACCTCCCGGCGGTCCGGGGTCTGCCCCAGGTAGCGCCCCATGGCGCCGCCCCGGCTCTCCCCGGTGCGCAGGCCCACCGCCGCCACCGGCCTGTCGCAGCGGGCGGCCCAGCCCGGCTCGAAGGCTGTCCTGACAGCCAGCCCCGCCTGGTTCAGGGCCCCGGCAACGGCCTGTTTTACCTGTTCCAATCCGTTCAATCCGCTGCCTCCTTCTCCCGCCGCAGCACGCAGCGGCAGTAGAGGACCTGGTCCCGCCACCGGACGGCCTGGACCTCCTGGGCCGCCAGGCGCAGCCCGTCCAGCGCCAGCCGGTCTCCCGGCGCGGGGGCCGGCTCCGGGGGGCCGATATACAGCCACCGCTGGCGGCTGACCGCCCCCAGGGGCGTGGCGGCCACCGGGAGGTCCTCCCTCTGCCGGCGCACCGGCTGCACAAATGCCCGCACCGCCAGGGACGCTCCAGTCTCCCGCCTGGTAAGGATCACGCTCTGCCCGTACCGGGCCATGATCCGCTCCAGCCGGGCCCTCATCCCCGGACCCCCGCGAAGGCGAAGCCGCCGTCGGTCCAGTAGGGGCGCATCAGCTCCCCGGCCTGGCGGCGCAGGGCCTGGACCGTCTCGTCCCCGCCCGCGCCGCCCTTGAGACGCAGCTGCACGTCGCCGGCGGCAAACTGCTCCACGCCGCCGCTACCCTGGCAGGACAGGGCCCCCGCCGCCGCCAGCATGGCGGCGGCGCAGGCAAAGCAGCTGCCGCAGTCCTCCGGGCTCACCCCCGCCCGCAGCCGGGCGGCCGTCTCCGCCTCGGCGGCGGCGCACAGGGCCTCCAGCAGGGGCTGCTCCGCCTCCCCGGGTTGGGCGATGGCGGCGGCCAGGCGCAGAATTTCCTCATACATCACGACCGCTCCTCTCCAGCTTGTTCCCGCCGCCGGTCAGATCCGCAGGACCTTGGCCGCGTCGGTGAACAGCTTGGCGAAGCCGGAGGTGCTGGTGATGGCGGCCCGCTCCACCTGCCGGTCGATGAGCTTGTCGTACTCCACCATTACGTCCCCGGCGCTGACCATCTCCAGGGCGTAGCCTCGGTCCAGGCCGATGAGGGTGTCCGCCGGCATGGCGCTGGTGCGCAGCAGGGTGGCGCCAAGGGGGGAGGAGAGCACGCCGGTACCCTGGAAGTTCAGGCCCGTCAGGGGGTTCTGGAACTCGCTCATCTTCAGAAGCTCCAGCATCACCCCGTTGGGCACCAGGAGGGTGTTCATGGTGTAGGGGTCAAATCGGGACCAGAAGTCCAGAAGGCTCTCGTAGCTCAGCTTGCCCGCCGTGCCGCCGATGGGGGCGGAGCCCACGGTGAGGACCTCGGCGGGGTTGTCGTTGCCGTCCCCGTCCCGGATGACCTTGATAGCGTCCTCCAAGTGCATTCGGGCGATGTGGCTGCCGATCTGCCGCAGAGTGATGGAGAACAGATCCAGCCGCTGGAACCGGATGGCCTCGTAGGAGGCCACCAGCATCCGGCCCCGTTTGTGGAGCTTTACCAGGTTGCTCTGGGTGCGCACGGTGGTCTGGGGCAGCTGGGCTCCCTCCTCCACCCGGCGCAGGCGCTTCTCCTCCTCGCTGGGGACGGAGTAGATGGAGCGGTAGTCCATGCCGTCGAACTGGGTGACGGTGGCGGTGATGGAGGGGAGGACGTTGTCCTCCTCCATGCCCTGACGCACCACCCGGGAGACGAACTCCGGGAACAGCACCGCCGACTCCGCAGAGCGGAAGAACTTTTCCACCACGTCGGAGCGGCTGCCCTTGACGTGGATGTCAAAGCGCTTGAGCTGCCGCTGGAAGGCGTCCAGCCCCTCCAGGGGGGTGCCCCGGTAATGCTCGCTGGGGTCCGCCGCCTCCAGCACCTGGGAGAAGGATTTGCCCGCCTCGCCGTACATGCCCTTCTCCAGCTTCAAATTGTCGTATGCATATGCCATCGTGTATTTCCTCCCGCTTTACAGCAAAATTGTTACGGTTTTCGCCGTGGTGTCCACGTCGGCGGCCAGGCAGGCCACGCCGTCCCCGGCGCTTTTGACGCCGCCGTTTCCGTCGGCGGCCAGGCACACCCGTCCCAGGGCGGGGGCGTCGCCGGAGTAGTCCACGGTCACAAAGCCGCCCACCTGCACCGCGCAGGCGTCCCCGGCGGCCCGCAGGACCACGCCGCAGAAGGCCTCCCCGGCGGCGCAGGGGCCCACCGTGCCGTTGTCGGTGATTTTCACCACGTGACCCTCCGTCAGGCCCTCGCCCCAGAAGGTGGCGCAGACCTGGCCCACGCCCTCAAACGAAATACTCATGTCAGATTCCTCCTTATGTGTGTCAAGGCGCGTCCGTCAGACCAGAAACGCGCCGTCCTCCTCGTCCTGGACAGGCTGGGGCCGGGGCCGCAGCTGGGGGGAGGGGGGATACTTCTCGTCCATCCGCCGCCGGTAGGCGCCGGAGAGGGCCAGCAGCTCCTCCTCGTCCAGCTTCTCCGCCGTTTTGGCCAGCAGCTTCAGATCCAGCCCCTCGTCCGTCAGCCCCGCCAGCCGCACCAGCTCCCGGCGCAGGCCCCGCATGTAGGAGCGCCCCATCCGTGCCTCCTCCTCCAGCGCCTCCAGCTGCGCCCGGCACTCCGGGTGCTCCTGGACCAGCCGCTTGAGCGCCGGGGCTCCGGCGAAGGACTTGATGACCCCCGCCCTGCGCTGGGCGGGCACCGCCACGAAGCTCCACTCGTAGGCGTCCGTGGGTCCGGTGAGGGTGAAGTAGCACAGCTTGCCGCCGTAGCGGCTGCCGCCCTGGTGGCTGCAGCGGTCCGCCCCGCACACGGAGCACACACGGCCCGCCACGCTGCACCCCACGCTGACCTCCTTTTTGATGCCCGCCTCGATCTCCTCGATGAGGTCGCGGTTTTTCTCGCTGCGCAGCATGTAGGCGTACCCCTTCAGGTACCGGATTCCGTCCCCGGCCGCCGTGGTTCCGCTCTCCCGGCACACCTCTGTGCGGTAAAGCCGGGCGGTCTGCTCCTGGGCGGACCAGTGGTGGTCGAAGATGCCGCTCTTGCCCACGAACAGGGCGCTGAGGGCCTCCAGCCCCGCCTCGTCAAACCGCTCCCAGTCCCGGTCCACCTCGTTGTCGCACAGCCGGACGGCGAAGGTGTACACCTGCTCCGGCGTCAGCTCCGTCTTGGCCAGCCGGTTGATGAGGGCCATGTCCTCCCGGTTCACGCTGTGCCGGGTGACGCTGCCCGGCGTTTTTCGAATGTCCATTCCCGTTTAACTCCCTTCTCCGGGGGGAGGCGCTTCCCCGGCGGCCCTGCCGGCCCGGGACGCCTCCGCCCTCCGCTCTGCGGCGTCGTTCTCCAGGGCCAGCTTTCTGGTCTGCTCCCTGTACCACCCCGCCTTGGCCTCCTCCAGCAGGTCCTGGAGGTTGATGTCGTCCCAGATCGCCCGGACGGCGCACCCGGACCCGTGCAGGCGCAGCCACACCCGGCAGATGCGCTCCACCACCGGCGTCAGGCTCCGGCGGATGGCGGTCATCTCCGTGGTCAGCAGGTCCGCCTGCTGGGTGCTCATCCGCTCCGTGCTGGACCAGCTCAGGCCCAGCATGAAGGGCGGGAGGCCCGTCTTGCTCACCAGCTGCTCCAGGATCTGCCGGATGGGCACGGAGCTGTCCAGGATCTGGTTGTCCGCCCCGATGACCTTGATGTCCACGTCGCCCACGGCCACGAAGTCCCGCACGCTGCCGCTTTTGGTGCTCTCCATGGCCCGGCTCCACTCGCTGGCCAGCTGCCGGCTGCGCTCCTGGGCCATGCCCCGGTCCCACTCGCCGCCGCCGGGCTTGTAGACCACGGCGAAGCGCACGTTGCCCATGCGCTCCCAGTTGGCGCCGATGGCGCTGTAGATGGTCCCCAGCAGCTCCGTCAGAAAGGGCATGGACCGCAGCAGGGACACCCCGTAGGGGGCGCTGACCTCCGGGTTAAAGGGGGTGAACAGCAGCAGCTCCTGGCAGGGCAGGGGCTCCATGCGCCCGCGGCCGTCCATGGCGCACAGGGCGAAGTCAAGGGGGCCCGCGCCCTCCCGGATCTGGACGTCCTCCACCCGGCCGCACAGCAGGGCGGCCACGTCCCGGCCGTCCGCGGTGGGCACGATCTCGCCCACCGCCTGGCCGCAGACCAGCATGGAGTCCAGGTACTGGTCCAGAAAGGCGTTGATGCCCCGCTGCCCCCGGCCCACGTTCACCTGCTCCAAGAACTGCCGCAGGGCCCGCTCCGCTTCCGGGTCGTCGCAGGCCGCCGTCACGCCGCCGCACAGCCGGATGATCTTACAGATGCACGCGTCCACCAGGGGCACCGCCTCCCGGATGGCCCGGTAGAGCTGCGTGTCCCCCCGTCTGAGGGGCACGCACCCGCCCAGGGGCAGGGGGGCGGCCCGGGCGATCTGGGCGGTGGCCGCCGCGGCCACGGGCTTCTCCCTCTTTTTGCTGAAAAAATGCATAGCTCAACTCCTTCTCGCCACCGCGCAGAACGCCCCCGCATGCTCCTCGCCCGCCGCCACGGTGGCGGCGAAATACCGCATGTCGTCCATGGCGTGGTCGTTGTCCTTATGGGGGGCGTCCCGCCCGGTGTTCTCCTCGCTCCAGCGGTACAGCGCCATCTCCCGCAGACAGTCCCCGCAGCCCTCGCATATCACGATGCGCCCTCGTTTCAACAGATCGGCGGTGACGCGGATGCCCGAGAGGACGTCGTTGTTGGCCTTGATGACGCAGTAGCCCGCCTGGCGCAGGGCGGTGATAAAGCTGGCGGCGGAGGGGTCCGCCACCACGCAGCGCAGCCGGTGGCTGCCGGCCAGCCTGGCCAGCTCCGCCGCATACTCCTGGTCCGTCAGTTGGACGCCGGTACGTCTGGAAGCGTAGTAATATTCCTTCACTCTGTACCACACGCCCTCCCTTCGTCCCCAGAGGCCGAAGGAACATGGATTGGCGGTGCCGTAGTCCACGGAGATGACGTACTCCTCCAGCTCGCCCTCCGGAGCGGGCCGCGCGTCCCGCCGGGGGTCGAAGAAGTCGTACACCAGCCCCTTGGCGGCGGTCCATTCCCCCAAAATGAACCGCCTGTAGAAGGCGCCGCTGTAGCTGGCCCGGTATCTCTGCCGGATGCGGGGGGAGAGGGAGGGGTTGTCCTCCATGGTGAAGTGCAGGTACAGCGCATGCTTCTCCCAGGCCTTCAGGATCCACTCCTGGTAGAACCAGTGGTGTAATCCTTCTAGCTCCCTCAACTTATGTAAAACCCAACCGCCATGCCTCCCGCCATTCAGAAAGGAGCGTGGCGATGCGATTGACACATCCGTACCCACTTTGGATTCGGGGCCCTCCTGGGCGCGGGCGCGGTTGCTTCACTTAACGAAACAGGAGGGTACTATGCCAATTAACGATAACCTGGCCAGAGTCATGCGGCGGTTCAAACGCAAGGAGCGCCTGTCCGTTCAGGCGCTCTCGGAGCGGCTGGGAATTACCAAGTCCTCGGCCCAAATTTATCTGAAGGGCGAGGGCAATCCCAGAGCCGATACCCTGGAGCTGCTGGCGGAGGGCTGCGGCGTCTCCATGATGGAATTGGTCTCCGACCCGCTCCCGGGCGGGGAGCAGGCGGAGACCGTGGCACAGGCCGCTTGGATGCTGGGCGGCCTGCCGCCGGAGCGGCGGGAGGCGTGCGTGCGGCACCTGCTCGCTATGGCGGCTATTTTTGCGGAGAACCAGGACGGCTGAGGCCGGGCCGGGCAGGGGACAAGCCCCCCTGTCCGGCCCTTTTGCGCCGCCGCTCCCTGTACATAGAATGACACGCAGGGCGGAGGCTGTCCAGGCCGATGGAGGCGTACAGGGGGCGGTTTGGGGGGTACGGGACCGCCGGGGCGGCACGCTGTCCCAGCAAAACGGTACAGGCTCCCAGCGTCTTGCCATTTCTTTCCGGTGTCGAAACGTGTAGAATAAGGGCGAGGAGGCGTTTGACATGAGCTTGAGGGAAAATATGGCGGCCTTCCTCCGCTCCTTCGCGGAGAAAAACGATCTGTCCATTGCCCAGCTCCAGATACAGGCGGACATTTCCCGCAATACCCTGTACGCCTACAGCAAGGGCCAGGGCAATCCCACCCTGGCCACCCTGGAGTACATCGCGGAGAACCTGAAGGTGGACCCGGCCGCCATCCTGCTGGGCGTGTACGACCCGGACGGCGGCGAGGTCTCCGTGCTGCTGCTGCACACGGTCAGGGGGCTGGCGGAGCTGCGCCCCGAGGACCGGCGGCGGTTTATGCGGCTGTTTTTGCTGGAGATGGCGCGGCTGTGGAGCGGGGAGTGAGGGGGACAAGACATTCTGCGAAGAGAGCAGGCGTGCCCTGCGGGCTGTGTTCCGCAGGGCACGCTTTTATGAAATCTTACGTTGGGTTGTCGGGGAAATTTTTTTCACCGCCTGGTCCCCCGCCTATGACCGGCCGGGACAGCTATTTTTTCTTACAGTTTCGCACGATGACCAGCAGGGAGAGGGCGATGCTGACCGTAATAAGGCCGTAAATCAAAATATCCATCTTGACACGCTGCAAGCGATTTGATATTCTATGTGCGGGGAGGTTTCCCTCCCCGCACCCTCGTCACCTGGTCAGCTTCTCGATTAAGAGAAGTACCGCGGTAATGAGGTTTAGGATTGCGGCGGTAAGGTTTATCAGGGTGTCGGCCTGGGCCTTACCGCCCGTTTTCCTTGTTCGCTTGCGCATGTGTTCACCTCCTTTCTGATGATAGTATAGCATATGTACCGGTACATATCAATAGACAATACTCACAAAATTACCGGTGCATATTTGTAGGGAATATATATACCGGTACATTTCCCCGCTGTGCTATAATGGGTTTGGAGGTGAAACCATGCCTGAACAAACAGAGGCGCAAAAGAAAGCGCACAAGAATTATATTGCCAAGTTTGCCCGCCTGGAAATACGGACCACCGCAGAAAAGCGAGACGCCATCCAGGCCCACGCGGAGGCCCGCAGCGAGTCCGTCAACAGCTTTATCAACCGGGCGATAGCAGAGACCATGGAGCGGGACAGCGCCGCCGCAGCGGCAGCTGAAGGCCGCATAGAAGGCGGGGAGGCCGGGGAGTAATCCCCGGCCTCCTTATGGCCATATCTTCCGAATGGCCCGCCGTACCAGAACAAACAGCGGTACAAAGATCACCGCAAATAGCAAATATTTCATAGCTTACCCCCTTGACGTTTTTTGTGAAATCATTTATATTGAGGGTGCGGGGGTGGGGCCCCGCACCCTTGGCCTTTACCAGTTCAGCAATTTGAGGATTGCCGCTGTAGTCAGGCCGGAGATTATGCCCGCCAGGAGGTCTGCCAGGAAGCTTTCCATCCTATAGGGCTGCGCCGTGGGCCTTCGCCTGCGGCGCTTTTTCTTCGCCATTGTGTTCACCTCCTTTCTGATGATAGTATAGCAGAACTGGTCCCAGTTGTAAATTGACAAAACAGCCAATAATGGTACCAGTTTATTGTCTGCTTTGCTGGTACCACTATTGCTGCTCTTGTGGTATACTGTTGATAGGAGGTGAATGCTTTTGGCACCGAACGAATACATTATTGATGGCGAGCGTGTATCAGCAGACAAGTACAATAAAATTAAGTATGAGGATTTGCGTGTGCGCGTTCCCAGAGGGCGCAAGTCCGCCATCCAGGCCCACGCGGAGGCCCGCAGCGAGTCCGTCAACAGCTTTATCAACCGGGCGATAGCGGAGACCATGGAGCGGGACAGCGCCGCCTCGGCGGCAGCTGAAGGCCGCATAGAAGGCGGGGAGGCCGGGGAGTAATCCCCGGCCTCCTTATGGCCATATCTTCGATTCAATTTCGCAGCCGGTGGCGCATTTCAGGGCTCCGGCGCATCCCCGGCCTCTCCGTGGGCCGCCATGAATGTCTCCATGGCGGCCATGAAGACCGCGTTCGGCGACGTGCCGCTTCTTTTGCAGGCGGCCTTGAACTGCTCGGCCCTCTCCCTGCGGACCTTGCAGCCCAGCACGGTCATATTGGCCGCATCCCACTTGTTGTTTGCCTTACGCTTTGATTCAGACAATGCCATATGATCACCCCGCCCGTATTATACCCCATATTGCACGGTTTAACAATGTATATTTCCGACAAATACACCCTTTGATTTTTGTATACATTGCCACTTGCATACACTGTCAAACCGTGCTATACGAGTATTCGTAAGGCAGGGGCGGCCAGCCCCTTACGAAAGGAGGGAGGAGATGGACGAGATGACGAGCGCGGAGCTCAATCAGTACCTGGAGAACATCGCAAAGCTGATTGAGGCGAACGTCAAGGACGCCAAGGCCACTGAAGAAGCCGCGAAGATCGTGCGGGACAGTAAGGTCAAGGCATAAAAAAGTGAGCGGCCCTCGCTAAAGCACCGCTCACACGCCCCAGACGAGGCGGCCGGGAGCCTTGCCCCGGCCGCCTCCATCATAGCAGAGTAAGGCGCAGAAATCAAGGAGGCGGCTCCGCCAAACGAATAAAAATATCCCCCTGCAAGCTTTTGCAGCGCTCGCAGGGGGCGCGTCTATCCTCTCTCTGCGGCCCTCTTGGCCATAATGGCGGCCTGCCACCTGGGGACCAGCTGGCAGGGGTTCTTGCCGTCGGTGACGCCGGCCTCCACCGCCTGCCGGTACTCCTCCTGCACCCCGGCGGGGACCCTCTGGGCGTCCAGGTACGCCTGGAGCGCGTCGTAAATTTCCTTTCCGGTCATGGGCTTTTCCTCCTGTTCCCTGTCAAACGCGGGCCGCACGGCCCCGATGATGTACTTGTCCGCCCGGTTCTTCCGGCAGACCATGCCGCCGTTGTCCTGGCTGCCGGCCTCGCTGGTGTTGCCCTCAATGGCCTGTACCCCGTAGCCCGGCATGATCTGCTCCACAATGCCGCAGTGCTGGGTGGTCCGCTTTTTTCCGGAGAAGTCGTAGATCACCACGTCCCCCGGCTGGAAGTCCCCGGTCACCCAGGTTCCGAACTGCCTGGCGGCGTTCAGCAGCGTGCCGCAGGAGGCGGTCCGGGCGGGCAGGGTCACGCCCGCCTGATCGAAGCACCACTGCACGAAGGCCATGCACCAGGGGTAGCCGCTGCCGGACACCTCCCGGCCCCAGTACCACGTATTGTAGCGGACGTTGTTGCTGTCCGGCGGGCACTCCCGGACGTTCAGCTGCCGCCGGGCGATGGTCAGAAGCTCGTTAAGCGTTCCCACTGTCCACCTCCGGCAGCCCGGCCGCGCTGGTGAGCAGGCTCAGAAGCCCGGCCAGCACGGCGGCGGAGACCGTCACCCGCCAGTCTACGGCGGAGAGCACGGTGGAGGCCCCGATGGTCGCCGCCGCAGTCTGCGCCATGGTCCTCACGGCCCGCACCCCGGCGCACCGCAGCCACTTTGTCATGTAATTGTTCATCGTATGTACTCCTTTCTCACAGTCCCATTCCTGCCAGCAGGAAGGCGATCACCGCTGCGCAGACGGCCCAAACCGCCTTATCCGCCAGGCTCTCCCACCGCTTGGCGGGCTTGTCCGCCAGGGCGTTGACCTTCTCGGCGATCTCGTCCAGCTTCTCGTCCATTCCGGCCAGCGTGGCCCTGAGGGCGGCCCCGCTCTGCTCCAGCGTGCTGATCCGCTCGAACATCTGCCGGTGGGTGTCGGTGGAATTGCCCCGGTGCCGGTCGAACTCCTTTTCCAGCGCGTCCACACGGGCTGAAACCGGGCAGTCGCCGGCCGTGCATTTCTCGGGCATAGAATCCGCTCCTTTCGTTGACAATGACGTGATCTTGCTTTATAATGCGTGGTAAAGGGGGGCTGAGGAAAATGAACAATGAGGAAAAGATTCTGGAAATGCTGGCCGCCATGCAGACCAGGCAGGAAAGAACCGAGGAAATGCTGGCTGGGATGCAGACCAGGCAGGAAAAAACCGAGGAAATGCTGGCCGCGATGCAGGGGAGCATCACCGCCATGCAGGGCGATATTGCCTCCATGCAGGGCGATATTGTCTCCATACAGGGCGACATCAAGAACATCAATGGCCGGCTGGATTCCATTGAGGAAAAGCTGGACGATCTGACGGAGGCCCACGAGGTGACGCGGGACGGCGTCAACGCCCTGCTGGAGTGGTCCGACCGGGTCAGCTCCATCAAGGAGCTCCGCATCCCCAGAATTTAATCGTACATGTCACGTTCCCGCCCCGCAGGTTCACCGCTGCGGGGCGGCCCTATTTTTTGCCGTCCCCGGCGATGATCCCGTCCATCTCCGCCATGTCCGGATTCATGCGCCAGAACCACCCGCCGTCCCGGCTGTAGTTCGGGTCGCAGCTGCCGCGGGCCATCTTCTCCCGCCACTCGGCTAAAGAGCGGGTGAAGTAGTGGTCCACGACGATTTTGTTGGCGGGGAGCTCCCCGCCGCCCTGCCGCACGCGCTCGTGGTCCTCGTTGACTACGTTGAGCGGGCAATAGACAGCAAGCGGGCCGTGGACGCCAACCGCGCAGGGCTTATTAGTCCGGATGATGGCCTTGCATTGCGGCATACTCTCAGGGTAGAAGCCGACTGCCTTGGTGAACCGCTCGCGGACGGGCCTTCCATCATCTTCCCGCAGGCCGTT
>CAJTOM010000015.1 GCA_910577915.1 uncultured Oscillospiraceae bacterium
GAGCTGGACGGGCTTTTCGAGAGGCTTTACGAGGACAACGTGAGCCAGAAAATCAGCGACGCCCGGTTTGCGAAAATGTCCCAGCGGTACGAGCAGGAGCAGGGGGAGAACGCCAAGCGGATCAAGGCGCTGCGGCTGGAGCTGAAAAAGAGCGAGGGCCAGAGGATGGACGTTGACACGTTTCTTGAAACGGTCCGGCGGTACACCAACGCCACCGAGATTACCCAGCGCATGGTGGCAGAGCTGATTGACCATATCGACGTGTACCATGCGGAAAAGCAGGACGGCGTTACCACCCAGCACATCACCATCTATTACAACTGTATCGGCACTTTCTCCGTCCCTGACCGCCGGAAAATCCCGGCTGCGGAGATCACAATGGGGACGAGAAAGGGAGTAGCCGTCAGCTACTCCCCGGAGCGGATCGCGGTATAGGATTTTGAGCAAAAATAATGCGGAGTGTCCTCCAAGGATACTCAAATCCTATAAGGACACTCCGCATGGTCCGAGTGGCGGGATTTGAACCCACGGCCTCATGGACCCGAACCATGCGCGCTACCAACTGCGCTACACCCGGATAGCTTTCTTATTATAGTTTCTCCTCCCCAATCTGTCAAGTAAAATCCCATAAATTCCATGGAAAAAATTGAAGGGCCCAGAATCACCCGACGCAGAGGGCTGAGCAGGCCTCCTCCGCCCGCTCAGCCCCTGAATAAAGCGCCTCACATCACTTGCTATACGCGCCCCTCACGTCCACAAGCTGCACAGCAAATCCGTATACCCCGACGGATCACCGATGGGCAGGCCGGCAATCAGCTTGGCCTGATTGAGCAGCACCTGCGCATACTTCTTCGCCTTCTCCGGCTCGGCGCTCCGCGCGCCCTCCAGAGCAGCAAAGGCGGGGTGCTCCACATTCAGCTCCAGAATCCGCTTGGCCTTCAGCCCCATCTCCGGCTGGGCGGCGGCAAAATAGCGCTCCATCTCAAAGCTGACGCCCTCGCCGCAGGTGAGGCACACCGGGTGGGTCTTCAGCTTCCGAGAGACGCGGACCTCGTCCACCTCCTCGCCCAGAACCTCCTTGATGAAGTCCAGGGCCTCCTTGTACGCATCAGCGCCCTTCTCCTCGGGCATGTCCTCCAGATCCAGGTCGCCGTCCACAGCGGAGCGCAGGGGCTTGTCCTTGTACTCCCGCAGAATCTCCATCAGCAGCTGGTCCGGCTGGTCGGTGAGATAGAGAATCTCCATATTCCGCTCCCGCAGCAGCTCGGTCTGGGGCAGGTTGTCCATGGCGGCGGCGTTCTCGCCGGAGGCGTAGTAAATATACTTCTGGCTCTCGGGCATCCGGTCCACATACTCGGCCAGGGTAACCAGCTTTTTCTCTGTGGAGGAGTAGAACAGCAGCAGATCCTGCAGCAGGTCCCGCTTGGCGCCGTAGCCATTGAGGCACCCCACCTTCAGCTGGCGGCCGAAGTTCTGGAAGAACTTCTCGTAGCCCTCCCGGTCCTCCTTCAGCATCCGCTCCAGCTCGCCTTTGACCTTCTTTTCAATGTTGTTGGCGATGAGCTTCAGCTGCCGGTCATGCTGCAGCAGCTCACGGGAGATGTTCAGGCTCAGGTCCGGGGAGTCCACCACGCCCTTGACGAAGCCGAAGTGGTCGCCGATGAGGTCCTGGCACCTGTCCATAATCATCACACCGGCGGAGTAGAGCTGGAGGCCCCGCTCATAGTCGGCGCTGTAGTAGTCGTAAGGGGGCCGTGCGGGGATATACAGCAGGGCCTTGTAGGACACCTGGCCCTCGGCGGAGACGGTGATAACCGACTGGGGCGGGGTGAAGTCGTTGAACTTCTCCTGGTAGAACTTGTCGTGCTCCTCCCTGGTGACGTCGCTCTTCTTGCGCTGCCACAGGGGCACCATGCTGTTGAGGGTCTCCACCTCCCGGTAGCTCTCGTACTCGGGCTTGTCCTCCGGGGAGTCCTCCTTCTTCCGGGATTTGGTCACCTCCATGCGGATGGGCCAGCGGATGTAGTCGGAGTACTTCTTTACCAGGTTCCGCAGGGTGTACTCCTGGAGAAACTCGGCGTAGTTCTCCTCCTCGCCGTCGGGCTTGATGTGCATGATGATGTCGGTGCCCACGCCGTCCCGCTCGCAGGGGGTGATGGTGTAGCCGTCGGCCCCGTCGCTCTCCCAGCGGAAGGCCTGGTCTGCGCCGTACTTTTTGGTGACGACGGTGATGTGGTCGGCGACCATGAAGGCGGAGTAGAAGCCCACGCCGAACTGGCCGATGATGTCCACATCCTCGCTGTCCACCTCCTGGCGGAACTGGTAGGTGCCGCTGGAGGCGATGATGCCCAGATTGTTCTCCAGCTCGCTCTCGTCCATGCCGATGCCGTTGTCGCTGACGGTGAGGGTGCGCCCGTCCGGATCGGCGTGGATGTGGATGGCGAAGTCCTCCCGCTTCAGCCCAACCTTCTCGTCGGTCAGGGATCTGTAGCACAGCTTGTCGATGGCGTCGCTGGCGTTGGAGATGATCTCCCGGAGGAAGATCTCCCGGTGGGTGTAGATGGAGTTGATCATCAGATCCAGCAGACGTTTGGATTCCGCTTTAAATTCTTTCTTAGCCATATGGGGTGCTGTCCTCCTGTAAAGCCGAGGCCGCCGGGCCTCTTGTTTTTTCAGCTCTATCATGCATGGTAATTGTGAACAGAATATGACCAAATTGTAAATATTAGCACTCTCTTTTAAGAGTGCTAACAAAGGCGGCCCGCCGGGTGACAGACGGGCGGAACTGGGCGGGAGCTGTTTACGGAATGTGGTTGATTTGGAACATGCTCCGTGGTATAGTGGCACAATAGAACAAACACGATGGAGGGACCGCCCATGAACCTGACCACCGCCAGCCGCACCTTCCAGCTGCTCACCCGCATTCTCGACACCCAGAGCGCCACCGAGGCCTTCCTGCCCACGGCGGCGGAGAAGCCGCCGCTGCCCCTGCGGGCGCCGCTCCAGCCCTTCCCACGGGCCACGCCGGAGAGCCAGGGCGTCTCCTCTCGGCTTCTGCGCCGGTTCCTGGAGGAGCTGAACCGGGGCCGGGACCTGTATATGCAGGATGTGATGGTGCTGCGCAGCGGCCGGGTGATCTGCGAGGCCGCCTTCGGCAGCCAGGACCTGCGCGCGGCCAAGTACACCTTCTCCGCCTGTAAGAGCGTGGTGTCCCTGGCGGTGGGCCTGCTGGCGGACGACGGCCTCCTCTCGGTGGAGGAGCCGGTGGCGGACATCTTTGACGAGTCCGGGACCCTGCGCCGGCGGCTGAAGGACATGACGGTGGAGGACCTGCTGACCATGCGCTCCGGCGTCCAGTTCACCGAGGCGGAGGCCCTGACGGAGACGGACTGGGTCCGCCGCTTCCTCTCCGCCGCCCCCAAGGGGGAGCCGGGGGAGGAGTTCGCCTACAACAGCCTGAACACCTACATGCTCTCCGCCATCATCCGACGCCGGTCGGGGCGGAGCTTGATGGAGTTGCTCCAGGAGCGCCTGTTCGGCCCCATGGGCATCACGGACGTCCGCTGGGAGACCTGCCCCATGGGGGTGGAGAAGGGGGGCTGGGGGCTGTATATCCGCCCCGAGGATCTGGCCAAGCTGGGCCAGCTGGTGCTGGACGGCGGGCTGTGGGGCGGAGAGCGGCTGCT
Organism: uncultured Oscillospiraceae bacterium; assembly: GCA_910577915.1. GTDB lineage: Bacteria > Bacillota > Clostridia > Oscillospirales > Oscillospiraceae > Pelethomonas. The sequence goes on from CAJTOM010000015.1 coordinate 3,687, forward strand.
GTCCCGGCGCTATCTGGAGGCCGCCCTCCGCCCCCGCGCCGTTCCGCCGGCGGCCACCGGGGATTTCAATTATGGCTACCAGATATGGGTGGGCCGCCGGGAGAACACCTTCCTCTTCAACGGTATGCTGGGGCAAAATGTGCTGGGCTTTCTGGACAGCGGCATCCTGGTGGTGACCCACGCCGGGGCCAACACGGACTTCCAGGAGAGCCGCTACTTCGAGATCGTCAGCCGGTACCTGGGCGGCGCGTTCCCAGCCCGGCTGGAGGAGGACGGGGCGGCCCGGCGGGAGCTGGAGGAGACGGTCCGCGGCCTCTCCGCCTACAGCCGGCCCCCGGAGGAGGCGGACAGCCGGGCGGAGCCCTTCTTGGGCCGGTCCTTCGCCTCCGCCGACCCCAGGGCGGCCTCCACGGGGCTGCTGCCCCTGGCCCTTCAGGCCCTGGGCAGCAACTACACCCGCGGGGTCACCTCGGTGGCGGTAAGCCTCAAGGGGGGAACGCCGGAGCTCGTCTACCGGGAGCGGGACGCCCTGCACCGCGTGCCCGTGGGCCTGGGCCGGCCCCTGGTCTCCCAGCTGGATTTCCGGGGAAACGTCTACCACGCGGCGGCCCTGGGCCGTTTTACCCACGACGAGGAGGAGCGGCCGGTGTTCTACATCCGGCTGGCCTTCATCGAAACCCCCTGCGTGCGGATTCTGAAGCTGGTGCTGGACGGGGAGGACCTGCTGCTGCGCCAGAGCGAGACGCCCGGGGAGCCCTACGTGTTCGGGAAGCTGCGGGCCGCGGCCCAGTCCCCGCTCTACCGCCCGCTGCTGCTGCTGGCCGCCGGGGGGACGGAGGAGGACTACCTGCGCTACAAGACCCGCCAGGTGCTCTCCCCGGAGATTCTCTTCCGGGCGGAGACATGAAAAGAGGCCGGGCGGCGGTTTGCAGACCGCTGCCCGGCGCTCTTTGCTTTTTTGGGGGAACGATGTCAGATTTCCACCAGCTCGTATGCCCGGCTGCCCAGTCCCATCTGGGCGGCGGTCTCGATGGTGTGGACGCCGTTGAGAGACTCCATGCGCTCGATGAGAGCGGCCTTGCCGGGGTCCGGGGAGGCGTAGACCGCGTCTACGCAGGCCTGGTCCACCGCCACCGGGTCCAGGGAGGCGAAGATGCCGATGTCCATCATCTCCGGCTCCGCCGGCTCGGCGCAGCAGTCGCAGTCCACGCTCAGCCGGTTGGCCACGTTGATATACACGATGTTCTCCCGGCCCATGTAGGTCATAACAGACTCGTCCGCATCGGCCATGGACTCCAGGAAGCTGTCGTGGTCCGCGTTCATCAGGGCCTCGAAGGAGGTCTCGCCGCTGCCGGAGGTGTGAATCCACTGCTTGCCGTGGGCGGAGGCCACGCCGATGGACATGTTCTTCAGCGCGCCGCCCAGGCCGGCCATGGGGTGCCCCTTGAAGTGGGAGAGCATCAGCATGGAGTCGTAGTTCTTCAGATGCGCGCCCACGAAGTTCTCCTTGATCTGCCTCCCGCCGGTGACGGGCAGGGACATCTCTCCCTCCTCGTCCATCAGATCGCAGGGGGCGATGGCGGCGAAGCCGTGGTCCCGGAAGGTCTGCCAGTGGGCCTCGTTTGTGTTGCGCCGGCCCTCATAGGCGGTGTTGCACTCCACGATGGTGCCGTTCAGCTCCTGGACCAGGGGCTTGATGAGGGCGGGCTGGAGGAAGTTGTGTCCGCCGGGCTCGCCGGTGGAGATCTTCACCGCCACCTTTCCCTTCAGGGAGACGCCCAGCGCGCGGTAGATACGCTGCAGGGCCTCGGGGGTGATGTCCTTGGTGAAATAGACGGTTGCCTTTTCCATATCGCATGCTCCTCTTTTCGATAACGGTCTGTCCCCCGCAGGGGGTACGGTCAATGCATCAGTATATCCGATGGAGCCCACTCCAAGTCAAGAGGTTTTGGGAAAATACCCGCAAATCTTATCCGAAACGCCGGAGAAGCCGCGCACCTCCCGCCCTCTACCGGAACAGCCACATCACTGCCGGCGTCACGTAGCACTCAATCAGCGCCGCGGCCACGGTCATGGGGGCCACCAGCAGCACCATTACCCGCAGCAGGTCCCCCAGCAGCTCCACCATGGGCACGCGGCGGGGGCTGCTGGTCACCAGCAGGCACATGTTCCGGCACAGCTGGACGCCGCAGGCGATGGACAGCACCATGGCCGGCAGCTCGAATATCCCGTGGGGCAGGAGGCCCGCCAGAAGCAGCGCCATGGACATCCCGTTGGCATGGTAGGCCGCTGTGACCACCCCCAGCAGCGCGCCGTTGACCAGCAGGCTGATGAGAGGCAGGAACAGGAAGGGGATGAACCCGTACATGGCGGTCAGCAGCATGGCCCGCCAGTTGTTCATCAGCAGCGCGAACACGGACATGGCCCCCTCCTCGTCCACCACGCCGGACTGGGTGACCTGCTCCCGGAAGGCGTTGATGAGCTCCTCCGCCAGCCCCGGCCGGATTTGGGCGGCCGCGAAGCCCAGCACCCCCGCCGCCGCCATCCCAAGGCCGCACCAGAGGACCGTCCGGCGGAAGCCCGTCCTCAGAAATGTCCGCAGCAGGGCGGCCTGCTCTCTCGTCCAGCTCATACCGTCAGCTTCTCCAGCCCCAGCCCCAGACGGCGCAGGCACTCCTCCCGGCCCAGGATCAGGCAGATCTCCACCGCCCCGCCGGGGGTCACCGCCCTTCCCGCCGCCGCGATGCGCACCGGCCACATAAGGGTGGCGTTCTTCACCTCCAGCCGGGCCGCCAGGTCCGTGAGGCAGGCGTGAATGCTCTCCTGGTCCCAGCTCCCCAGCTCCTCCAGGGCGGGGATGGCGGCTTCCAGCATGGAGCGGGCCACCTCGTCGTTGGTCTTAGACTTCTTGTTCGTAAAGAGGTCCTTCTCATAGGCCGGCAGGGCCTCGAAGAAGTCCACCTTCTCGGGAATCTCCGTCAGGCGCTCGCACCGGGCCTGGAGCAGGGCGGCGATGGCGCGGGTATCCAGGGCCGGATTGCGCACCGCCTGGCGGATGTAGGGCTCCGCCGCGGCGTGGAAGGCCTCAGGGGTCATGGCCCGCAGGTACAGGGCGTTGAAGTGGGTCAGCTTCTCGATGTCAAAGATGGCGGGGGACTTGGAGATGCCGGCAATGTCAAAGACCTCCGCCAGCTCAGCGAGGGAGAAGACCTCCCGCTCCGCCTGCTCGCCCCTGGGGCTCCATCCCAGCAGGGCCACGTAGTTCAAAATGGCCTCGGTGAGGTACCCCTGGGCCTTCAAATCCTCGTAGGAGGGGTCCCCGTGGCGCTTGGACATCTTGTTGTGCTGGTCCCGCATCACCGGGGAGCAGTGGACGTAGGTGGGCACGTCCCAGCCGAAGCCCTCATAGAGCAGGTTGTACTTGGGGGCGGAGGACAGGTACTCGCTGCCCCGGACCACGTGGGTGATGCCCATGAGGTGGTCGTCGATAACGTTGGCAAAATTGTAGGTGGGCAGGCCGTCCCGCTTGAGGAGCACCTGGTCGTCCAGGGCGGCGTTCTCCACGGTGATGTCCCCGAAGATGGCGTCCCGGAAGGTGGTAGTCCCGGCCGCGGGAATCCTCTGGCGGATGACGTAGGGCTCCCCCGCGTCCACCCGGGCCTGTGCCTCCTCCGGGGACAGGGCGCGGCAGGGGTCGGCGGCCCGGTCCCACTCGCCGGCATCCTCCTCGCTCTCGGTTTTCTCGCAGAAGCAGTAGTAGGCGTGCCCCCGCTCCACCAGAAGCCGGGCGTACCGGCCGTAGGTGTCCCGGCGCTCCGACTGGATGTAGGGGGCCACGGGGCCGCCCACGTCGGGGCCCTCGTCGTGGGTGAGGCCGCACTCGGCCATGGTGCGGTAGATCACGTCCGTGGCCCCCTCCACCAGGCGGCCCTGGTCCGTGTCCTCAATGCGCAGGATGAAGGTACCGCCGCCGTTGCGGGCGATGAGCCAGGTATACAGGGCGGTGCGCAGGTTGCCCACGTGCATGTAGCCTGTGGGGGAGGGGGCGAAGCGGGTGCGGATTCTGCCCCTGGGAATCTTGGCCTCCATGGCCTCAAAATAGGCGTTGTCCATTGGTTGGGTTCCTCCCTTTTTCTATGTGAGAATGTAGGTTTCTGACGATGCTACGGCTTTTTTACAGAGAACACCAGGTGGGGCATGTCCACGCCCCGGTAGTGTCTGGTCACACGCCCCACTACGCACATGCCGGTGCGCAGGGCCACGCGCTGGGAGGGCAGATTGCTGTCCCGGATGATGGAATACACCTCCCGGAAGCCCAACACGTGAAACGCATGGTCCCGGCAGGCCGCAGCGGCCTCCGAGGCGTATCCCCTGTGCCACCTGTCCCGGCGGAGGTGGTAGCCGATCTCCGGCACCGGCCGGCCGTCCCAGTCCTGCATCGTGAGGCCGCAGTCCCCGACGAGCGCGCCGGTCTCCCGCTCCACCGCCGCCCACAGCCCGAAGCCGTCCCGGGCGTACCGCTCCCGCTGGCGGGCGATCCACTGCCGGACCTCCTGCGCAGAAAAGCCGTGCTCATAGGCGTACATGACCTCCGGATCCCCCAGAACTGCGCTCCAGGCGTCGAAATCCGCCGCCGTAATCTCCCGCAGGATCAGCCGCTGCGTCTCTAGTATAATCATAAACGCGCCCCCTCTTCTCCGTCCCGCCTATTGTACTATACTTTTATTTTTCCTGCAACCGCTAATTCGCCGATTGCGGAGCGGGGGGAAACGCGGTATAATGGAGAAAACAGGCTGCGGGCCTGCCGCGGCCGGAGGGGGGACCACATTGGAGAAACTGGCGGCACTCAAACAGTACTTCGGCCACGACAGCTTCCGCCCCGGTCAGGAGGAGCTGGTGGACGCCCTGCTGGCCGGCCGGGACGTGCTGGGAGTCATGCCCACGGGGGCGGGGAAGTCCATGTGCTATCAGCTGCCGGCGCTGCTGCTGCCGGGGGTGGCCCTGGTGGTCTCGCCGCTAATCTCCCTGATGAAGGACCAGGTGGCCGCGCTGGAGCAGGCGGGCATTCCGGCGGCGTTCATCAACTCCTCCCTGACGGCGGAGCAGTACCGGGAGGTGTTCCGCCGGGCCAGGGCGGGGGCCTACAAGATTCTCTACGTGGCCCCGGAGCGGCTTGTGACCGAGGGCTTTCTCCGCCTGAGCGCCTCTGTGGACATCTCCCTGGCGGCGGTGGACGAGGCCCACTGCGTGTCCCAGTGGGGTCAGGACTTCCGGCCCAGCTACCTGGGCATCGCCCAGTTTGTCTCCGGCCTGCCCCGGCGGCCACCGGTGGGGGCCTTTACCGCCACCGCCACCGGCGCGGTGCGGGAGGACATCCGCCGCCTTCTGCGGCTGGAGGACCCCCTGTGCGTCACCACGGGCTTCGACCGGCCCAACCTCTTTTTCGATGTGGTCCGCCCCCAGTGCAAGGCCGCCTGGCTGGCGGACTACCTCCGCTCCCGGCGGGACCAGAGCGGCGTCGTCTACTGCGCCACCCGCAAAACGGTGGAGGCGGTGTGCGGGGATCTGCGCGCCCAGGGGGTGGCCGCCGCCCGCTACCACGCGGGGCTGGAGGACGAGGAGCGGCGGCAGAACCAGGAGGACTTCGTCTACGACCGGGCCAGGGTCATGGTGGCTACCAACGCCTTTGGTATGGGCATCGACAAGTCCAATGTCAGCTTCGTCGTCCACTATAACATGCCCAAAAATCTGGAGAGCTACTACCAGGAGGCGGGCCGGGCGGGCCGGGACGGCGCGCCGGCGGAGTGCATTCTCCTTTTCTCCCCCGGCGACGTGCAGACGGCCAAGTACCTCATCAGCGCCCCCCAGGGCGGCGAGGAGCAGGAGACCCGGCGGGAGGTCCTCCGCCGGGACATGGAGCGGCTGGAGCAGATGGTGGGCTACTGCAAAACTGACGGATGCCTGCGGGGGTGGCTGCTGGACTACTTCGGGGAGGCCCGGGCGGCCCAGTGCGGCAGCTGCGGCAACTGCAGGAGCGCCTTTGTGGAGCGGGACATCACCATCCCGGCCCAAAAGATTCTCTCTGCAGTGGCCAGGGTGGAGAAGAAGTACCGCAGCGGCCTGGGCCTCACCGCCATTATCCAGCTGCTGCGGGGCAGCCGGAACCGGCGGGTGCTCCAGCTGGGGCTGGACAAGCTCCCCACCTACGGCGCTCTGGCGGACACGGACCAGCGGACGGTGCGCAGCTATGTGGACCACCTCCTCTCCGAGGGCTTCCTGGAGCTGGTGGGGGAGGAGTATCCGGTGCTGCGTCTCACCAGCCGGGCCGGGGCTGTGCTGTTCCACGGCCGGACGGTCTCCCTCCGGGAGCGGGCCCAGGCTCCGGAGCCGACCCGGTCCTCCCGGCGGACCTCCGTCCCGCCCTCCGTCCCGCCGGAGGACGCCACCCTGCTGGCAGCGCTGAAGGGTCTGCGCGCCCAGTTCGCCCAGGAGGAGGACGTCCCCGCCTACATCGTCTTCTCCAATGCCGCCCTGGCGGACATGGCGGCCCGGCGGCCCAGGGACATGGGGGAATTTCTGCAGGTCTCCGGCGTGGGCTACGTGAAGGCGGCCCGGTATGGGGAACGGTTTCTGGCGCTCATCGCCGCCTGGCAAGAGGCGAACCCCTCATAGAGACAGGGAGAGACGGCCCGTCGGGCCGCCTCTCCATGCTTGTTCTCAATCCTCCTGGCCGCCGCCCTCCCGCAGCAGCCTGTCGGTCAGCTCCCGCTCCTTTTTGCGCAGGCACTGGTCATAGCCGGCGATCTTGCTGTTGAGCCGGTCCAGGGACCGCTGGATCTCCGCCATCCGCTCCTCCAGCTGGCTGCGCTGCTCCACCAGGATGGCCTTGCGCTGGGCGGCGGTGTCCTCCCCCCTGCGGAAGAGGGCCACGTACTCAATAAGGGCCTCGATCTGCACGCCGGCGGAGCGCATGCACTTCATCAGCTCCACCCACCCGCAGGAGGTCTCGTCGTAGTTCCGGACGCCCCCCTTGGTCCGGGGCACCGGCGGAATCAGGCCGATGCGCTCATAGTAGCGCAGGGTGTCGGGGGTAATGTCGTACTTTTTGCTTACCTCGGCAATGGTCATCACGCGCCTCCCGTCCCGCTACGCGCCAAACAGCTCCGCCGCCTGGCGCATGTTCTCCACCGCCCCCACGCCGAAGGGACAGCGCTTCTCACAGGCCCCGCACCGGATGCACTCCCCCGCCTTGTGGGGCAGCGCAGCGTAGTGCTCCCGAACGGTCTCAGGGATCTCCCCCTGGGCCCGGCAGAGGTTGAGGAATTTGGTCACGTCCGCCACGCTGATGCCCTGGGGGCAGGGGGCGCAGTGGCCGCAGTACATGCAGTGGCCCACCCAGCTGATCCTGGGCATGGCGGCCAGGGCGGCGGCGTAGTCCCGCTCCGCGCCGCCGGCGGTCTCGTAGGCGATGCTGCTTTTCAGGTCCTCCATGGACCTGGCCCCGCACATGACGCTGGCCACCGCCGGGCGGGTCAGGGCGTAGTGGAGGCACTGGAGGGGTGTGAGGGCCATCCCCGCCGGGGACATGTCCGCCTTCAAAAGGTCCCCGCCGCCGAAGGCCTTCATCACCGTGATGCCCACCCCCAGCCGCTGGCAGGTTTCGTAGAGGGTCTGGCGCTGGGGGTCCATGTTCACCAGGGGCCGTTCGTAGTTTTTCTCCGCCCACAGCTCCTCCACGTCCTCGTTGGCGGGCTGGAGGTCGTAGCAGGGGTTCACGGAGAACATGAGCACGTCGATCTCCCCCGTGTTCACCGCTGCCAGGGCCACCTCCGGGTTGTGGCTGGAGAGGCCCACGCTTTTGACGGTCCCGGCGGCCTTCAGCTCCAGGGCGTAGTCCAGGATGCCGTTTTGCCGGACGGCGTTCCAGTCGTCCATGGCGTCCACATAGTGGATCATGCCCACGTCCAGGTAGTCCGTGCCCAGAAGGCGCAGCTGCTGCGCCATACCCTCCCTGGCCTCCTCCAGGCTGCGGGTGCGCTTATACTGGCCGTCCTTCCACACGGAGCAGATGTGACCCTGGAGGACAAATTTTTCCCGGCGGCCCGCCAGGGCGGCCCCCAGGTCCTCCCGCACCTGGGGATTGGGGGTGTAGAGGTCGATGCAGTTGACCCCGGCGGCCTCCATGAGGTCCACCATCTCCCGGATCTGCTCCGCCGTCTTGCCCACGAAGCCCTCGCAGCCCATGCCGATCTCTCCCACCCGGATGCCAGTGCGGCCCAATGTACGGTATTCCATATTGCTTGTCTCCTTTTCTATGTCCTGCGCGGTTGCTGTCTGCCCCTAGCATAGCATCTGGAGCGGGCTCTAAGTCAAGGGGCTTTTCCCTATTCCGGCAAATTATTTCCGCCCCGCCGTCCGCGTGCCGCCGTGACCGTCACACGCCCTCCTCCACGAAGCGGACGGCGGAATTGTCCCAGTACTGCCTGAAAACGCCGCAGCTCCCGTCAAAATTCAGCTGATACATTCGGAACACGGCGAGGATGTCCTTTGGCTGCCACTGCTCCTCGTATGAATACCGGTACGTCATGCCCAGCCGCCGCATAACGGCTCCGCTCCGGGGATTGTTGACGTCATGCGTCGCGGTGATAAAGGGCAGTCCGTCCCTCCGCACCTGGTCTATAACGGCTCTCCCGGCCTCTGTCACAATCCCCCGGCCCCAGAATTCCTTCCGAAGCCCGTACCCCAGGTCGTAACCGCCCTCCGTGCCGGCGGTCACGTACCCAATGGGACAGTCGTCCTCTTTCAGGCAGACCGCATACAGATAGCCTCGCTCCTTCTCGTAGGCCGCCGCATACCTCGTCTCGAAGAGGGCCCGCGCCTCCTCGATGCTTTTCAGGGGGAACCAGGGCAAAAAGGTATTGACCTCTCTGTCCCCCAGGATGCGGTACAGCGCCTCTGTGTCGTCCGCTGTAAATTTTCTCAATATCAGCCGCTCTGTCTCCAGCCGCGGTGTGTTCATGCCCCACCGCCCCTCTCCTCCGGTACGCCCCTGAGCTCCCGCTCGATCAGCTCCCTGGCGATGGTGAACGCCTCCACCCGCCGCCTGGCCAGGGTGATCTGAGATTTGTACCGCTGTGAATCCTCCTTGGCCTCAAAGGTCCTGATTACCTCGTCCAGCTTGTGCAGCGTGGAATCAATCTGCCGCTTTGCCTCCAGCAGCGCCTCTCTTTTGTACGCCATGACATCATTCTCCCTGTAAAGAGCGGCGCGGTATGTTTGGGCATACCGCGCCGCCGTACATTGTTCTTATTTCGCGGGCTTTACAATCAGGTTCACCAGCTTGTTTTTCACGTGGATCACCTTCACGATGTCCATGCCCTCGATGGCCCGGGCCACCTTGTCCACGGCCTTGGCGGCCTCCACCACCGCGGCCTCCTCGCTGTCCACGGGGACATGAACGGTGCCCCGGAGCTTGCCCTGGACCTGGACGGCCATCTCCACGGAGGAGGCCGCCGTCTTGCTCTCGTCGTAGACGGGCCAGCTCATCTGGCAGACCATCCCGCCCTCGGCGGCGGCGAAGCCCATGGTCTCCCACAGCTCCTCGCACATGTGGGGGGCGAAGGGGTTCAGCAGCAGCAGCAGGGTCTTCATGTCCCCCTTGGTGCAGCCGTTGGCGCAGAAGTCGTTCACCAGGGCCATCATGGCGGCGATAGCGGTGTTGAACTTCATGGCCTCGATGTCGTCGGAGACCTTCTTGATGGTCTTGTGAATGCCGGATTCGTTGGCGGGGGTGTACGCCTCGCCGTCCGCGCAGCTCTCGGAGAGGTTCCACACCCGGTCTAAGAACCGCTTGCAGCCCTTTACCGCGTTGTCGGACCAGGCGGCGGCCTTCTCAAAGTCGCCGATGAACATGATATACATCCGCAGGGTGTCCGCGCCGTAGGCTCTGATGATGTCGTCGGGGTTGACCACGTTGCCCCGGCTCTTGCTCATCTTCTCGCCGCCCTCCCCCAGGATCATGCCGTGGCTGGTGCGCTTCCTGTAGGGCTCCTTGGTGGGGACCACGCCGATGTCGTAGAGGAACTTGTGCCAGAACCGGGAGTAGAGCAGGTGCAGGGTGGTGTGCTCCATGCCGCCGTTGTACCAGTCCACCGGGGACCAGTACTCCAGCGCCTCCCTGGAGGCCAGCGCTTTGTCGTTGTGGGGGTCCATATACCGCAGGAAGTACCAGCTGGACCCGGCCCACTGGGGCATGGTGTCCGTTTCCCGCCTGGCGGCGCCGCCGCAGCAGGGGCAGGTAGTTTTCACCCACTCGGTCATCTTGCTGAGGGGGCTCTCGCCGTCGTCGGTGGGCTCGTAGCTCTCCACCTCCGGCAGCAGCAAGGGCAGCTCGCTCTCCGGCAGAGGCTGCCAGCCGCACTTCTCGCAGTAGACCATGGGGATGGGCTCGCCCCAGTACCGCTGGCGGGAGAAGACCCAGTCCCGGAGCTTGTAGTTGACCTTGGCCGCGCCGATGCCCTTCTCCTCCAGCCACTTGGTGACGGCGGGGATGGCGTCCTTGACGGTGAGGCCGTTGAGGAACGCGGAGTTGATCAGGATGCCGGTCTCGTCCTTGGCGGTGAAGGCGGCCTTCTGCACGTCCTCGCCGCCGGAGACCACCTCGATGATCTCGCAGCCGAACTTCTTGGCGAACTCCCAGTCCCGGTCGTCGTGGGCGGGCACGGCCATGATGGCCCCGGTGCCGTAGGTGGACAGGACGTAGTCGGAGATGAAGATGGGGATCTCCCGGCCGTTCACCGGGTTCACGCCCTTCACGCCCTCCAGGCGCACGCCGGTCTTCTCTTTGTTCAGCTCCGTGCGCTCCAGATCGCTCTTGGAGGCGGCGGCGCGCTGGTATTCCCGGACCTCGCCGGCGTTTTTCAGCAGGGGCATCCACTGCTTCACCAGCTCGTGCTCCGGGGAGAGCACCATATAGGTGGCCCCGAAGAGGGTGTCGGGCCGGGTGGTGAAGACCACGATGTCGTCGCCGGTGGTGGCCTTGAAGGTGACCTCCGCGCCGGTGGAGCGGCCGATCCAGTTCTTCTGCTGGGTCTTGACCCGGTCAATGAAGTCCAGCTCGTCCAGATCGTCGATCAGCCGCTGGGCATACTCGGTGATCTTCAGCATCCACTGGCTCTTCTCCTTGCGGATAACGGCGCTGCCGCAGCGCTCGCAGACGCCCTCCACCACCTCCTCATTGGCCAGCACGCACTTGCAGGAGGTGCACCAGTTCACCGGCATGGTGGCCTTGTAGGCCAGGCCCTTCTTGTAGAGCTGGAGGAAAATCCACTGGGTCCACTTGTAGTAGCTGGGATCGGTGGTGTCCACCACCCGGTCCCAGTCGAAGCCGTAGCCCAGCCGCTTGAGCTGCTGGGTGAAGTGGGCGATGTTGTTCTTGGTGACGATGGCGGGGTGGATGTGGTTTTTGATGGCGTAGTTTTCCGTGGGCAGGCCGAAGGCGTCGAAGCCCATGGGGAAGAGGACGTTGTACCCGTCCATCCGCTTTTTCCGGGTGACGATGTCCATGGCGGTGTAGGGCCGCGGATGGCCCACGTGGAGGCCCTGCCCGGAGGGGTAGGGGAACTCGATGAGGCCGTAGAACTTGGGCTTATCGCTTTTGTCGGCGGCGGCGAAGACCTTGGCCTTCTCCCAGCGCTCCTGCCACTTGGGCTCAATCGCAGCAAAATCGTACTTCAAACTAATCACACTCTCTTCTATGTTGTCCGGCGCGTCCCGGCAAATGTCACATGGGGCATATTATATCGGATTTTCCGCCGGAATGCAAGGGCCTTCCGGCTTTTTCTCCCGCCGGGCTATGTTGCGAAGTTTATTTGCGATTGCTTGAAGGACGATGCAAGCTTATTCCCTTATTATTACAATCATTCTGCGGGCATCTAGGGGGAAGTTGGAGCGGACGCATATTTTTCATGTTGAATTGCTGCAACACATGCCTCTAATGCTGTTTGGCCAGCATCAGGGATTACATCTGGACTGGTCCCCATAATTCCGTTACATGTACCATCCAGGTTAAAAGACAGATACGGCTCATAGTAAACGAGCAAGCCGGAGTAGGGCAGCGCCATTACATAGGGCTGGGCACCAATTCCATTACCGCCTGTCTGTTCTCCTACCAGAGTAGCAAAACCTGTCGACTTACAGAAGTAAGCAAATGTATCCGCCGCTGAATAACATTTTTTATCAATAAGTACCCATATCTTGCTATGGAAGATGGGAGTTTGGGACGCATCTCCGCCCATGGACACTGTAGCTTTGACAACCACATCATAACTTTCTAATGCATTCAATGGAATCGTGGGAAAATCTGTACGCCATGATGCGTCAGAATATGGATGGTACCCACTTTGATCTGTGCATAATGCAGGATTAAGTGCAAGATTAAGGGGACCTGGTTTTGCAGCAACCAAAAAGGAAAAGAGGATCCGTTCACTTGTCAAAAAACTTCCCAGATCTTGTGCCCAGACTGCCGTGTTCCCTCCCGGATTACCCCGGATGTCAATAATGAGATGTTCTTCCTCTGCAATAGTGTCAAAAAAATCCGAAATAGCAGTCTGCGTTTTTGTAGACCAATTGTTGAATACTGGTATCCTTAGATAGGGAATATTGTCTGCATAACCAAGCGTAATACCATCTTGAAGAACTTTTGCTTCCTCGATATTTTCAACCTGAAGCGTTTCGGAATGATCTGAGTTTTTGTCGTGTGCTGTCTGCTGTTTCGGAAAATTTGTATATAATGCAGCTGTTTTGCTACTGTGCAGCAGAGCACACATGTTTTTATACAATTCAAATTCTACTCCACAAAATGCATTACAAAGTGTACGGTATTGTCCCTCTAATATAACGAACAGATGGCCAACCTTTTGAAATTCATTCAAGCAGTCTGTGACGGTATTGATGAACGCTTCCTGCGAGATATAGCCGTCATCCGCCAGCGAGACCAGCTTGGCCCGATACCGCGTCTTGGCCACCCGGCTGCTGATCCCCAGCTCTTGCTTAATGACATCAAAGTAGGGATAGTTTTCCTCCAGCAGCTCCCACATGGTGTCATAGTCGTACAGCGCCTGCCCGGCGGAGAGGAGGATCCCCTCCTCCTCATCCACCAGCAGCTCCTCCTCGAAGGGGAGCGGAAACGATTCTGTCTCTGTGAATGCAATCTCACACACCGGCGGAGCGAGCGGCAGCGGCGCGGCGGGCTCCTCCTCGGTGGGGCTGTCCGAAGCCGGCGTCTCGATTTCGACGTTTTCGGGCGGCAAATCGTTCGCCGTATCCTCTGTATTTGCCGGTGACTGGCAGGCGCACAGAAGAAGCAACATGCATGCAGTGATCAGAAATTGTTTTGTTTTCATAACCAGTCCCCCTGTTTCAAAAATAGCAATTATTATGTAGAATAAGCTCAACTGTAATTCATCGAAGGAATTATAGCACACAATAATTGCTATATCAACCAGCTCTGTGGAAACCGCCCAGGGAGTGTCCCGTTTGCAGACTTTATAGATATAATTGCCCAACAGCGAGTTTCCCGACTTCCAGTAATAATGCGGCATCCAACTGTGCAAAGAAACAAAATTTCGGAATTATAAAATGCGCGGTAGGACACTCTCCTCCTTTCCTTGTGGATGGACAACAGCAAAAGAATGTGTTATACTTAATTCCCAAATAAGCTGATTACAATAGGGAAGCTGTGGAGGTATCTTGATGGATTTACTTATACTTGAAAAATTTAGAAATGAATGCAACCAGAATTTACCAAGGGCCGTTGATGAAATACTAAGTACAGGTAAACATGAAAAGCGTTGTGCGGTTGGACTGATTACCACTGATGATTTTTACGGGTTTTATCTAACATGGGACTTTGGTAATGATATTGATACAGGAGAATATTTTGAATGGGCGCCTGATGACATTAGCACAGATACAAATTTCCTCTATCAGCCGCTTGTAGACATTATTGATAGTTGCGAAGATATTGATTTTTGCAGTCCATCAAAAGAAAAATGGGATTTTGCTGTAAGTCTGCTTACAGTATTGCAAGAAGTCATCCACCAACTTCCCGATGAAGTATTCCGAAAAAACAACTTTAAGAGGGAAGATGTTCTTTTCTTTGCTACAATGGGCGATGGTGATTATATAAATGAAATGCTCGATGCTTCTACCAGGATGTTTAATCCCAAAGAAACATTAGAAACATTTGGAGTTATATAACAGCCAAAGTTCCGGTTTGTAAGCGGAAAGCCATGCCAGTATTCCGCGTGGAGAGGAACAAGGGCTGCACGGCCGCCCACCCCATTGACAAATCCATCATTTCCGGCTATACTACTCCCAGTCAACGCGATGACGGGAACCAGTAGCGCCGCGCGCTCCCGCCCAGAGAGCCCCCGCGTGGTGAGAGGGGGAGGGGAGACCGGCGTGAATACGTCCCTGAGCAGCGGACCGAAACCGGCTTTCCGGCGGTAGGCTCCGCCGGGCGCGCCCGATACAGCGCAGGGGTCCCGGGACCCCTTGAGGCCGCGCCCCGCGAGGGGCCGGCGAATCAGAGGTGGTACCGCGATGTTGTCGCCCTCTGTCCACATACCCGCCGGAGGGGCGGGAGGGGACGGGGGGTGTTTTTTTGCAGCGACAGGGACATTTGACGGAGAGGCAGCGGGGCACGCTGTTCGTCTTCCTGGCCGCTGTGCTGTACAGCATCGGGGGACTGTGCATCAAGGTGATCCCCTGGAACGGCCTGAGCATCAACAGCGCCCGGAACGTGGTGGCGCTGCTGGTGGTGGGGGGCTATCTGGCCGTGAGCGGGCACCAGCTGCGGCTGAACCGGTGGATCGCCCTGGGAGCGGTGAGTGTGTGCGGCACCAACGTGCTCTTCTCCATGGCCAACAAGCTGACCACCGCCGCCAACACCATTGTTTTGCAGTTCACAGCCCCTATCTTTGTTATCCTGCTGGCGGTCCTCTTCTGGCGGAAAAAGCCGGAGCGGCTGGACCTGGCCGCCTGCGCCCTGGTGCTGGCGGGGGTGGTGTGCTTCTTCGTGGACAGCCTGGAGATGGGCGGGATGCTGGGCAACGTGCTTGCCCTCATCTCGGGGCTGAGCTACGCGGGGGTGTTTCTGCTCAACGACCTGCCGGACGCGGACCCCATCAGCTCCGTGTTCTGGGGGGACGCAGCCAGCGTGGTCATCGGCCTCCCCTTTCTGCTCCGGGAGACGGCCTTTACCCCGACGGCCGTCATCAGCGTGGTGATCCTGGGGGCCTTCCAGGTGGGGCTGGCCTATGTGCTCATGTGCATCGGCCTGCGCACCACCCCGGCGGTGACCGCGTCGCTGATCTCCGGCATTGAGCCGGTGCTCAACCCGGTGCTGGTGGCGGTGTTCTACGGCGAGGAGATCGGGCGCCTGGCCCTGGTGGGGGCGGTGATCGTGGTGGCCTCGGTGGTGGGATACAATGTGATCCGGGGCCGGCGGGCCGCCGCCGGAGGGGCGGAGGCCGGGACTTCGGCAGATACAGCGCTATAAAAAATAACAAATACGACGGGAAAAAATAAGGAGAATAACAGCAATGCAATTGTATGACGAACTGGCGGCCCGGGGCCTCATTGCCCAGGTCACCAACGAGGATGAAATTCGCGAGATGATCAACGCCGGCAAGGCCACCTTCTACATCGGCTTTGACTGCACCGCGGACAGCCTCACGGCGGGCCACTTCGTGGCTCTGACCTTTATGAAGCGCCTGCAGCAGGCGGGCAACACACCCATCGCCCTCATCGGCGGCGGCACCACCATGATCGGCGATCCCTCCGGGCGCACCGATATGCGGAAAATGCTCACCCGGGAGGACATCGACCACAACGCCGCCTGTTTCAAGCGCCAGATGGAGCGGTTCATCGAGTTCGGCGAGGGCAAGGCCCAGATGGTCAACAACGCCGACTGGCTGCTGAGCCTGAACTACGTGGACCTCCTGCGGGAGGTGGGGGCCTGCTTCTCGGTGAACAACATGCTCCGGGCGGAGTGCTACAAGCAGCGCATGGAGAAGGGTCTCAGCTTCCTGGAGTTCAACTACATGATCATGCAGTCCTACGACTTCTACCACCTCTTCCAGTCCCACGACTGCAACATGCAGTTCGGCGGCAACGACCAGTGGTCGAACATGCTGGGCGGCACCGAGCTCATCCGGAAGAAGCTGGGCAAGGACGCCCACTGCATGACCATCAACCTGCTCACCGACTCCCAGGGCAACAAGATGGGCAAGACCGCCGGCAACGCCGTGTGGCTGGACCCCAACAGGACCAGCCCCTACGACTTCTACCAGTACTGGCGGAACGTGGAGGATGCGGACGTGATGAAGTGCATCCGCTGGCTCACCTTCCTGCCCCTGGAGCAGGTGGACGAGATGGACGGCTGGACCGGCAGCCAGCTCAACCGGGCCAAGGAGATTCTGGCCTGGGAGCTCACCAGCATGGTCCACGGCAGGGAGGAGGCCGACAAGGCCCAGAACGCCGCCCGCTCCCTCTTCGGCGGCGGCGGGGACAAGGCCAGCATGCCCACCACCGAGCTGACGGGCGACAGCTTCGGCGACGGCCAGATCGGCATTCTGAATCTGCTGGTGGCCTGCGGCCTGGCGCCCTCCAAGGGGGAGGCCCGGCGGCTGGTGCAGCAGGGCGGCGTGTCCGTGGGCGACGAGAAGGTGACGGACATCGACCAGAAATACGGCTGCGAGCTGTTTCTGGGCGAGGGCGTCATCATCAAGAAGGGGAAGAAGGTCTTCCACCGGGCGGTGATGAATTAATATGAGAGAGGCCCCCTGGAACCTGTGGTTCCAGGGGGCCTCAGACTGTCAAAAAAGCCCTCCGCAGGCGTTAGGCGGGCTAAGCCCGCCCCAGCCCTAAGCCGGCCCTTGGGTCGGCCCACGGAAGTTCGCGTCCGCAGACGCGAAAAAATTTCAATCACTTTTTTGGCGGCGTGTACGTCAAAAAGTACTTTGCGGGCCGCGCTCGGCCCGGTTCTTCTCCCTCAAAAAAGGTGCTTTGCACCTTTTTTGACACGCAGAGGCCCCCTGGAACCACAGGTTCCAGGGGGCCCCCCTGCCGTAGGATCGGCCGCTTACTGCGCCTCGGTTTGCTCGGCGTTGGCGGCCTTGTTCTGCTGAAGGCTGCCGACGATGAAGAGGACGGGCCCGACGATGCTGCCCAGCGCCGCGATAGCGCCCTGGAGGGTGAAGAGGCTGCCCAGGCCGAAGAGGCCCAGGGCCAGAAGGATGATGCCCCAGACGAGGAAGAACTTGTACTTCTTGGGCTGCTTGCACCGGGACAGGCCCATGAGGCCCACCACCAGGTCGATGATCATCATAATAACGGTGAACCCGATGGCCACGATGGCCACCACATTCACCAGCCCCACGGCGGAGTCGGCCCCAAAGGCGCCGCCGCTCTCCTGCTGCACGTAGGCCTCCAGGCCGGCCATGGTGCTGTTGTCCAGGGAGGAGATGGCCGCCATGGTGGCGACGCTGTTGAAGATCGCGATGGCGCCGGACACCAGGCCGCCGGCGAGGATGAGGATGGAGCCGATTTTCAGCAAAATGTTTTCTTTCTGTTCCATAATGACATGTACTCTCCTAAATATATATTGAAATTTGGAATCGCGCAGGGTTCAGGGCGGGGCGTCAGACAGTGCCGATGGCCATAGCGGTCAGGAAGGCGAGCAGAAGCATTATGAGCCAGCCGCCCACTAAAAGCACCACCGACAACAGGATCCGGACGCCCAGGGGATACAGCTCCGAGGCGGATATGCGCAGCGTCAGGTAGAAGGCGACGACCGCCAGAAGCACAGGAATCGCGCCTCCGCCCAGGCACATGGAGAAATCCAGGATGGCGAATATGTAGCCCCAGACGGGGACCTTGCTGATGGGCACATGGGGTTTTCCGCTGGACTGGTTGATCCCGTCCACGACGAGCTGCATGGTCAGCATCCCCGAGACCAGCATCACCTTGCCCTCAGGAATCGGCAGATCGTATTCCATGGGGATGAAGGCGACGTTCCGGTGGGGGAGGGAACGGAGGTTGTAGACCGTCCCGTTGATGTCGATACGGCCGAAGGATTTCAGCTTGATCGTATACGACTTCCCCTGCAGTTCGATTTGGTAGCTTTTCATGTGTGTGGTACTCTCCTCTCTGAATCTATATATGATACGGCGTGTGCCGGTATCACCACAAAACGGGCTCTGTTTTGGCGCATACGACAGAATTATCATTCCGTGGTCATCCGCCCCCGCCCGGAGGTTTTGATCGCCTGTATTCTATCACCAAAGCCCCTCTGTGGCAAGAGAAAATTGAAAATTTTGCAAATTTTTCCGCAACAGCGCAGCCGGACAAAAATTCTTTTTTACCGGCATATAGTTGCACATTTATTCCATATCTGCTTTAATAAATTGCCTTTGTCTCCAGCTGACCGTACCACGGAATGATAATTCCGTGGTTTTTTGCGTTTACAGCACCAGCCGCAGCCGCTCCAGCTGCCGCCGGTGGGTCTGCCCGGACTCCATGGTATAGATCCGGGTGGTGTCCACGCTGGCGTGGCCCAAGATGTCCGCCAGGCGGGCCAGGTCCTTTTCCAGGGCGTAGTAGGTCCGGGCAAACAGGTGGCGCAGGCTGTGGGGGAAGACCTTCGTCTCCGCCACGCCTGCGGCGGCGCACAGGGACTTCATCTCCCGCCACAGGTTGCTCCGGTCCAGGGGCCGGCCGCCGCGGGTAACGAACACCGGGCCGGTGTGAATCCGCCGGGAGCGGGCGTACTGGAGCAGCAGCCGCTGGAGGGGGCGGGGGAGGAGGACGGTGCGGCTGCGGCCCTTGCTGGAGACCTCCACCCGGCCGGCCCGCAGGGCCTCCGCCGTGAAGAAGCGCAGCTCCCCCACCCGGATGCCGGTGGCGCAGATGGTCTCCAGCACCAGCAGGAGCCGCCGGTCGGGCCGGGCCCTGGCCGCCGCCAGCAGACGACCGTACTCCCGGCGGCTGAGCTCCCGGCTCTCATCCCGGAAGCTCCGGCGCTGGACCCGGAGGGCCCGGAGGCGGCACTCCTCCAGGCCCAGAAAGGCGAACAGGGCGTTGAGCCCCGCCACGGCCCCGTTGACGCCGGCGGGACTTCTGACGGCGGCCAGCTCCGTCTTGTAGACCGCCGCCAGGGCCCTGGAGACCGCGCGGCCCGCCAGCCAGCCGGAGAAGCGGGCGGCCTCCCGGCGGTATTTTTCCACAGTGGCGGGGCTCTTCTCCTGGGCGGACAGGTGGGCGGCGAAGCGGCGGAGCGTGTGTGCGGTGATACGCATAGACGGGGTTCCTCCTTGTGTGTGATCTACCTAATCTTACACAAAAGAGGGCGGAAGGGCAACAAGGGGAGCGGCCCGCACCGCTCCCCCGTAATCTATCGATGTGCCTTTGGGGCCGCCTTCCGGAAGGAGACCGTAAAGATCACCCCGCCGTTGGCGTTCTCCGCCCCGCAGTGCCAGCCATGGGCCTGGGCGATGGCGGCGGCCAGGGCCAGCCCCAGGCCGGAGCCGCCCTTTCTGGCGGTGTCGCCCTTGAAGTACGGCTCCCAGAGCCGGGGCAGGTCCTCCGCCGGAATGGGGGCGCCGGAGTTGTACACCGTCAGCGCCTGGGCGTCCGCCCGGACGCGGATGACGCCGGCGCTGTGATCGGCGGCGTTGCGCAGCAGGTTGTCGAACAGCCGCTCCAGCTGCCGCCGGTCCGCCTGGACCGCCCCAGCGGCCTCCACGGACACCTCCAGCCCCTCCAGCAGGGGGGCGAGGGCCTCCAGCCGCTCCTGGATGAGCCCTTCCAGCGCCGCCTCCTCCAGCTGGGGGCGGCAGGTCCGTAGGCGGCCCAGCTCCAGCATGTCCGCCAGGGAGCGGTCCATGGCCTCCGTCTGGGCGGCGATCTCAGCGATGTACCGGTTCCGTTTCTCCGGCTGGACGTTCTCCGCCAGATTCTCGGCGCAAGAGCGGATCACCGCCAGGGGGGTCTTCATGTCGTGGGCGATGGCGGCGGTGGTCTCCCGTGTGCGCCGCTCATAGAGCAGGTGAGTCCGCTGGCCCTTCCAGGTGGCGTGGGAGAGCAGCCACGCCGCCAGCAGGAACAGCAGGAAGCTGAAGAGGGCGCACACGCACACCTGGGGCCCGGCCACCGCCCACAGGTTCGCTTTTCCTGCCACGGACAGCCAGCAGTTCCCGGCCAGGGACTTCTCGCCGAACAGGGGCTGCTCCACCAGGAAGGCGGCGCGGACGTAGAACTCCAGCGCGCCCCGGCCGTCCGTCTGCCCCAGCCGCTTGGAGGCGATGGCGTCGGCCAGGTGCTCCTTCGGCAGCAGTAGGGGCAGATTTTCCTCCGCTGCCATGGCGCGGATGGTCTGGATGGATGCCGGGGATACCTGAGCCGTCCGACTCTGCGTCCCCACCGTTTCCGGCATTTGCCAGATGGGCTCGCCCTCCAGGGTGACCAGGGCGGCGGTGACGCCGTCGTAGTCCTCAAAGCCCCGGATGGTCTCCGCCCAGTCCTGGGGGCTCCCGGTGTCCATGGACAAAAGCTGCTCCCGCAGCTTCAGCCCCTCCAGGTGCAGCCGCCGGCCCTCGCTGCGCAGGGCTTCCGACATGACCACGTAGGTCAGGGCCCCCAGCAGTACCGCCCACACCGCCAGCAGCAGCGTGAAGCAGCGCAGGTAGACCCGCCGGCGTTCTTTTTTCATATCCATATCTGTATACTCCTCTCTGATACCGCGTTCATGTTGCGTCCCCGCCGTCCGGCGGGACGGCCTCCCATTTGTAACCGGTTTTGAAGACCGTGCGGATACACCGCGCCCAGGGTCCCAGGGCCCGGCGCAGCTGCCGGATGTGGCTGTCCACCACCCGGTCGCTGCCCTCGTAGTCCCAGCCCCACAGCCGCAGCAGCAGGTCCTCCCGCCGCAGCGCCTGTCCCTGCTGCTCCAGCAGCAGCCGCAGCAAAGCGATCTCCTTGGGGGCCAGCTCCACCCGGACCCCGTCCACCGTGACGGCGTGGGCGGGCACGTCCAGGGCCACGCCGCCGGAGGAGAGAACCTGCCGTCCCGCCAGCCCCTTGCTCCGGCGCAGCAGGGCGGCAATCTTGGCGAACAGCTCCGCCTGGGAGAAGGGCTTGGTCATGTAGTCGTCGGCCCCCAGGCCGTAGCCCCGCAGCCGGTCCTCCTCCGCCGCCCGGGCGCTGAGAAAGAGGATGGGCATGCCGCCCTTTTTCCGCAGCGCCTGGCAGACGGCGAAGCCGTCTATGTCCGGCAGCATCACGTCCAGCACCGCCAGGTCCACCGGCTGGCTGCCCGCCAGCAGCAGCCCCTCCGTGCCGTCGGCGGCGGGCAGAACGCGCCACTCGCCGCCGCTCTTGGCGGTCAGGTAGTCGCATATGAGCTCCCGCAGGGGGGCCTCGTCCTCCACCAGCAGAATAGTGTGCATGCAATCTGCCTCCTTTCTTCCCGTGCTGAGGGCAGTATACAGGGGAGATGTGTGGTTTTGATGTCACCTATAAAAAAACACCGCCGGGGAGCGGTTGTCAAGTCCGAAAATGCAGGCCGCCCCCGGAGGGGCGGCCTGACGGCGGGGGATTATAACTGGCAGAAGGTGTACCGGTGCTTCCGTCCGCCCTCCAGGCGGGCCTCAATCACCGGGTCGCCGTTCTGCACCGAGGTCAGATACTCCACGGACCGCTCCTTCATATACTGCTCCTGCACATAGAGGGCGGGGTCCTCCAGCTGCAGCTCCAGAATTTCGCGGCTGGCGGGGGACTGGTTTCCGTCGCAGGGGACGAATTCCTCCCGGATGACTTCGTACTGTTTCATGGCGTCCTCTCTCCTTTCCTGGGCCAATCCCCCCTATTCTGGACAGAAATCCGGCAATTTATACATAAAACGGGGAACACCCCTTTGTAACAGAATTGTAACTGTACTTTTCCCGAAAATCTGGTATACTAGCGGCAAGCAAATAAGAAAGGGTGAAAAAATGATCGGCTGATTTGATTTTCGTGTAACCGGGACGCTGTTCGGGGCGCCGCTGTAAGCGGGCGTCTGGTTCCTTGTTGCCGAAAGTCAGAGAATGCCGGGTCATGGGCGGCTCCCCTGGGCCGCCGGGCCGGTCGTTGGGCTGCGTGCGGCGCAAGGACGGTCCTGTCGCCGTGGGTATGGAGCCCCGGCGCACCCTGCTGTATTCCTCTGCGCTTTCGGCATGGCCGAAGGCGTTTTTTGCTGTCTGCGGACAGAGAAGAGAGGAGGAGATGCAGTATGCTGCAAGTGAAACATCTGACGCTGACCCACCGGAAGGACCTGCGCACCCTGGTGGATGATTTTTCCTTTGTCCTCAACCAGGGGGACAGGGCGGTGCTCATCGGGGAGGAGGGGAACGGGAAGTCCACCCTGCTCAAGTGGCTGTGGAGCCCCGGCCTCATCGAGCCCTACTGCGAGTGGAGCGGCGAGCTGGCGGGGAATCCCGGCCCCATGGGATATCTGGCCCAGGACATCCCGGCGGAGGAGAAGGAGGGGAGCGTGTACGACTTCTGCGCCGCCTCCCCGGCGTTTTTCGACCTGACCCCCAGGGAACTGGGGGAGATCGCCCGGCAGCTGCGCTTCCCGGCGGAGGAGTTCTACAGCGGCCGGCGGGTGGAGAGCCTCTCCGGCGGGGAGCGGATCAAGCTCCAGCTGGCCCGGCTGCTGTTCCGGCGGCCGGCTGTGCTGCTGCTGGATGAGCCCTCCAGCGACGTGGACCTGGAGACCCTGGAGTGGCTGGAGGACTTTATCAGCGGGTATGAGGGGATCGTGCTCTACATCTCCCACGACGAGACCCTGATTGAGAACACCGCCACCATGGTGCTCCACATCGAGCACCCCCGGGAGGGCAAGCCGCCCCGGTGCACCGCCCACCGCCTGGACTACGGCGCCTACGCCGCCCGCCGGGAGGCGGCCATCCTCAGCCAGACCCAGCGGGCCCGGAAGGAGCGGGAGGAGTACGACCGGAAGCTGGAGCGCTTCCGCCGCATCCAGCAGAAGGTGGAGCACGACCAGGCGAGCGTCTCCCGCCAGGACCCCCACGGCGGCCGGCTGCTGAAAAAGAAGATGCACGCGGTGCAGTCCCTGGGCCGGCGGTTTGAGCGGGAGGCGGCGGACATGACGGCCCTGCCGGAGGTGGAGGAGGCCATCTTCCTGCGCTTCCCGGCGGAGGTATCCCTGCCCGCCGGGAAGGTGGTGCTGGATCTGCGTCTGCCGGAGCTGCGGGCGGGGGAGCGGGTGCTGGCCCGGGACATCCGCCTGCGTGTGATGGGCGGGGAGAAGGTGGGCATCCTGGGTCCCAACGGAGCGGGGAAGACCACCCTGCTGCGCCGCATCCAGGAGGAGCTGCTGCCCCGCCGGGACGTCCGGGCGGCCTATATGTCCCAGGACTACGCCGACACCCTTCCGCTGGAGGCCGCGCCCCTGGAGTACCTGGCGCCGGAGGGGGACGAGGCCTCCCGGACCAGGGCCCGGACCTACCTGGGCAGCATCCGCTACGCCCGGCAGGAGATGGTCCACCCCATCCGGGAGCTGAGCGGGGGCCAGAAGGCCAAGCTGCTGCTGACGAAGATGGTGCTGGACGGGGTGAACGTGCTCATCCTGGATGAGCCCACCCGGAACTTCTCCCCCATGTCCGGGCCCAAGGTCCGGCAGGCCCTGGGGGACTACGGCGGGACCGTCATCAGCGTGTCCCACGACCGGAAGTTTTTGGCCCAGGTGTGCTGCACCCTGTACAGATTCACGGAGCACGGACTCCTGCCGGTGGACCGGGAGGAGCTGCTGAAGGAGGTTTCCCTATGAAAAAAGCCGCGGTCATGCTCTACCCCCTGTTTTCCATGCAGGAGATCAGCTGCACCACGGAGCTGTTCAAGTTCTGTGACAAGGAGATCGTCACCTTCTCCGCCGGCGGGGAGCCGGTGAGGAGCGAGGACGGCTTCACCGTTCTGCCGGACCGCCCCTTCGAGGCCTTTTGCCGGGAGGAGGTGGACTGCCTGCTCCTCCCCGGCATCTGGGAGCCCCTGCCGGTGCTGCTGGATGGGCGGAATATCCGCTTTTTAGAACAGTTCCGGGGGGACGGGGCGCTGGTCGTCGCCGCCATATCCTCCGCCCCCCTGCTGCTGGGGCGGGCGGGGCTGCTGGAGGGGCGGCGGTTCACCTCCGGGGTGTTCGAGGAGTTTTTGGACGCATTCCCGGTGATGCCCCGGGAGGGGCTCCAACGCACCTTCCTGGTGGAGGATGGAAACCTGATCACCGCCCACGGGGAGGCCTTCCGGGAGTTTGCCGTGGCGGCGGCCCGCCGGGTGGGCCTCGACGGCTGGGACGGCGTCTTCTCCGGCATGGCGGGGAGGACCTTCACCGAGGAGGACTTCATCTTCCACATTCCCCCCGAGGAGCTGGAGGAGGCGCGGGCCGATTGGGACAGGTGCGCGGCGGCGGCCGGCGAGAGAGGAGAGGCGTATGCAGATCACCTTTGACAATCCGGGCTTTGACTACAGCATCCGGAGCATCCTGCTGTTTCAGACAGAGGAGGCCGGGGACTGGTGGCGGGAGTCCCTCTACTGCTTCTACCCCCAGGTGGAGCGGGAGCGGGTGGAGGGCCTGAAGGGGGCGGCGCGGGAGGCCTATCTGCGGGACGCGCTCCGGGAGGTATACCGCTCCCTCGCGCCGGAGCTGGCGGAGAAGCGGGAGGCCTACCAGGCCCACTGGGAGGAGAACCGCCGGGCGGTGGAGGAGGCCCTGGGGGACGTCTTCCAAACGCCTCTGGCGGACCGGTACCAGGACATCCGGGCCCATATCACCCTCAACCCCGTGTGCCCCCGGTTCCTGGCGGAGCGGAGCTTTGACATCTTCTGCCGCAACAGCCCCAGAGGGGCTCTGGGGATGGCCCTCCACGAGGTGGTCCACTTCCTGTGGTTCGATCGCTGGAGCGCCCTCTTCCGCGACGATCCGGCGGAGTATGAGACGCCCCACCTGAAGTGGCTCCTCAGCGAGATGGCGGTGAAGCCGATCCTGGGGGAGCCCAGGCTGGCGGCGCGGAACCCCTACTACCCGGATAACTGTGTCTATGCGTACTTCGATACAATGACGGTGGAGGGGCGGCCAATTTTGGAGGTCATGGAGGCGCTGTACGCCGTGGGGGGCGTGGACGGGCTCATGGAGGAGGGCTTCCGCTTCTGCCAAGAGCACGAGGCGGAGATCCGCCGCCAGATGAAGTGAGCCGGGCGGTATGATACAGAATAATGACAGGGAGGGACGGCGTTTGACCAGACCGGTGCAGTTTGCATAGCGCGGCTATTGCAAATAAATAAAATATAGGGTAATAGCCGCCGTATCGGCAGAAAAACAGGAGATACGATGGGCTATTCAAACAAAAAAGCGTGCAGAGTGATCCGCAGATGCGGCCGCTGCGGCAAAAAAACGGCGTTTGCCAGCACCCGCCGCTTCCGGGTCAACGCCAGCGGGAACAGGCTGGACGTCTGGCTGATCTACCGGTGCGAGAGGTGCCGGCATACGCTGAAGGTCCCCATTTATGAGCGGGTCAGCCCCCGGAAAATACCCCCGGAGCTGTATGAAAAGTTCCTCGCCAACGATGAGGAACTGGCTGCCCGCTATGGGGCGGACGCCCCCTGGCTCAAAAGCCGAAACTTTTTTGTGGAGACATAAAAAAATCCCTTGACCTTGACGCCGCGTCATGGTCTATCCTAACCATCGGGAGGTGATTCCGGCATGTACACCGTCAAGGAGCTGGCCCGTCTGACGGGCCTGACGCCCCGGACCCTGCGGTACTACGACAGCATCGGCCTGCTGTGCCCCCGGCGGAACGGGGACAACGACTACCGCCTCTACGGCGGCGGGGAGGTGGAGCGGCTGCAGCAGATTCTGCTCTACCGGGAGATGGGCCTGCCCCTGGAGGAGATCGGGCGCATTCTGGACGCGCCGGACTTCGACCGGGCGGGGGCCCTGCGGGGACATCTGGACCGCCTCCTGGAGCGGCGGCGGGAGACGGAGGCGCTTATCCGCACCGTCCGCCGGGAACTACAGACAATGGAAGGAGAACAGACTATGCAGGACAAGGAAAAATTTGAGGGCATGAAGCGCCGGATCATCCAAGAAAACGAGGCCGCCTACGGACAGGAGGCCAGGGAGAAGTACGGGGCGGCGGTTTCGGACAGCGCCGCCCGTCTGGCGGGTATGACGGAGGGGGAGTGGACGCAGATGCAGGAGGAGGAGA
The DNA here is from genome assembly GCA_910577915.1 of uncultured Oscillospiraceae bacterium. Lineage (GTDB taxonomy): Bacteria > Bacillota > Clostridia > Oscillospirales > Oscillospiraceae > Pelethomonas. Next base: position 30,011 of record CAJTOM010000015.1, read on the forward strand.
GGGGGTACCGGCAGGCCCTGCTCCGGGCGATGGCGGCGGACGATCCCGCCGGTGAGGACGCCAGGGAGGCCGTGCGGCTCCACGCCGCCTGGCTGGCCCGCTATTGGCCCCCGGAGAGCGTCACGGCCCAGGCCCATCTGGGCATGGCGGAGCTGTACGTCCAGGACCGGCGGTTCACGGAGCACTACGAGAAGACCGCCCCCGGCTTCGCAGCCTTTTTCCTGCGAGCCGTACAGGCCTATTACCGGGAGCCGTAGGAGGACTGGGCGGCGTGCAGGCCGTCCGCCAGGGCGGCCAGCGCCTCCATGTCCAGCGCCTCCCCCCGAACGGTGGGGGGCAGGCCGCAGGCGGCGATGACGCCGGCGATGGCCTCCTTGCTCAGTCCGGGGGCAAAGGCGGAGGCCAGGCTGTTGCACAGCGTTTTGCGCCGCAGGGCGAAGGCGGCCCGGACCGTGCGGAAGAAGAAGTCCTTCCCGCAGACGGGGGCAGCCGGCGGCGCGGCGCGCCTCTCGCAGCGGATGACGGCGGAGGTCACCTTGGGCGCGGGCAGGAAGCAGGAGGGGGGCACGTCGAAGAGGAGCTCCACCCGGGTGTGGTACTGCATGTAGACCGACAGCGCGCCGTAGGCCTTGCTCCCCGGCCCGGCGGCCAGCCGCTGGGCCACCTCCTTCTGGATCATCACCGTTATGGACTGAAAACGCCCCGCCTCCACCAGCGCGTGGAGGACGGGATCGGTGATGTTATAGGGCAGGTTGGCGCATACCATGGGGGTGAGCCCCGCAAAGTGCTCCTCCGCCAGGGCCGCCAGATCCAGCTTCAGGGCGTCGCCGGGGAGGAGGGTGAAGTTCTCCGCCCCCGCCATGGTCTCCGCCAGCACCGGCAGCAGGGCCCGGTCCAGCTCCACGGACACCACTTTTCCCGCCAGGGCGCACAGCTCGCGGGTGAGGCACCCGATGCCGGGGCCGATCTCCAGTACGCCGCAGGCGGAGTCCGCGCCGCTGGCGGCGGCGATCTCGCGGGGGACCCAGTCCTCGATAAGAAAGTTCTGCCCCATGGACTTGGAGAAGCGGAAGCCGTGGCGGCCCAGCAGGGAGCGGACCTCCCGGATGTCGCAGAGATTCATAGACGATTCCTCCTGATGGCGGTTGCATTTTCTCCAGTATAGCATAATTTGAAAAAATGGGTAGCATAAATTTTCCGATTGTGATATAATCACGCCGCGAATCGAAAAAAGGGGGAAATCTGCCATGCACGAGCTGCTGAAAATGTACCTGATCGTCTGCCCGCTGATCTTTCTGGGGGGCTTTGTGGACAGCGTGGCCGGCGGCGGGGGGCTCATCACCCTGCCGGCCTACATGATGGCCGGGGTGCCGGTCCACTTTGCCGCCGGGACCAACAAGGTGGTCAACGGCTGCGGCTCCGCCACCGCCTCCGTGAAGTTCTTCCGCAGCGGCAAAATCCTGCTCCACGCCGCCCTGTGCGCCGCGCTGGGGGCCCTGGCGGGGGGGTATATCGGCGCGGAGATCGCCAAGCTGCTCAGCGAGGGGCTGCTCAAGGGGCTGATGCTGGTGGCCCTGCCGGTGGTGGCCCTGTTTCTGGTGCTGAAGAAGGATTTTGGCCAGGACGCGGGGGAGCGGCGGTACAGCCGCCGCCGGGAGATGCTGGTGAGCCTGGCCATCGGCCTGGTGATCGGCTGCTACGACGGCATGATCGGGCCGGGGACCGGCACCTTTATGATCATGGCCTTCACCGCCCTGCTCCACATGGATATGGTCACCGCCTCCGGCTGCTCGAAGGTGGGCAATTTGGCCTCCAACATCGCGGCGGCGGTGTCCTTCATCATCGGCGGGAAGGTGATGTGGGCGCTGGTGGTTCCGGCGGCGGCGTGCAGCATGCTGGGCAACTACTGCGGGGCCCGGTACGCCATCCGGGGCGGCGGGAAGAAGATTCGGGGCATGATCTTCGTAGTGCTGGGGATGCTGTTTGTCAAGATGCTGGCGGATCTGTTCCTGTGAGGGGAACCGCCTGCAAAAGAGGGCTGCTGAGTAGTTCAGCAGCCCTCTTTCAGCGCTTCAATGCAGGTTGTAAACAACCCGTGGTGAGCGCCCTTACGCCGCGCTCACCACGGGTTGCCAATCACTCTCGCTGCTGCTGCCAACGGCGGCGCGCCGGCTGGCAGCGCTTCTCGTTCTGGCTGCCGGTCAGTCCAAAATATAGACCGTGCAGTTGCGCACCCCGAACTGGATGCACTCGCTGTGGGTGTCCATATACAGGTCGATGACGTTCCCCCGCACGCCGGTGTCCTCCGCCACGGCGAAGCCGTAGACATACTGCCCGTCGTTGGACACCACATACACCTTGGTGCCCAGGGGGAGAACCTTCTTGTCCACCGCCACCACGCCCACGTGGACCGGGGTGCCGGAGGCGGTGCGGGTGCCCACGCTGCCGCCGGCGGTGTAGGCGGTGCCCTTCATGGTCCGGGCCTCGCTGAAGGTGAGGACCTGGCCGTTGTCCAGGGTGATGGTGCCGGAGCCGTCGGCCTGGGTGCTGATGGCGGCCACGGCGTCGCCGTTGTTGGCGAAGTTGGCCATGGTGCCCCGCTCGATGATGGTGGGCACGGCCGCTGTATCCACCACGTCGATGAGGTGCCGCCCGGTCTCCTCGCCGTCCTGATAGATGACCTCGTAGACCTCCCGGTATTCGCCGTCCGCCCCCTCCTGCAGGACGGTCTCCTGCCAGTCGGGCTTCTGGTCGTTGTACTGATAGACGATCTCGTGCTCGGTTACGGTGGAAATGTGCTCATAGAAGACAAATTCGGAGTCAATGCGGATCTCCAGAAGGTCGTCCAGATAGGCCAGAGAGACCATCTCCAGGGGGCTGGGATAGATCGCCAGCCGCTCCAGGAGCTCGCTGACCGTCTCGTCCTCGGTGACGGTGTAGCGGGTGGCGCCCTGGTGGGAGACGGCGGCGTTCCGTCCGGCGGTGAGCTGCAGCTCGCTGCCCTCCCTGCGGGAGACCAGGCCGTCGGAGCCGTCGGTGAGGAATACGTCGCCCGCCAGCTCGTCCACATGGACGTAGGCGTCGTTGGACACCACGTAGAGGGCGCTGGCGTCGTTGTCGTGGGGGTGGGGGGTGAGGGAGAGTGCCAGAACGGAGAGAGCCGGTACAGCTGCGACAGCGATCAGCCACATCGCGCCGGACATGGCTTTCTTGCTTCTTTCAAACATGATACTTGAACCTCCATGGTTTTCAAAAAAGGGCAAAGCATAGAATCCCTGCGTTGTTCCATGCCGGCGGACGCGCGGGTAAACCGCCCTCCGCCATGCCGGCCTTTTAGGAAAGGATCACCAAAATTTCCTTCGCCTAAACAGTGTATGCGCCGAATTGTAACTTTTGTTACTTTTTTGAAAACTTCGTGTAGTATAGCGGAAAAACCCCGATTTGTCAAGTGTTTTTCCCATATTTCCTATGTAATGGTCGACATAAAACCTAGTATTTGGTGTTATGACGAGGGAAAAACTGCCTGTGTGACAAAAAATAGTTACAGAGATGGTTACAAAAGTTACAGCCGGAGGGCGCAAAAACCCCCTTCCCGGCGCGGCCGGAAAGGGGGCGGCAGCGGTTATTTTGTGGGCCGGCTGAACCGGAGCCAGGGCTGCCAGGCGCAGCCCAGCAGGAGTCCCCCGCCGGAGCTCGCCAGGGTGATGCCGGAGATAAAATGGGAGAACTGGCCGCTCACCATCAGGGTGATGGCCATCGACAGCAGGCCGCCCAGCAGCAGGATCCAGCCCGTGGCCAGCAGCCTCTGCTGCCGGTACCGCACGGAGATGAAGTAGGCCCCCCACAGGAAGAGCAGGCTCAGCAGCTCGACGGCCAGAAAGCGCTTTTCCATCAGGACGGGGTGCAGGCTGGCCAGGTAGGGGAGCAGGGCCAAGGAGAGAATGGTCAGAGACCGGCGGACCGGGTAGCGCTCCACCCGCAGCAGGGGGTAACACACTGCCCAGCCCAGGGCGATGGAGCGGATGGCAATGAGCATGGCTCTGCGCACGGAGGGGACGGCAAAAAAGATAATGAGGCACACCAGGACCGCCACGAGACAGGCGGAGGTGAGGGCGGCAAAGGCCCAGAACCGCCAGCCGCCGTTTTTCCGCCGGGCCGTCTCGGCGTAGGACACGGTCTCCACCACCATGTCCTCCACCGCCGCCGGCGGCTGGGCCGGCCGCGGGTCCCGCTCTCCCGCCAGCAGCTCGGCGACGCTGACCTCCAGTGCCGCCGCCAGCTCCCGGAGGATTGTGATGTCCGGATAGCTCACAGCGCGCTCCCACTTGCTGACGGCCTTGTCGGTGATGTTCAGCTTCTCCGCCAGCTGCTGCTGGGTGAGGCCCAGCTCCAGCCGCCGGTCCCGGATAAACAGGCCAATCTTCAACTCTTCCATGGTGATGTCCTCCTCGTGTGGTGTTTACCCCATTGTAGGTCGCTTTTTTCGGAAAAAGCAACCGCTAATCAGTCGATTCACCGGGTAAACCGGCGGTTGAGTCCGCCGCCCGCTCCTCCCGCAGCACCTCATAGACCTCCGCGAGCAGCTTTCGGTCCTGCTTGGAGCCCTGAAAATCCGCCTCCCGGAACATGTCGGGCCGGCGGCGGAGGGTGCGGAGCATGGACTGCTGTTTCCGCCACCGGGCCACGTTGGCGTGGTGGCCGCTGAGGAGCACCTCCGGCACCCGTCTGCCGTGCCACTCCTCGGGGCGGCTGTACTGGGGGTACTCCAGAAGGCCGCTCCAGTGGCTCTCCTCCTCGTAGCAGGCGGCCTCCGGCAGCACGCCGGGGACCATCCGGCACACCGCGTCCGCCACCGCCATGGCGGGGATCTCCCCGCCGGTGAGGACGAAATCCCCCAGGGAGATCTCCTCGTCCACACACTCCTCGATGAACCGCTCGTCGATGCCCTCGTAGTGGCCGCAGACCAGGATCAGATGGTCGTAGTCCGCCAGCAGCTGCCGGGCTTTGGCCTGGGAGAAGGTGGTCCCGCAGGGGGAGAGGTAGATGGTGCGGGTTTTCTCCGTGCCGAAGCGCTCCCTGATGTGGGCCCAGCACCGGTAGAGGGGGTCCGCCTGCATCACCGCCCCCCGGCCGCCGCCGTAGGGGTAGTCGTCCACCTGCTTCTGCTTGTTGACGGTAAAGTCCCGGATCTGGTGGGCGTCGATGCGGATATAGCCCCGCTCCTGGGCCCTGCCCAGGATGGACTCGTTCATCATGTCCCCCACAGTTTCGGGGAACAGGGTCATGATGTCAATTCTCATATGTTCTCCCCTGAAAATGGAATATGTTCCGCCCGATGGCGGAGCCGGCGCAGGGCCGGGAGGGAGCGGATCTAGGTTCCATGGGTCCCCAGCCCCTCCATCATGTGGATGTCCACGCATCCTCCCTCCATGTCGATACCGGCGATGAAGGCCGGCACGGCGGGCACGAGGTACTCGTCCTTCCCGCCCCGGACCACGTAGATTTTGTGGGCGGGGTAGGTGAGGACCTCCTCCACCGTCCCCAGCACCTCGCCGGTCTCTGCGTCCCGGGCGGTGAGGCCCGCCAGCTCCTGGTCGAAATACTGCCCCTCCGGCAGGGGGACGTCCTCCCGCCGGACGGTGACGGCCCTGCCCTTGAGGGCCAGGGCGGCGTCCATGTCGTCTACGCCCCGCAGCTTCACCAGCAGGCAGCCCTTGTGGATCCGGCTGGCGGCGCACTCCCAGGGCTGGCCGCCGATGTGGAAGGTTTTGCACCCGGTCAGGTCCTCCGCGTCCACCCCCTGGGGGAGCAGCTTGATTTCCCCCCGGATGCCGTGGGTATTGACGATCTGGCCGGCGTTGATAAAGTCGAGTTTCATAGGAAGTTCTCCTTTGCAGATGCGCGTTTACAGATATTCTACACCATTTCTCCCAAAAGAGCAACGAAAAAAGTGGAGGAGCCGCCGGGGATGTGGTATCAGGGAGCAAACTGACAGATGGAGGGCCGAGGAACCAGTCCTTTCCCATCGCCCGGTGCAGTCTGGCGTGGGGCGTGACGCTCCGCCTGCGCAGAAAATAGCCGCAGAACAGCCGGCAGAGGCCCTCCGCCTCCGCCGGCTGTTCCGATTTGGAAAAAATCCCAGATCCCTCTTGACAGACGATGCAATGCGGTGTATAGTAATATGCGAAGGGGGGTGTTGCTGTGATCGACCCGCAGCTGAAGAGAGGGCTTTTGGACGTGTGCGTACTGTCTATTCTGCGCAGGGAGGACTCCTATGGCTACCAGCTGATCAAGGATCTGTCCGGCTGTATCGAAATTTCGGAGTCGACGTTGTACCCCATTCTGCGCCGGCTGGAGGCGGGGGGCTGTCTGACGGTCTATTCCGTGGAGCACAACGGCCGCCTGCGCAAGTTCTACCGCATTGCCGACGGCGGCGTCCGTCTGATCGACCAGTTTCTGACAAGCTGGCCGGAAATCCTGCGGATATATGATTTAATAAAGGAGTGTGCTGAAGATGACACGCGCGCAGTTTCTTAATGAGTTGTACCGCCGCCTGGGAAGCATGAGCAAGGAGCAGGCCGAACAGCACCTGACCTACTATGCGGAGATGCTGATGGACCGCATGGAGGAGGGCATGAGCGAGGAGGAGGCGGTGGCCAGTCTGGAGGACGTGGACACCATCGCCGGCCGCATCCTCCAGGAGGAGGGTCAGGCGCCCGCGGCCCCCGGCCCGGTTCTCAGGGCTGCGGAGCCCCAGACGCCGCCGGCCGCCGCCCCCGCGCCTCCCGCCGGAAACTGGCGGAAGATCGCCCAGATCGGCCTGTGGACCGCCGCCATCGTGGCCGTGGTGCTGGTGGCAGCCGGGAAGCTCCATAACGGGAATCTTCCTAAGCCCGGCATATCCGATAAGGAGATGGACCGGGGCTCCAACACCATCTCGTCGGAGGGGCAGGTGCCCCACGGTGACACGGCCGACGGCATCCATATCGGTCCCAACGGCGTGGAGATCAATGACGGCGTCGATTCTATCCGCGTTGGTCCCAACGGTGTGGAGATTAATGACGGTGAAGACTCCTTTTCCATAGGGCCCGGCGGCATCGGGATGAACGGCAGCAGCTGGTCTGATTGGTCCGACTGGGAGGACTGGGAAGATTGGGAGGACTGGGAGGACTGGAGCGCCTGGGTGGAGCCCGCCGGCAGCTACAGCTACGACTACCCCGGCGAGACCGTCTCCCTGCCTGCGGCGGGCATCAAGGACATCGAGGTGGACTGGGTGAGCGGCCATGTGGAGATTCAGGCGGGAACGGATCAAACGGTGACCTTCTCGGAAAGCGCCAGCGTGGAGCTGACCGACGAGGTCAAGATGGTCTACAAAATAGATGATGATACATTATACATCCGATTTCGCCGGAAATCCATCAACACGAAGATCTCCTACGGGAAGAAGCTGCAGATGACAGTGCCCGCCGCTCTGCTGGAGGACCTGACGCTGAACCTTGTCTCCACAGACGCCCAGGTCCGCGGCCTCCGGCTGGAGGATCTGGAGGTGAACGTCACCGACGGCGACATGGACTTCGAGCTGGCCTGCAAGGACGCGGCGGTCAGCGCGGTTGATGGGAATATGCGCCTGAACGTGTCCGGAGCGGAGGACATTGAACTGAGCTTCATAGGAGGGAGCGCCCTGCTGGAGCTCCCCCCGGCGCTGGGATTCACGCTGGAGTATTCGAACATTGGCGGAAACCTGAGCGCTGACAGCTTCGTCTTGAACCGCGACGGCAATACGTATGTCAGCGGCAATGGCGCGTGTGATATAGAAGCGAGCATGATTGACAGCGACCTGACGCTGACTGCCGCATAGGGCGGCGGACGGCGAGGGCCCGGCGGATGTCTCCGCCGGGCCCTTTTTGCCCTCCGCCAAGGCGCAATATCCCCTCCCCCAAAACCCCTTCCCCCCGGTGGAAGGTTGATAAAAGTAGAAAAAATTTGACAAAACTCTTGACATTCCGCCGGCTGGAGGGTGTACGATGCCCCCGGACAAACCAAAAAGGAGGGCTTCATCCATGCTGACCATATCCCACTATACCAAGACCTACCCCGGCGGCAAGACCGCCGTAAGGGACCTGTCGCTCCACGTCCCGGCGGGGGAGATCTGCGGCTTTATCGGCCGCAACGGCGCGGGCAAGACCACCACTCTCCGGGCGGTGGCGGGGGTGATGAGCTTCACGGAGGGGAGCATCACCGTCGGCGGCCATGACATCCGCCGCGAGCCGGTGGCGGCCAAGTCCATCACCGCCTTTCTGCCGGACAACCCGGACCTCTACGAGTTTATGAGCGGCATTGACTATCTCAATTTCATCGCAGATCTGTACGGCCTCTCCGCCCGCGAGCGGGAGGAGCGCATCCGGCAGTACGCCGATGCCTTTCAGCTGACAGCGGACTTGGGGAGCGCCGTGGCGGGCTACTCCCACGGCATGAAGCAGAAGCTCTCCCTCATCTCCGCCCTCATCCGCCGCCCGAAGCTGCTGGTGCTGGACGAGCCCTTCGTGGGCTTGGACCCGGCGGCGGCCCATCTGCTCAAGGGGTATCTCCGGGAGGTGTGCGCGGCGGGGGGCGCGGTGTTTTTCTCCACCCATGTGCTGGAGGTGGCGGAGAAGCTCTGCGACACCATCGCCATCATCCAGGATGGCCGTCTGGTGCGCCGCGGCCCCACGGACCAGGTGGTGGGGGACTCCAGCCTGGAGGACGTGTTCCTGGGTATGATGGAGAAGAGTCGTGAATGAGCGGGCCGTCTGGGTGCGCACCCGGCTGCGGATGCTGCTGTTTTCCCTGTATTACGGTTCCAGCGGAGAAAGGATGGGGGTTATGAAAAAGTTTTTGGTGCTGGCGCGGGTCCAGCTGCGGGCGCTGCTGAGCTCCCTGCGGGTGGGGGGCAGCCGGAAGAGGGCCGCCTCCGTGTGGGCGGCGCTGCTGCTGGCGGCGGTTCTGTGCGTCTGCATGTCCGGCTCTTACAGCTTCGCGCTGGGCGGTCAGCTGTCCGGAACCGGCGCGCTGCACCTGGTGCTGGTGCTGATGCCGGCCCAGGCGGTGATCGCCGGGGTGGTCTTCACCGCCTTTGCCGCCCAGGGGGTGGTGTTCGGCGGGCGGGACGCAGATCTGCTGCTGTCCATGCCGGTGCCCGCTGTGGCGGTGCTGGGGTCCAAGCTGACGGCGCTGTACGCGGAGAATCTGGTGTTCTGCCTGTTTCTGGTCCTGCCCGCCGGAGCGGCCTGGCTGTGGTACGGCGGGGGCGGGGGCGCGCTGTTTGTGCTGCGCCTGGTAATCGGGGTGCTGTTTCTGGCCC
>CAJTOM010000016.1 GCA_910577915.1 uncultured Oscillospiraceae bacterium
GGCAAACTACATAGTGGGAGGCGTTGTCAGTTTTTTCCTCAACAAGTATTTCACCTTTCAAAACCACGAGCGCTCCTGGAAGCAGGTAATTCGCTTTGCGGTCAACGTAGCGGTGTGCTACCTGCTGGCCTACGGAATCGCGAAGCCCCTGACGCTGCACGCACTGGCCGGACAGCCGGTAAATATACAGGAAAATGCGGCGATGCTGGCGGGTATGTGTCTCTATACCGCTTTGAACTATGTTGGACAGCGCTTTTGGGCCTTTCGGAGTAAGACGTAAGTAGTAGACAGCACTTAAAGACAAAACAACCCCTTCCCATCTAATTTCAGGTTAGTTGGGAAGGGGCTTCTCTCACTCAAATTTACATAGAGCAACATATCTTCCAGCTCGACTCACAGCATAGGAAACCTCATCTCCCTATGCTCCGCCACGGCCTCCGCCAGCGCGTCAATATCCCCCCGCACCGTCTCCGGCCCAAAGCTGACCCGCACCGTCCCGGCGGCGGTCCGCCGCTCCACCCCCATGGCGCTGAGCACGTGGCTCACCTTCCCTCTGTGGCAGGCGGATCCGGCGGAGATGTAGATCTCCCGCCCGCTCAGCTCGCTGACCAGGTTCTGGCTGGGGTAGCCGGGGAGGGAAAAGGACAGGATGTGGGGTGCGTCGGCGGGCCCGATGAACTGCAGGCCGGGTATATCCCCCAGCCGCCGGCGGGCGTAGTCCCGGCAGGCGGCCATGTGGGCGTTGACCTCCTCCAGACGGGCGCAGCGCAGCTCCACCGCCTTGGCAAAGCCGGCGATCTGCGCGACGGCCTCGGTGCCGGGCCGGAGGCCGGACTCCTGGCCGCCGCCCACCAGCAGGGGCCGGGTGTTCCGGGCCCTGCCGCCGATGTAGAGGGCCCCGATTCCCTTGGGCCCCCCCAGCTTGTGGGCGGAGAGGGTGACAAAGTCCGCCCCCAGGCTCCCGGCGGTAAAGGGGACCTTCAAAAACCCCTGGACCGCGTCGGTGTGGAGCAGGGCGGGGTGCCCCCGGAGCCCCGCGGCGATCTCCTCCACCGGGAAGCGGGCCCCGGTCTCGTTGTTGACCAGCATGACGCTGACCAGGGCCGTGTCCTCCCGGAGGGCGGCCAGCACCTGCCCCGCCGTGACGCGCCCCGCGCTGTCGGGCCGCACATAGGTGACCGCGCAGCCCTCCTGCTCCAGCCGCTTGACGCACTGGAGCACCGCGCTGTGCTCCACGGCGGTGGTGACGATGTGCCGTCCCGTCCGGCGGTTCTGGTGGAGGGCGGCCAGGATGGCCCAGTTGTCCCCCTCCGTGCCGCAGGAGGTGAACGCCACCTGCGCCGGCCGGCACCCCAGGGCGGCGGCGACGCACCCGCGCCCCTGCTCCACCAGGTCCCTGGCCTTCCGGCCCAGCTCGTACTGGGCCGAGGGGTTGCCGAAATTCTCCGTCAGCGCCTCCGCCATGGCCTGGGCCACCTGGGGCGGCACGGGGGTGGTGGCGGCGTGGTCCAAATAGTGCATGGCGACTCTCCTCTACTGTCCGGCCCGGCGGGGCCGGGTCCGGGACGCGATCTCCTGAAATTTCTGCTGGCTGGGCAGGCCGGACAGCCGCTCCCTAGGGGGAAAGTCCCGGTCGAAGGCGGCGGCCCGGTCCGGGTCCACCTGAAAGGCGTCGCTCTCCACAAAGTGGCCGGCGCAGTCCGCCAGGGCGCCGGGCCGGAGCTCCAGGGCCTGGAGGGCGGCGGCGTAGTCCCCCCAGGACGCGCCGATGCCGAAGGCCTCCGCCGGCCGGAAGCCGAAGCGGGCGTAGTAGTCCGGATCGCCGAAGATCAGGATGGCGGCGTACCCCAGCTCTCGGGCCAGATCCGCCGTGTGCCGGACCAGCCGGCCGCCCACGCCCCGCCCCTGGAGGGCCGGCGCCACCGCCAGGGGGCCGAAGCAGAGGACCTCCCGCCGCCCGCCCCGGTCCAGGACGACGCCCGCCCTGGTATACATGATGCTGCCCGCGACCTGGCCGCCGCAGACGGCCACATAGTCCAGCTCCGGCACAAAGTCCGGGGAAGTGCGCAGGACGTGGGCCAGATAGTGCTCCACGCAGCCGGGGGCATAGTGGTTCCAGAAGGCGTCGCGTGTCAGCTCCTCCACCGCCCGATGGTCGGCGCTCCTCTCGGGGCGCAGTTCTGCTGTCAGCATGCCGTACCTCCTCGTTTGCTTCCGTCCCCGGCACTCCGCCGGCGGCCCCCAGGGCGGGACCGCGGCGCGCCTGTGAAACTCCCGCTTGTCAGGGCGGGCAATGTATACTATAATGGGTCCGTCGCCTGCGGCCCGCGGCGCGCCGGGGAGCCGCAAGCCGCCGCAAAGTCAATTTTTTATGATACTACAATTCGCCCGAAAAAGCAAGAGGAGGCCGGGATGAATATCGCCATCTACACCTTGGGCTGCAAGGTCAACCAGTACGAGACGGCGGCCATGGAGCGGGAGCTGACACGCCGCGGCCATGTCCTGACGCCCTTCGAGGGCCCGGCGGACGCCTACGTGGTCAACACCTGCTCCGTCACCGCCGTCAGCGACAAGAAGTCCCGGCAGATGATCCGCCGGGCCAGGAAGCGGAGCCCCGCCGCCGTGGTGGCGGTGTGCGGCTGCTACCCCCAGACCCACCCCGAGGACGCGGCGGGCCTGGACGTGGACCTCATCGCCGGCACCGGGGACCGGATGAAATTCCTGGATCTGCTGGAGTCCGCCGTCCGGGAGCGCGCGCCGGTGGTGGCCCTGGACCGGGCCCTGGACCGGCGGACCTTCGAGGCCCTGCCCGCCGGCGGCCTGGCCGCCAGGACCCGTGCCATGCTGAAGGTGGAGGACGGGTGCGTCAACTTCTGCTCCTACTGCATCATCCCCTACGCCAGGGGCCCGGTGCGCTCCCTGCCCCTGGCGGCGGCCGCCGCCGAGGTCCGCCGCCTGCGGGAGGAGGGCTACCGGGAGCTCGTCATCACGGGCATCGAGATCTCCTCCTGGGGCCGGGACCTGCCGGGGCGGCCGGGCCTCATGGACCTGGTGGAGGCCGTCTGCCGGGAGGCGGGAGATCTGCGGGTGCGCCTGGGCTCCCTGGAGCCCAGGACCATTACGGAGGACTTCTGCCGCCGTGGGGCGGCCCTGCCCGGTCTCTGCCCCCACTTCCACCTGTCCCTCCAGTCCGGCTGCGACGCCACCCTGGGGCGCATGAACCGGAAATACGACACCGGGCGGTATCGGGAGAGCGTTGCGCTGCTCAACGCCTGCTTCGACCGCCCCGCCGTCACCACGGATCTCATCGTGGGCTTCCCCGGCGAGACGGAGGCGGAGTTTGCCGCCACCTTGGACTTCGTCCGCCAGTGCGCCTTTGCGGAGATGCACATCTTCCCCTACTCCATTCGCCCCGGCACCCCGGCGGCGGCCATGGAGCAGGTGCCGGGCCCGGTGAAGGACCGCCGGGCCGGGGAGGCCGCCGCCCTGGCGGCGGAGCTCCACGCCGCCTATCTGCATGCCTGTGTGGGCCGGACCCTCTCCGTGCTCTACGAGCAGCCCGCCGGCGGCGGGCTCTGCCAGGGCCACGGGGAGAACTACATGACCGTCCTGGCGGCGGGGGAGAACCTGCGCAACCAGGTGCGCCCCACCCGCATCACCGGCGTCCGGGACGGCCTCCTGCTGGGGGAGCTGGCGGAGGTATAAGGACTGCCCGGCGCGCAAAAGAAAAGGACCGCCCCATCGGGGTGGTCCTTACCTTCTTGTCTGGTGAGCAGTCAGCCAACCTGGTTCAGCTTCAGGGTCATGGCGCTCTTTTTGTGAGCGGCATTGTTCCTGTGCAGAATACCCTTGGCGGCAGCCTTGTCCACGGCCTTCACCGCGACCTTGTAAGCGCCCTCGGCCTCGGTGCGATTGCCATTTGCGGCAGCGGCCTCAAACTTCTTCACGGCGGTTTTCATCGCGGACCTCTCGGCCTTGTTGCGGGCGTTGCGGGCCTGGGCCACCAGCACGCGCTTCTTCGCGGACTTGATATTCGGCAAACCAAACACCTCCTCCAATAGGGGCTATGGGGGCGTCCAAAACAGACTCCTCCACGCAGAATAGTATTTTAGCACGGCTCTCCGTAAATTGCAAGGAATTTTTTGAATTTTCTTTTCTTTTTTTACATATTTCCCGCAGGGCGCGGAAGACTAGGGGGGAACCACCAGATTTTGTGCTCTGAGAAACGGGGGAACGCAATTTATGCTGACCATTCGCACCGACCTGGCCGCCGAGGCCCGGGACCTCTGGCGGGAGAGCGCCGGGGAGACCACCCGCCTGCCCGGCGTGCGGGCCCGTGACGAGGAGGCCCAGGGCCTCCCCGTCGCCCGCGTGGAGATTCTGGACGCCGAGGGGGAGCGGGCGCTGGGGAAGCCCCCTGGAGTCTACCTCACCCTGGACGTGGCCGCCCTCTGGCGGCGGGAGGAGGGGATATTCGCCCGTGTGGTCCGGGCGATGGCGGAGCTGCTGGCCCCCCTGCTGCCGGAGGGCCCCGTGCTGGCGGCGGGGCTGGGCAACCCGGCCATGACCCCCGACGCCCTGGGCCCCCGGACGCTGGACCATCTGCTCATCACCCGCCACCTCCAGGAGGTCCTGCCGGGCTTCCGGCCGGTGGCGGGGCTGGGGGCCGGGGTGCTGGGGACCACGGGGCTGGAGGTGGCGGAGTGGGTCCGCGGCGCGGCGGAGCACGTGAAGCCGGCGGCGGTGGTCCTCATCGACGCCCTGGCCGCCCGCGGCCTGGACCGGCTGTGCAGCACCGTGCAGCTCTCCGACACGGGCCTCATCCCCGGCAGCGGCGTGGGCAACCACCGCATGGCCCTGAACCGGGAGACCCTGGGGGTGCCGGTTCTGTCGGTGGGGGTGCCCACGGTGGTGGACGCGGAGACCGTGGCCAGGGACCTGCTGGCGGACAGCGGCGCGGAGGAGGCCCCCCTGCTGGCGGGCCGGGGCCGCCGCCTCTTCGTCACCCCGGACAGCATCGACGCCAAAATCCGGGAGCTGGCCAAGGTGGTGGGCTACGGCCTGAATCTGGCCCTCCAGCCGGACCTGGAGATCGAGGACCTGGACGCCCTGCTGGCCTGACTCCGGCGGCCATTTTCAGGGGAGGTTGCACCGCGGCGTGCAACTTCCCTCTTTTTCCGCCCCCTTATTGTAGGGAGCACCACCACCGCGGTAACCAAGTCCGAAAGTAAGTGCGACCAGGCCAGGTACCGGGCCGCGTGCGGCGGGGTCAAGAAGACCGCACAGAGCGTACCTTGACAACCACATATGGCAGCACACGGAAAATCCCCCGTCCCGCCCCCTTGCAATCCCCCGCCCCCGGTGCTATACTTGACCCGCGCGGCCCGGCCGCCCAAGGCGGGCCGCAGCACGCCGCATGCATCGCAGGGAGGTGTACGCCATGGCGGAGCAGCCGACATCCCGCCCCTATTTTCTCATGTGCGAGCGCAACTGGGTCTACGACGTCCTGATGGCCGTCGCCGGCTTTTTCGGCGCGTACACCTACCTTCTGCGGGGAAACGTCTTCTGCAACGCCCAGACGGGGAACGTGGTGCTGATGGGCCTGGCCCTCGGCGCGGGGGAGTGGGGGCAGGCGCTGTACTATCTGATCCCCATCTCCGCCTACATTCTGGGCGCGCTGGTGTCGGAGCTGCTGCCCAACCCCGTCAAGCGCCGCCTGCCCCTGCGCTGGGACACCCTGCTGATCGCCATTGAGATGCTGGCGGCGGCCCTGGTGGGGCTCATCCCCCTGTCCGCGCCGGTGCAGATCTCCCAGGTAATCATCAACTTCATCGCCTCCATGCAGTACAACACCTTCCGCCAGGCGGAGGGGGTCCCCATGGCCACCACCTTCGCCACCAACCACATCCGGCAGATCGGCGTGGGCCTGGCCAAGGAGCTGGCCCACCGCCGCACCGGCGATCACACCCACCGGCGAAAGCTGCTGCGGCACGCCCAGATGCTGGCTTTTTTTACCGCCGGCTCCGTGGCCGGGGCCCTGTGCTGCCGGCTGCTGGCGGAGCGGGCCGTCTGGGTGACGCTGCTGCCCTTCGCCGTCGTCTTCGCCGCCCTGCTCCATTCGGATCTGACCACGGAGCGGGACATGCTGGAGCGGAAGCCCGCCGGCCACTGACCCGCCCGCGCCGTTTTCCAAACAAATCATAAACAATTCCTAAAATCTGTCCCCTTGCCTTGGCTGTCGAAGTTGGGTATAATATGTCCAAACACATAACGCATACGCCGCCGGTTTTCCGGCGGCGGGGAAGGTGATGGATTGGAACGCTTTTTTGACGCCGTATTTGTTCTGCGCCGGGCGGAGGAGCCCGGCTGGCCCCTGTGGAAGAGGGGAGTTTTCTATCTCTACCGGGTTCTGCTGCTGCTGTGCGCCGCCGCCGGACTGGGGGCGGTGCTGCTGCTGTGCGCCTACGGCCCCTACATGTGGGGGGTGTTTCTGGGCTACTTCCGGATCTGGCAGATCGCTGTGCTGAACATCCTGCCTGTGGCGCTGCTGATGCTTCTGTGCTACGGCATCACGGGCAGGACCTGGGCGGGCTTTCTGCTGGGCGGCGGCGTTGCTCTGGGCTTCAGCCTGGGCAGCTACTACAAGCTCCACTTCCGGGGAGATCCCCTCCACTTCGAGGACCTGCTGATCGTGCGGGAGGCCGGCGCCATGACCACCGGCGGCCGCTACGAGCTGTTTGTGGACAAGCGGGTGGCGGCGGCCTTGGGCTGCCTGCTGCTGGGGACGCTGCTGCTGCTGGGGCTGACCCGGGGCCGGCTGGAGAGCTGGCGGCAGCGCCTGGCCTTGTGCCTGGCGGCCCTGGCGTGCGCCGCCGTCCTCTCACCGGTCTATCTGGACCAGGAGCTCTACGACTCCATCAAAAACTACGAGTGCGTCACCCGCTGGAACCCCACCGAGGACTACATATCCCGCGGTTTTCTCTACCCCTTTCTCCACAGCATCAGCGACTTTGTGGAGACGCCTCCCGAAGGCTACAGCCGGGGGAAGGGCGGAGCCATGCTGGAGGGGTACCAGGACGAGGACATCCCCGAGGAGCGGAAGGTGAACGTTATCGCCATCATGCGGGAGGCCTACGCCGACTTCTCCCGCTTCGGCATCAAGGGCCTGGACGTCAGCGGCTACGACCTCTACCACGCCCTGGAGGCGGAGAGCTATACCGGCAATCTGGTGACCAACATCTTCGCCGGGGGCACCATCGACACCGAGCGCAGCTTCCTCACCGGCAGCCAGCGGGTGCGGGAGTACCGGATTCCCACCAACTCCTACGTCTGGTACCTCCGCCGGCAGGGCTACACAACGGAGGGCTGCCACCCCTACTACAGCTGGTTCTACAACCGGGTGAACGTCAACGCCAACCTGGGCTTTGAGCGCTACCGCTTTTTGGAGGGGGATTTTGACCGCTTCTCCTCCGCCACCTACCCCGAGGACGCCGTGCTCCTGCCGGAGATTTACCAGGACTTCCAGGCCAACAAGGCCACGGGAAAACCCTACTTCTCCTTCTCCGTCAACGTGGAGAGCCACGGCCCCTATGCCACCTGGGACACAGGTGCCCGCAAGTGCCTGTCGGAGGACTACAGCCTGGAGTGCCGCAACGCCATGGACGACTACCTGACCACCATCTGGAACACGGACCAGCAGCTGGCCGACCTGATGGACCGGCTCAGGAAGGACCCGGAGCCGGTGGTGCTGGTGACCTTCGGCGACCATCTGCCCTGGATGGGGGACAACAAGTCCTTTTACGAGGAGATGGGCGTCAACCTGGATCTGAGCACGGAGGAGGGCTTTCTCAACCACTTCTCCACCCGCTATCTCATCTGGGCCAACGACGCGGCCAAGGAGGTCCTGGGCAGCAGCGTCCAGGGCGAGGGGCCCGACATCTCCCCCTGCTACCTGATGAATCTGGTCTTCCGCCAGCTGGGCTGGAAGGGCCCCGCCTTCACCCAGGCCATGGACCGGCTGATGGATGTTTTCCCCGTCGTCAGCATTAAGGACCGCTATGTGGTAGACGGCCGGCTGGTGGAGGAGATTCCTCCGGAGAGGGAGGATTTGTTCCAGGGGCTGCTGTATTTGCAGCAGTACTGGAGGGATGAGTTCCTGTTCGGGGAGCCGTGAGCCCTCCCGCCGGATAGAGAGCGCCGCAGGAAGAAGTTTTTCTTCCTGCGGCGCTTTTTTTCTGTCCAAGGGGAGGTTCTCTGATAAAAATTCAAAGTGCAACCGCCGGTTGACACCATTGTAAATCCGAGGTGGTTGACTTTTGTTCCATCATTTTGTATGATGTATAAATGTAATATATACATCGCTGTTGTGTATCAGAGATATTGCCTGCTTCACTTGCAGCAGGCAGAAAATATGAACAAAAAATTTTTGCTGGAAAGTGGAAATGAATGGCATGAGATGCAGAATATCCAATAGCACAGCAGGACACCGGGTCCCGATTGATGCGCCCCCATACACAGCGGTCTTGTCTACGACAACTGCCCGCGTATATCTTCCTCGTGTTATCATGAATGAATTGGATGGAATTGTAGAAGACAGCATGTAATAGAAAGGATTGATACTTCATGAACCGTAGAGCCGCTGGCGTTGTGTTTTGCATCTTGTCCACACTGCTGCTCATCTCCCAATACCTGTGCGCGGCCATCTGGTCAGCCGGCTCCTCCAAGCACAGTCCCGGCTCCTTTTCGTATATACTGGAGTGTATCGGGCCTTTCCTCCCGACCGCCAGCGCCGTATGCCTCGCAGTGGGTATCTTCTATTTGGCGGCTGCGGAGATTATGGACATCCGCCATAAAAAGTCGTAGAATCGTATATCTCAATCAATAGAAAGCCGTCCGCAGACACCCGAAGGGTACCTGCGGACGGCTTTCTCCTATCTTTTTCGGGCCGGCGCGGTTCACTCCTTCTGCGCATCCACCCGCTTGAGCACAACCAGCGCGCCAACGGTCAGCACCGCGCCCAGGGCCAGGCAGATGACGGCGTTCTGGACAAACCCGGCGATGATGAAGCACACGAAGCTCACCGCCGCCACTGTGACGGCGTAGGGCAGCTGGGTGGACACGTGGGTCACGTGGTCGCACTGGGCCCCGGCGGAGGCCATGATGGTGGTGTCGGAGATGGGGGAGCAGTGGTCGCCGCACACGGCCCCGGCCAGGCAGGCGGAGATGCCCACAGTCAGCAGGGTGCTGCTGGGCTCGAAGACCGCCACCACGATGGGGATGAGAATGCCGAAGGTGCCCCAGCTGGTGCCGGAGGCGAAGGCCAGCAGGCAGGCCACCACAAAGATGACGGCGGGCAGCAGGCTGTAGAGGCCCTGGGAAGCGCCCTTCATCACGCCCTCCACAAACACGTCCGCCCCCAGGGCGCTGGTCATGCTCTTCAGGCTCACGGCCAGGGTGAGGATGGTGATGGGGGGCACCATGGCGATGAAGCCCTTGGGCACGCAGGCCATGGCCTCCTTGAAGGTCAGCACCCGACGGGCCACCAGGTAGACGACGATGAGCACCAGGGAGACCAGGCCGCCCCAGGGCAGGCCGATGAAGGCGTCGGTGTTGCCGAAGGCCCCGATGAAGTCGCCGGCGCAGTCCGTGCCGCCCCAGGCGTCCACGCCGAAGAAGCCGCCCACGTAGATCATGCCCACGGTGCACAGCGCGAAGAGAATGATCACCGGGATGATGAGGTCCAGGACCCTGCCCTTGCCGCTGCCCTCGCCGGAGGCGCTGCCCTCCAGCGCGCCCAGCTCGCCCTTGTTCAGGGCCTTGTCCTCCCACAGCTTCATGGGGCCGTAGTCGAAGCGCATCACGGCCAGGCCGATGATGAAGACAAAGGTCAGAAGGGAATAGAAATTGTAGGGGATGGCCCGGATGAAGAGCTCAATGCCGGAGACGCCGGTGTCCAGGTCGGCGGCCACGCCGGAGACGGCGGCGGCCCAGGAGGACACGGGGGCGATCATGCACACGGGGGCGGCGGTGGCGTCGATAAGGTAGGCCAGCTTGGGCCGGGAGATTTTGTGGCCGTCGGTGACGGGGCGCATGACGCTGCCCACGGTGAGGCAGTTGAAGTAGTCGTCGATGAAGATCAGAATGCCCAGCACGAAGGTGGCCAGGGTGGCCCCCATGCGGGTCCTGATGCTGCGCTGGGCCCAGCGGCCGAAGGCGGCGGACCCGCCGGAGGCGTTGACCAGGGCCACGATAACGCCCAGCAGCACCAGAAACAGGAAGATGCCCGCGTTGCCGGCGATGGCGTCCACAAAGCCCTGGTTGACCATGGTGTCCAGGGTGGCGACGGGGGCGAAGTTGCACTGGAACAGCGCGCCCACCAGCACGCCGATGAACAGGGAGGAGTAGGCCTCCTTGGTGATGAGGGCCAGGACGATGGCCACCACAGGCGGCACCAGGGCCATGAAGGTGCCGTACATGTTGGAGAGGGGCGCTTCGCCCTCCGAGGCGAAGGCGGTGGCGGTCAGCGCCAGGGCCGCCGACAGGGCCAGCACCGCGGTGAGGGCCCGTCTGGTTCTTGGGGTGTTCATGTGTGTTCCTCCTAAAAACAAAAGTCCAGTCATGATGCAATCATGACCGGACGCACAACACGAACAAGACCCGCCATGACAGCTCTCCACGTTTCCGTGACAGTCCGCCGGATGTTCTCCGGCGGCCCAGCCTCCTCTCCCGCCAGACAGCGGGAGGGGCGCTTCGGCGGCGTTCCCTTTCCCTCCCCCGCTGTCTGACGGTTTACGGGGAGGTACTGATGGCGGCCGCGCCTCTATCATAACCACTATTTTCTGAGCCGGCGAGGCCCAGTTGTCCTCTATTATAAACCACTCGCCCTGAATGTCAATGCTTTTCCCTCCGATTTGTGGAAAACGCACAGGAGATGGAAAAACTTTTCGAAAATATGGACATTTTCTACACATCGGCCCTTGCGCGGCGCGGGGAGAAATGGTAAAATAGAAAATCAACATCCCAGCGCGAGCCCCTTCGGCTTGTGTACGAAGGAATGTCCCCCTCGCGCGGCGCGCGCGGAGAAAGGCACCCCCGGAACGAAAAATCAAATACAGGATGGAGGGCAAACCCCATGCGACGAGGAGAACTGTTACGAGAACTTTCCGGCGGCGGCCTCCGGGGCCGCCTGTCCCAGGTCTATGGGGCCGGCGCGGCGGAGGCCGCCGTCCGGCTGCGGGAGCTGGTGCTGGAGTACGCCGGCACCTTTCCCTGTGACGAGTCCGCCGACACCTGGCTGTTCTCCACGCCGGGGCGCACCGAGCTGGGCGGCAACCACACCGACCACCAGCGGGGCGCCGCCCTGGCGGGCAGCGTCAATCTGGACACTATCGCCTGCGTGGTCCCCAACCGCTCCCGCACCATCCGCATCAAGTCCCGCCACCACCGCATTGCGGAGGTGAACCTGGACGACCTGTCCATCCACCCGGCGGAGACGGGCTCCTCGCCGTCTCTGGTGCGGGGGGTGGCCGCCCGGCTGACCCGGCTGGGGTACGCCGTGGGGGGCTTCGACGCCTACACCACCACGCGGGTGCTCCGGGGCAGCGGGCTGAGCTCCTCGGCCGCCTTTGAGGTGCTGGTGTGCACCATTATGAGCCACCTCTTCTGCGATGCGTCCCTCTCCCCCGTCCAGCTGGCCCAGGTGGGACAGTACGCCGAGAACGTCTACTTCGGCAAGCCCTGCGGGCTGCTGGACCAGCTCTCCTGCGCCGCCGGGGGCGTCATCTCCGCCGACTTCCGGGACCCCGGGGCCCCCGCCGTGCGGAAGGTCCAGGTGGATCTGGCCGCCCACGGCTACGCCCTGTGCATCGTGGACAGCCGCGCCAGTCACGCCGATCTCACCGACGACTACGCCGCCATCCCCCGGGAGATGGGGGAGGTGGCCCTCTGTCTGGGCTGTCAGGCGCTGGGCGAGGCGGACCCCCGGCAGTTCTGGGAGCAGCTGCCCCATCTGCGGGCGGTCTGCGGCGACCGGGCCGTGCTGCGGGCCCTCCACTTCTTCGCCGACGACCGCCGGGTCCCCCTCCAGCGGGAGGCCCTGGAGCGGGGGGATTTTGAGACCTTCCTGGCCCTCACCCGGCAGTCGGGCCGCTCCTCGTTCATGTATTTGCAGAACGTGTCCAGCTACCAGGACAGCCGGTTCCAGCCGGTGGCGGTGCTGCTGGCCGCGGCGGAGGAGCTGCTGGCGGGCCGGGGGGCCTGCCGGATCCACGGCGGCGGCTTCGCCGGAACCATCCAGGCCTTCGTCCCCCTGGACCAGCTGGAGGACTTCACCGGCTCCATGGAGGCCCTGGCCGGGCCCGGCACATGTCACGTGCTGTCCATCCGGAGCGCTGGCTCCGTGCTGCTGGCTCGCTGATACACCCAATCGAAAGGAGAACCGCCATGCTCCACGAAACCGTCCGCCTCACCGTGCCCGGCGCGGAGGAGGCCGCGGAGCTGATTACATATGCCCCCTCCAATTTCCCCGAGCTGGGGCCTGACCGGCGGCGGCCCGCCCTCATCATCTGCCCCGGCGGCGGCTACCACTGCCTCTCTGACCGGGAGGCGGAGCCGGTGGCCCTGCGCTTCGCCGGGCTGGGCTACGCCGCCTTCGTCCTGCGCTACCGCGTGGCCCCGCGGGGGCTCTGGCCCCTGCCCCAGCGGCAGCTGCTGGCCGCCATCGACTACGTGCGCACCCACGCCGGCCGCTACCACGCGGACCCGGCGGCGGTGATCCCCATGGGGTTCTCCGCCGGGGGGCACCTGGCGGGCTGCGCGGGGCTGATGTGGAACAAACCGGAGGTGTACAGGCCTCTGAAAAAGAAATCCGCCGCCTTCCGGCCGGACGGGGTGGTCATGTGCTATCCCGTGGTCACCAGCGGACCCATGGCCCACCGGGGCTCCATGGACAACCTGCTGGGGGACCGGGAGGAGGAGCTGGCGGAGATAGTTTCTCTGGAAAAACGGGTCCGGCGCGGCGCGCCGCCCTTTTTTCTCTGGCACACTGCCGACGACACCTGTGTCCCCATGGAGAACACCCTGCTGCTGGCCAAGGCGCTGGAGGCCAGGGGCGTGGACGTGGAGGCGCGCATCTACCCCCACGGCCGCCACGGCCAGTCCCTGGCCGACCACACCGCCTTTGCCCCGGATGAGGCCCGGCACATCTCCGTGCCCTGCGCCGTCTGGGTCCAGCACTGCGACGCCTGGCTGCAGCGGCACTTCGGTGCGGGACGGAGGGAGGAGGTGAGCGCGGAAAGAAAATAGAATAGGCGCGGCATGTCTGCTTCCCTCTGCGGGTTTGCACAGCAGACATGCTGTTTTGCGCGGAAGGTGAACAGACATGCTCCGCCCGTCCCTATGAGTAGAGAAAGATGTCAAAAGGACGAGAGGAGACATGACCATGAAAAAGCTTCTGACGTGCGCCGTAACCATGCTGCTTGTACTCTGCCTCACCGCAGGACCGGCCTCCGCCGCCAGGGCGGCGGGGAGTGCGGGAGGCATTCCGCCCCTGTCTGCGGGGGCCGTTCCGCGCCTTGCCGGCGAGGAGGGGGACCCAGACGAGGAGGGTGATCCCGGCGCGCCCGACGACTCCTATGACCCGGATGAGTCCGGCGATCCGGATGAGCCGGGCGATACGGGCGACCCGGAGGAGCCGGAAGAGCCGGAGGAACCGGGCGGTCCCGTTGAACCGGATGTGCCGGAGGAACCGGGCAATCCTGGTGAACCGGAGGAACCGGACAATCCTGAAGAGCCGGAGGAGCCGGACGTACCGGACAAGCCGGATGAACCCAGCCAGCCGGAGGAGCCGGATACACCGGACGCCTCCGATGAGCCGGACATCCCGGAGGTCCCCGGCGGGGAGCCGCCCCAGGAACCGGAGCCGCCCCATGCGCCCATGTTCCCGGAGGAGGAGGAGGTTTTGCCGCCTCCCAGGCCGACCGTCCCCGCACCGGCTCAGCCCGAGTCGGAGGAGGGGCAAACAGAGGGGAAGGCAGAGGGTTTTACCGGCGATGCCGGGAACCCCGGCATCGCCGGAAGCGGTGTACCGCTTCCGGAATTTCCTTTGACTGACGTGTCGGAGGAGGACTCCTTCGCGGCGGCGGTCCACGAGGTCCGCAGGCGGGGGCTGATGTCGGACACGGGCGGGGGCCGGTTTACCCCCTACGGCCGGCTGAGCCGGGCTATGGCGGCCCAGATTCTCTACAACCTGGCGGGACGGCCCGCCGCCTCCGCCGAAGCGGCCTTCACCGACACGCCGCCGGAGTCCTGGTTTACCCCCGCCGTGGCCTGGTGCGCCCGGACGAAGCTGATCGGGGGCTACGGCGGCGGCCTCTTCGGGCCGGAGGACGATGTGACCAGAGAGCAGATGGCGGTGATGCTCTACCGCAGCGCGGCGTACCTGGGACTGGACGTGGGCGCTGCGCCGGAGAACGCCGCCGTCCCCGGGGCCGCCCCCTGGGCCGCAGAGGCCATGGGCTGGGCGCTGCACGCCGGCGTTGTGGAGAGCGGCGACGACCCCGCCGCGCCCCTCACGCGGGCGGAGGTCGCTCAGATGCTGGCCCGCCTCTGCCAGCTGCTGGAGCCGGAGGCGTGAGGATATGCGGGCGGGGCCGGAAGGTCCCGCCCTTCCCGTACCGCCCGGCGGCGGTACGGCTCCTCCGGCGGGGAGGCGCGCCAGGCGACAACCAGGGGCAAAAGAACACATTGCCGGCTATGGATTGCGCCGGCCCTTTTGGTATACTATAAGTACCATCATATCATTTGAGGAGGGCAAGAGCCGTGCAGTATGGACACTTTGACCAGCAGAAGCGGGAATATATCATCGACCGGGTGGACGTGCCCGTCTCCTGGACCAACTATCTGGGGGTGGAGGAGCTGTGCGCCGTGGTCAACCACACCGCCGGGGGCTACCTCTTCTGCGGGAGCCCCGAGCACCACCGGATCACCCGCTTCCGGCCCAACGGGGTCCCCATGGACCGGCCGGGGCACTACCTCTATCTCCGGGACGACGAGACGGGGGAATACTGGAGCGTCTCCTGGCAGCCCTGCGGGGGGGATCTGCGGGATTACCGGTGCCGCCACGGGCTGAGCTACTCGGTATACGAGTGCGGCCGCGGGGGCATACGGGCGGCCCAGACGCTGTTTATCCCCAGGGGGGAGAGGACGGAGCTGTGGGATCTGACCCTGGTCAACGAGAGCGGGCGGCCCCGGCGCCTCAGCGTCTGCTCCTACGCGGAGTTCTCCTACCACCAGATCCCCATCGACAACCAGAATTTCCAGATGTCCCTCTACTGCGTCGGGAGCAGCTATGAGGACGGCATCATCGACTATGAGCTCTTCTACGAGGGGGCCCACCAGTTCATGGCCGCCTCCTTCGACCCCGACGGCTTCCACTGCCTCCGGGACAGCTTTTTGGGGCCCTACCGCACGGAGTCCAACCCCCTGGCGGTGGAGCAGGGGACCTGGGGCGGCTCCGCAGAAAAGGGGGGCAACCACTGCGCCGTTCTGCACAAGCGGCTGACATTGGCCCCCGGCGAGGAGGCCCGCCTGGTGTGGATGCTGGGGGAGGGGGACCGGGAGGAGGGCCGCCGGGTGCGCGCGAAGTACCGGGACGCCGCCGCCGTGGACGCCGCCCTGGCCGATCTGGCCGGGTACTGGGAGGACAAGCTCTCCAGGCTCCAGGTCTCCACCCCGGACGAGGACATGAACACCATGCTCAACACCTGGAACCTCTACCAGAGCGAGGTCAACGTGATGTTCTCCCGGTTCGCCTCCTTCATCGAGGTGGGGGGGCGCACCGGGCTGGGCTACCGGGACACCGCCCAGGACGCCATGACCATCCCCCACTCCAACCCCGGCAAGTGCCGGGAGCGGATTTTGCAGCTGATGCAGGGCCTGACCAGCCGGGGCTACGGGCTCCACCTCTTCGACCCCGCCTGGTTCGGGCCCCCGCCGGAGAAGCCCCCCTTCAAGTCCCCCACCGTGATCCCCGCGCCGGAGCGGGACAGCATCGTCCACGGCCTGGCGGACGCCTGCGCCGACGACGCGCTGTGGCTGGTGGCGGCGGCGGTGGAGTACGTGCGGGAGACGGGGGAGATGGACTTCTTTGACCGGACGGCGGGCTACGCAGACGGGGGCGAGGGGACCGTCTACGAGCATCTGAAGAAAATTCTGGACTTCTCCGCCGAGCAGGTGGGGGCCCACGGCATCTGCCGGGGGCTGCGGGCGGATTGGAACGACTGCCTGAACCTGGGGGGCGGGGAGAGCGCCATGGTGAGCTTCCTCCACGTGTGGGCCCTGGGCCACTTTGTGGACGCGGCCCGGGCCCTGGGACGGGAGGAGGACGCCGCGCACTACGAGGCCATGCGCGCCGGGGTCGCGGAGACCTGCCGGCGGGAGCTGTGGGACGGGGCGTGGTACCTCCGGGGCATCACCGCCGACGGGCGGAAAATTGGCTGCCAGGCGGACCGGGAGGGCCGGGTCCACCTGGAGAGCAACGCCTGGGCGGTGCTCTCCGGCGCGGCGGACGGCGAGCGGGGCCGGAGCGCCATGGATGCGGTGGACCGCTGCCTCTACACAGACTTCGGCCTGCGGCTCAACGCCCCCTCCTACACCCGGCCGGACGACGGCATCGGGTTTATCACCAGGGTCTATCCGGGGGTGAAGGAGAACGGCGCCATCTTCTCCCACGCCAACCCCTGGGCCTGGTGCGCCGAGGCGGCGCTGGGCCGGGGGAGCCGGGCCATGAAGTTCTACAGGGCCCTGTGCCCGGCGGCGCAGAACGACAAGATCGAGATACGTCAGAGCGAGCCCTACTCCTACTGCCAGTTTGTCATGGGCCCCGACCACACCGCCTTCGGCCGGGCCCGGCACCCCTTTATGACCGGCTCCGGGGGCTGGAGCTACTTCGCCGCCACCCGGTACATCCTGGGGGTGCGGCCCCAGTTCGGCGGGCTGCTGGTGGACCCCTGCGTCCCGGCGGACTGGGAGCGGTTCTCGGTTACGCGGGTCTGGCGGGGGGCGGTCTACCACATCACCGTGGAGAACCCCCGGGGCGTGGAGAAGGGCGTGGCCGCCGTCACCTGCGACGGGCGGGCGGTCCAGGGGCTGATCCCCGCCTGTGCGGCCGGCACCAGCCATCAGGTCACAGTGACCATGGGTTGAGAAAGGAGCGTTTCCTATGAGCATTCAATTCGGTACCGGCGGCTGGAGGGCCGTCATCGGGGACGGCTTTACCAAGGCCAACGTCCAGCTGCTCACCGCGGCCCTGGCCCGGAAAATGCGGGCGGAGCGGGCGGACCAGAGGGGATTCCTGCTGGGCTATGACCGGCGGTTCCTCTCCAGAGAGGCCGCCCACTGGGCCGCCGAGGTGATGGCCGGGGCGGGCATCACCTGCATGGTGGTGGAGCGGGAGGCCCCCACGCCCCTGATCATGTTCGCCGTGCGCTACTACGACCTGGCCTACGGCATGGCCGTCACCGCCAGCCACAACCCCGCCCTGTATAACGGGGTGAAGGTGTTCACCAGGGGGGGCCGGGACGCGGACGAGACCGTCACCGCCCGGATCGAAGAGGAGATCGCCGCCCTGGAGGGGCAGGAGATCCCCGCCGTCCCCTACGAGGAGGGGGTGCGCACGGGGCGGATTCAGATCGTGGACCCCATGAACGCCTATATTGACGCGGTGATCCGGTCGGTGAACATGGACGCCATCCGCTCCCGGGGGCTGAAGGTGGTGCTGGACCCCATGTACGGCGTGTCCAAGACCGCTTTGCAGACCATCCTGATCACCGCCCGGTGCGACGTGGACGTAATCCATGAGCGGCGGGACGCCCTCTTCGGCGGCCGCCTCCCCGCCCCCAACAGCAAGACCCTGGCGGGGCTGCGCAGCTTCGTGCTGGAGAACGGCTGCGACATCGGCATCGCCACCGACGGCGACGCCGACCGGCTGGGCATCATCGACGACCGGGGGGAGTTCCTCCACCCCAACAAGATTCTGGTGCTGCTGTACGACTACCTCCTGCGGCACAAGGGCTGGCATGGGGCGGCGGTGCGCAACATCGCCACCACCCACCTGCTGGACGCCATCGCGGCGGAGTTCGGGGAGACCTGCTACGAGGTCCCCGTGGGCTTCAAGCACATCTCCGGGAAGATGCTGGAGACGGGGGCTGTCATCGGCGGCGAGAGCTCCGGCGGCCTCACGGTGCGGGGCCACATCCAGGGCAAGGACGGCATCTACGCCGCCGCCCTGCTGGTGGAGATGATGTCCACCACCGGCAGGAGCCTGTCAGAGCTGTACCGGGAGATCACCCGGCGCTGCGGCAGCTTCGAGATGGTGGAGCGGGGGTACCGCTTCTCCCAGGAGGAGCGCGCGCGCATCGGGCGCACCCTCATGGAGGATAAGGCCCTGCCGGACTTCGGCGTGGACATCCAGCGCGTGAGCTACGCCGACGGGTGCAAGGTGTACTTCCGGGACGGCGGCTGGGTGGTGTGCCGCTTCTCGGGCACCGAGCCCCTGCTGCGGGTGTTCTGCGAGATGGACGACGCCGGCCGGGCCGGGGAGATGGCGGGGCGCATGGAGGCCTTTCTCGGTCTGGAGGGGCGGAATATCGAATAGCGCCCAGGCCTCGCCCCTCGGGGCGGGGCCTTTCCCGCAGGAAAACGGACAAGGAGGCGCCCCATGGATCAGAACAGCCGCATCCCCTCCCTGCGCCGGCAGATGGCGCTGATCATCCTGCTGTGCTGGCTGCTGCCGGTGGTCATCGCGGCCTCGGCGGTGGGCTGGTACGTCCTCTCCGGCACGGGGCGGGGGAAGGAGGAGGCCCTGTCCCAGCAGTTCCAGCTGAATCTACAGCTGGGGGCCGACCGGGTGAACAGCGCGGTGGAGGCCTCCCGTCTCCCCTCCTACGACCCGGACTTCCGGGAGGCCTGGAACCAGTACCGGCGGGACGGGGAATACACCCTTTTATACCGCCAGTACTCCTCCCTGTTCACCCGCCTCTACCAGTCGGACAGCCGGTTCCGGCACGCCGCGTTCTGCTTCTCGGAGGACCCGGCGGACATGTCCATCGTGGTGCTCAGCAGCAGCGCCGGCCTGCTGTCCAGCCGCCAGGTGCGGGAGCAGTGGCAGAGCGACCTGCCCGCCGTGCTGGCGCTGGCGGCGGAGCTGGACACCTCCGTGGGCTTTCTGGAGCGGGAGGGGCGGGTCTATCTGGTGCGAAACCTGATGGACGCCGACTACCGGTCCATCGGGGTGCTGGCGCTGGCCATGGACACGGACTACTTCTTCGGCGACCTGGCGCTGCTGCCCTGGGCCGCCTCCGTGGCGGTGGACCTGGGGCGGGACGCCGCCCTGGTGGTGAAGGGGGACGCGCCGGCCTGGGAGGAGAGCCGGCCGCTGGAGTACACGGTGCGCCAGCAGGACTTCACCGTCCGGGGCTGGGCGGCGGTGGACTACGGCACGCTGCTGGAGGGCTTCCGGACCTACCCCTGGCTGCTGGGGGCCATGGCGCTGAGCCTGCTGCTGCTGCTTATGCTCACCTTCCGGTTTTTCCGGCGGAAGATCTCCCGGCCCATCCAGGTGCTGATGGAGGGGGCCGAACGGATCCACCGGGGGGAGCTGGGCTGCCGGATCGACGCAGGGCGGGACAGCCGGGAGTTTGTGTACCTCACCGAATCCTTCAACCAGATGTCCGGCCAGCTGCGCCATCAGTTCGACCGGCTCTACCAGGAGGAGCTGGCCCGGCGGGACGCCCAGATCAAGGCCCTGCAGGCCCACATCAACCCCCACTTCCTCAACAACACCCTGGAGACCATCAACTGGCAGGCCCGGATGAGCGGGGACGTGGACGCATCCCGGATGATCGAGGCCCTGTCCACCGTGCTGGACGCCGCCCTGGACCGGCGCAGCAGCCCCCAGGTGCGCCTGGCGGAGGAGATGACCTACGTCAGCGCCTACCTCTACATCGTCACCCAGCGCTTCGGCGAGCGGCTGGAGGTGGACGTGGATCTGCCGGAGGAGCTGATGGACTGCCTGGTGCCCCGGCTCATCCTCCAGCCGGTGATCGAAAACGCAGTGGAGCACGGCATCACCCCTGCGGGGCGGGGGCGGGTGGCCCTGCGGGGCCGGCGGCGGGGGGACCGCCTGATTCTGGAGATCGAGAACAACGGGGGCCTCTCCCGGGAGGACGAGGCCCACATCGCCCGGCTCACCGTGGCGGTCCAGCCGTGAGGGCCGCTGTTTGTACCAAACAAGAAGGGACAACAAATGGCAAGGTTGGTTATTTGTTCCCGCCCGCCGATGGTGTATGATAATAGTGCACAAAGGAAGCGCGAACATACCGAAAAAACATGGAGGTTCTAACATGAAAAAGAGAAGCTTGTTTGCCCTGTTCCTTGCCTGTACCCTGGCCCTCGGCCTGCTGGCCGGCTGCGGCGGCGGCAACGCCGGCAAAAATACCGGCGGAGATTCCGCCGGAGGCGGCGACAAGACCCCCGGCGCCCCCCCGGTGGAGCTGACGGTGGTGACGTCTTACGGCGGCGACGACGGCAACCGGAAAAGCTACGAGAACGCCGTGGCCTCCTACGAGGCCGCCAGCGGCAATAAGATCATGGACGCCTCCGCCTCCTCCAACGAGGAGTGGAAGGCCAAGGTGCTCACCGACTTCCAGACCGGCACCGAGCCCGACGTCCTCTTCTTCTTCACCAACGCCGACGCAGAGCCCTTCATCCAGGCGGGCAAGGTGGTGGATCTGGCCACCATCCGGGCCTCCTACCCCGACTACGCGGACAACATGCGCGACTCCATGCTGGCCGCCGCCCAGGACGGCAAGAACTACGCCGTGCCCTCCTCCGGCTTCTGGGAGAACATGTTCGTCAACACCCAGGTCCTGGCGGACTGCGGCGTGGACGTGCCCGGCCCCGACTACACCTGGGATCAGTTCCTGACCGACTGCGAGGCCATCGGCGGCATCTCCATGGGCTACTTCATCACCAAGAAGGCCTGGGACGACCCCGCCAAGCAGGCCGCCGCCGTGGAGTTCGTGCAGCATATGACCTCTGACGAGGTGATGAGTACCTTCGTCACCACCGAGGTCACCGCCCTGAAGAACGGCGCCTCCCCCTCCGGCCTCAACGCCCTGCAGCAGGCCGCCGCCGACGCCAACGCCAACATCACCGGCGTGATCGGGGCCGTACAGGACGCCGTCAGCAGCGAGTGCAAGGCCGATCTGTTCGCCAACGTGCAGAACGTGGTCACCGGCAAGATGACCGCGGAGGAGGCTGTCAGCTCCGCCATCGCCCTCAACTGACGCGCGGGAGGGCCCCGCCGCCGGGCGGGGCCCTCCCGCTTAAAGGAGTGACTGTCTATGGGATCCACGCTATACAGAAAAAAGGGGCCGCTGATCGCCTTTCTGCTCCCCGCATTCCTGTTTCTGCTGCTGTTTTTGTACTACCCCTTCGTTCAGAACATCCTGAACAGCTTCTCTGACATCACCGGCCTGGGGGCCCCGGCCCAGGGGCTCAACGACCCCTGGTATGTCAACTACGCCACCCTGCTCACCGACCCCAAGCTGCGCACCGCCCTGGGCAACACGGTGCTCCTCACCGTCTGCACAGTGGCCTTCCAGGTGGGCATCGCTTTGGTGCTGGCCCTGCTGGTGGACTCCATCCGAGTGGGGGCCCAGCTCTTCCGCACCCTCTACTTCTTTCCCATCGTCATCTCCGCCACGGCTTTGGGCCTGATGTTCAACCTGATCTTCCTCTACAACGGGGGGATGCTCAACCAGCTGCTGGTCAACCTGGGGATCGCTGCGGAGAACATCGACTGGAAGGACGCGGATCACTTCCTGCTCACCATGTTCTCCCCGGTGATGTGGCAGTACGTGGGCTTCTACTTCGTCATCCTGGTGACGGGGCTGAACAACATCTCCCAGGACCTGTACGAGGCCGCCGCCCTGGACGGCTGCACCGGGCTGAAGCGGGTGCGGTTCGTCACCCTGCCCCTGCTGCGCAACGTGCTGTGCACCTGCCTGGTGCTGGCCATCACCGGCGCGCTGAAGGTCTTCGACCTGCCCTGGGTCATGCTCGGCGCGGGGATGCCCCAGGACCAGGGGTGGCTCACCGGCACCTACATGTATGACCAGACCTTCAACCGGGGCAACGTGGACTACGGCTCTGCCATCGCGGTGCTCATCGTGGTGCTGGGGGTGCTGTTTTCCAACGTGGCCAACCGGGTCTTCAAGCCCCGGTCAGACCTTTGAGAGGGGGAGCCGCCGTGAAAAAGATAACGCCCGCCAAGGCGGGGACATATGTGGTGCTCACCTTCTGGGCGCTCACCACCCTGTATCCCTTCGTGTGGGTCGTCCTCAACTCCTTCCGGGAGAGGGGGCTCATCCGCAAGGACTCCTTCTCCATCCCCCTGCCGGGGGGCGGACTGACCATGGAGAACTACGCCAAGGCCATGGACCGCTTCGATTTCGGCAACGCCTACATGAACAGCCTGCTCATCTCCATCGTGGTCACCGTCGCGGTGGTGCTCATCGCCGGCTTCGCCGCCTACGGGATGGTCCGCTTCCGCTTCCGGCTGCGGGGGCTGTGCCGCAGCCTCATCATGGCGGGCATGATGTTTCCGGTGTTCTCTACCATCATCCCGGTGTTCCGCATGGAGGCCGCCTGGGGCATCGCCAGCAGCGGGAACCGCTGGCTGAGCCTGCTGGCCGTCATCCTGCCCCAGATCGCGGGGAACCTGTGCTTCGCCATCATTGTGCTCATGGGCTTTATCGAGTCGGTGCCCATTGAGCTGGAGGAGAGCGCCTATATGGACGGCTGCCACGTGTTCCAGGTGTATTTTCACATCATCATGCCGGCGGCCAAGTCCTCCTTTGCCACGGTGGCCATCTTCGCCTTTTTGTGGAGCTATAACGATCTGTTCACCCAGAATTTCTTCCTCCGGGTTCCCCGGGAGAAGACCATCACCCTGCTGCTCAACGAGATCAGCTCCCAGGCGGGGGTGGACTACGGGCTGATGGCGGCCTCGGTGGTGCTCATCGTGGCCCCGGTGCTCGCCGTCTACGTCCTGCTGCAAAAGCACATCATCAAGGGGCTGACGGCGGGGGCCGTCAAGGGATAGGGACTTGCTTTTCTCCGGGAACCTGCTATGATGAAGCCAGGGAGGTGAGGGCCATGTACAAGGTGGTGCTGGTGGACGACGAGTCCATTATCACGGAGGGACTGCGCCGGGTGGTGGACTGGGCCGCCCACAACTGCCGGGTAGCGGCCCTGGCCCAGGACGCCGCCTCAGGGGCCCTGGCCATCCGGACCCACCGGCCGGATATTCTCTTTACCGACATCAAAATGCCCGGCGAGGACGGACTGACCATGCTGGCCGGGCTGAAGGGGGAGTTCCCCCGGATGCAGATTGCCGTTCTGACCGGGTACCGGGATTTTGAGTACGCCCAGCGGGCCATCCGCCTGGGCGTGTCCCGGTTTCTCCTCAAGCCCTCCAAGATGGACGAGCTCAACGAGTCCTTGGCGTATATGACCGGCGTGCTGGACCGCCTGCCCCCGGAGGGGGAGGCGCCCCCGCCCCCTCCGGGGGAGGAGGACCCCAACAGCTTCCTGGTCCGCCGGGCCCAGGGCTACATCGCGGAGCACTTCGCCCAGCGCATCTCCCTCCAGGACGTGGCCGACCACTGCTACGTGAGCCAGTGGCACCTGAGCAAGCTGCTCAACAAGCACCTGGGGCAGTCCTTTTACGACCAGCTCAACGCGGTGCGCATCCGCCAGGCCAAGGGGCTGATGGCCGCCCCGGCCCTGCGCATCAGCGAGGTGGCCGAGCGGGTGGGGTACGCGGATACGGCCCATTTTTCCCGGGTGTTCAAAAAGCTGGAGGGGGTTTCCGCCGGGGAGTGGCGGAATATGCATGGGGGAAGCGGTGAACAGGCGCGGCGTGCAGAGGCCCGCCGCGCGCTGGATTCTTTGCGCTTTTTCTCCGGCCGCAGTTGCGCGCGCCGGCAAAATGTGCTATGCTGTTCCCATCCACAGAGAGGGAGCTGCCTATGAGACGAACCAGAAAAGCCAAGCTGTCCAGCGTGCAGATCATTGCCCTGGGCTTTTTGATCATGATCGGGCTGGGCACGGCCCTGCTGATGCTGCCCATCTCCAGCCGCGATCCCGGCGGGGCCTCCTTCGGCGACGCCCTGTTTACCGCCACCTCCGCCTCCTGCGTTACGGGGCTGGTGCCCCAGGACACGGGGACCTACTGGACCACCTTCGGCCAGACGGTCATCATCCTGCTCATCCAGGTGGGCGGGCTGGGGTTCATGTCCATCGCCACCCTGTTCCTGCTCCTGCTGCGCCGCCGGCTGGGCCTGCGGCAGCGGGAGGTGGTGGTGGACAGCATCAGCTACAACCAGCTGGGGGGCTTCGTGCCCTTCCTGCGGCTGGTGTTTCTGGGCACCCTGCTGGCGGAGGGGCTGGGGGCCGCGCTGCTGTCCATCCGGTTTGTGAGGCAGTACGGCTGGGGCCGGGGGATCTACCTGGGCGTCTGGCACAGCGTCTCCGCCTTCTGCAACGCCGGGTTTGATCTCATGGGGCCCCACACCGGCCCCTACTCCTCCTTCACCGCCTATGCCGGGGACCCCCTGGTGAGCCTGACGGTCTGCGCTCTCATCCTGGTGGGGGGGCTGGGCTTCCTGGTGTGGGACGACCTGGCCCGGAACCGGCTGCGCTGGCGGCGCTACCGGCTGCAGACCAAGGTGGTGCTGGTGATGACCGCCCTGCTGACCGCCGGAGGCGGGGCGCTCTTCTTCCTGCTGGAGCGGAACAACCTGGGGGCCGGCCGGCCCCTGGGGGAGCAGGTCCTCTCCGCCCTCTTTGACGCCGTGACCCCCCGCACCGCCGGCTTCAACTCCACCGACACCGGCGCTCTGAGCGCCGGCAGCCTGCTGCTGACCATCGCCTTTATGTTCATCGGCGGCAGTCCCGGCTCCACGGCGGGGGGCATCAAGACCACCACCATTTTTGTCATTCTGCTCCACACCTTCTCCGGCATCCGCCGGGACCAGAGCGCCAACGCCTTCGGCCGCAGCATCGGAGACGGCGCGCTGAAGAAGGCCACGGCGGTGCTGTTCACCAATCTGCTGCTGGCCCTCGCCGGGGCGGTGGCCATCTGCGCCATCCAGCCCCTGGAGCTGTCGGCGGTGCTGTTCGAGACCTTCTCCGCCATCGGCACCGCCGGCATGACCACCGGCATCACCAGGGACCTGCTGCCGGTGAGCCGGTACATCATCATATTTCTCATGTACTGCGGCCGCGTGGGGAGCATCTCCTTCGCCGTGGCCCTCCTGGAGAAGCGCGCCCGGCCCCCGGTAACCCAGCCGGAGGAGGCCATTACCATCGGGTAGGCATCCATTCTTTTTCTTGAGCCCACGCGCCGCCTTTGGCGGCTTGGGCTGCTGGTGTCCGCTTCGCGGCCACCGCACGGAAAAAGAATCCAAAAAACTTTAATGGGCATTTATTAGGGATTGTTCCTCCTCAAAAGCAGGAGCCCGCCCCGGCTATGCCGGGGCGGGCTCCTGCTTATCTCTGCGCGGACCGGTAGGCCATGGTGCACCGCCGGTCCGTAGTCTTGCCGTTTTCCTCCGTCCAAGTCTCCTTCTCCCGGACAAAGCCGGCGCGCAGGTGGGTCTGGAGGGAGGCTATGTTGCGCTTCCCCACGTCAGCAAACAGAACAATGTTCCCGTACTCCTCCTCCAGGGCCCGGATGGTCTCCGCCAGCAGCCGGGCGGCGTGGCCCTGCCGCCAGTGGGCCGGGTGGGTCTCCAGGCCATCCACCAGCCAGGTATGGGCCCCCTCCATGGGGAACAGGCGCAGGGTGCTGACCCAGACGCCGTCTGCGGATTCCGCCATCCAGTACCGCCCCGGCCCGTCGAAGAAGGCTCCCCCCATCCATGCGCTGAACTCCGACTCATAACGCGCCAGGGCAGCCTCCGGCGTGGGCTCCTCCGGGTACATCCCCTGGCAGTTTTCCAGCGAGGACTCCCGGTAGATTGCCAGAAGCTGCGGGGTGTCCATCTCCTGGGCCGACTTGATGATAAGCAGCATACAAATATCCTCCTCTTCCGGTTTCTCCAGACACAACTAGACCACGGCGCTACACAAGAGTCTCCTCCACCAGCGCAATAAACGCCGGCGGGTCGATCATATGGTCGCCGGAGGCATTGACCCGCGCGGACTGGAACAGCAGCTCCCGCATGGTCTCTCCGTCCAGTGCCGGGTTGACCTGCCAGCCCGAAGCCAACACTCCAGCCACATAGGGTACAGCCCAGCTCTGGCTGCCCTCTACCCAGTAAGCAACCCCGCTGCTGTACCCCTCCCCCTCCGGGGCGGCGGCAAACCAGACCCTCGCGCCGGGAGCCCCGCCGTAGCTCTCGCCCGCCAGCAGGCTCAGCACGGCGGGAGCGTGCATAGAGCCCGTATCCTCCGGCTGCTCCAGCAGGAAGTAAGCGTTCTTTTCATGTCAATTCTCCTGATCTCCTTTATCGCCCTGCTCTTACAGTCCCTCCAGCTCCTCCAGCCACAGCCGGGCGGCGGCGTCGCTGGGCATCCGCCAGTCCCCCCGGGGGCTCAGCGCCACGGAGCCCACCTTGGGCCCGTCGGGCATGCAGGAGCGCTTGAACTGCTGGGCAAAGAAGCGGCGGTAGAAGCTTCTGAGCCACTTGAGGATCACCTCCCGGCTGTAGGTCCGGCCCAGGGCCAGCTCCGCCAGCCGGAACACCTTCCGGGGCCCGAAGCCCCAGCGGAGCACATAGTACAGGAAGAAGTCGTGGAGCTCATAGGGCCCCACCAGATCCTCGGTGCGCTGGCTGATCTCCCCCTGCACCGCCGGCAGCAGCTCCGGGGACACCGGCGTATCCAGGATGTCCTCCAGCACGTCCGTCAGCTCCTGGTCCTTTTTCAGGTTGTCCCGTGCCACGTAGTCCACCAGGTGGCGCACCAGGGTCTTGGGGATGGAGGCGTTGACGGCGTACATGCTCATGTGGTCCCCGTTGTAGGTGCACCAGCCCAGGGCCAGCTCGCTGAGATCCCCGGTGCCGATGACCAGGCCCCCGGTCTGGTTTGCCACGTCCATGAGCACCTGGGTCCGCTCCCGTGCCTGGGCGTTCTCGTAGGTGACGTCCCGGTTCTCCGGGCTCTGGCCGATGTCCCGGAAGTGACTTCTCACCGTCTCCCCGATGGGGATGGCGCGCAGGGTGGCCCCCATGCGCCCGGCCAGGACGACGGCGTTGTTTCTGGTCCGGTCCGTGGTGCCGAAGCAGGGCATGGTGACGGCGACGATGTCGCTGGCGGGCCGGTGGAGCATCCCCATAGCCAGGGCGGCGATGAGCAGGGCCAGAGTGCTGTCCAGCCCCCCGGAGAGGCCCACCACGGCAGTCTTGGCCCCGGTGTGCTCCAGCCGCTTCTTGAGGCCCAGGGCGGCGATGGTGAGAATCTCCTCGCACCGGGCGGCCCGGTCGGCCTCGTTCTCCGGGATGAAGGGGGTGGGGGAGACGTAGCGGGTCAGCTTGGTCTTCGCCATCTCCAATTGGAAATAGCTCCGCCAGATCTCCACAGTCCGGTCCTGTTCGGTGAAGGTGTTCATCCGGCGGCGGTCGTAGACCAGACGGCCCACGTCGATCTCGCTGACGGTCAGCCCCGTGGCAAACCGCCGCTCCGCCAGCAGCACCCCGTTTTCCGCGATCATGTTGTGGCCGGTAAAGACCAGGTCGGTGGTGGATTCCCCCTCCCCGGCGTCGGCATAGACGTAGGCGCAGCAGAGGCGCCCGGACTGCCCTACCACCAGCTGCCGGCGGTAGGCGGCCTTGCCCACCACCTCGTTGGAGGCGGAGAGATTCAGAATCACTGTGGCCCCCGCACGGGCCAGCCTGGTGGAGGGAGGCTCGGGCGCCCAGAGATCCTCACAGATTTCCACCCCTACCACAAGCCCCGGCACCGTCTCGCACTCATGGAGCAGCCGCCCGGTGAGCTCGATCTCCTCCCCGCAGAGCAGCAGGCTGTCATTTGCCGCCGGGTTGGAGGCAAACCACCGCTGTTCGTAGAATTCGCCATAGTTGGGAATGTACGTCTTGGGAACCACGCCCTTGATCTCGCCTCTCTGAATCACCACGGCGCAGTTGTAGAGCTTGCTGTTCCACTTGTTCCGCACGGGCATCCCCAGGGCCGTGAGGATCTCCAGGTGCCGCGTGGCCTCCAGAATGGTCCGCAGGCCCTCCTCCGCCCCGTCCAGCAGGGTGTCCTGCAAAAAGAGGTCGCCGCAGGTGTAGCCGGTGAGGCACAGCTCCGGCAGGGCCAGGATCTTGACCCCCTGCTTGTCCGCCTCCCGCATCATGGTGAAAATCTGCTCCGCATTATACCGGCAGTCGGCAACCCGGATTTTGGGCGTTCCCGCCGCTATGCAGATGAAACCGTCTCTCATAGGAAAGCCTCCTCTTTTTAAATAGCCTCTGCCGCTATTGTACCCCCATCCGCCGAAAAATGCAACCGCCCGGCGAGAGGCCGGGCGGTTTGTTCAGCAGCTTTGCAGAAATTGACGAAGCGCCTCGATTTTCTCTTCGATAGGCTTTTGACTGTCGCGTCTCCCGCTCTGGCTGATCGGGTGGCGCTCTTTGACCAGCTCTGTTTCGCGCTTTTTTCGTGCCTGTTTGTCCTCCTCTGATTTAAGAAGGTGAAAACTCAGCGTTATACTGGGGTCATTGATGGTATCCTCCTCAAACCCAAACAGTGCCGGCTCTTTTCTGAGATGATACAAATGGGCGGCGCAGCGGACTAAAACAAAGGTGGACTCCCCTATATAAAGGGGCACAGATTTTCCGCTTTTTCTCACGCCGATTTCATATATACCCGCCCCAATTGCCTGTAAAAAATCCTCTTTAAAAAACTCTACAGCGAGATTTATACTTGCCATATTTCTCCACACATTTCCTTTCCTGGCGTTATGTGAGCACACATCTCCACACGCACGGCAGACGGTTCCCCGGTTCCGATCCGTCCGCTACCGCGGTTCCGCCCGCTGGGCCCGCATGGTCTCCAGCAGCGCCTCCAGCTCGCCGGCCGTGAAGGTATACGTCTTATCGCAGAACTGGCACCCCAGCTCACAGCCCCCCTGCTCCGCCAGCAGGTCCTCCAGCTCCTCCACGCCCATGCTGATGAGGGCCCGCTCCACCCGGTCCCGGCTGCAGCTGCAGCAGTAGGCCACGGGGGTCCGCTCCAGCACCTCCACGTCGAAGTCGCTGAGCACGGCGCGCAGCAGGCTCTCCGGGTCGCTGTCCCTGTCCAGCAGGCCGGTGACGGCGCCGGCGGCCAGCACGCCGCCCTCCACCTTGGCGATCACGTCCTCCCCCGCGCCGGGCAGCAGCTGGATGATGTAGCCCCCGGCGGCCCGGACGCTCTGGTCCCGGTCCACCAGCACCCCCAGGGCGCAGGCGGTGGGAATCTGCTCGCTCTCCACAAAGTAGGCGGCCAGATCCTCGGCGATCTCGCCCCCCAGCAGCCCCACGGAGCCGATGTAGGGCTCCTTCATCCCCAGGTCCTTGATGACCGTCAGGAAGCCGTCCCCGCCTACGGCGGCCCCTACGTTCAGCTTCCCGTCCTCCCGGAGGGGGAGGTCCGTGTGGGGGTTCTGCACGTAGCCCCGCACGTTCCCGCCGGCGTCGGAGACGGCCAGCACGGTCCCCAGGGGCCCGCCCCCCTTGATCTGAAGGGTCAGGCTGGCCTGGGGGTCCTTGAGGGCGTTGCCCATCATGGAGGCGGCCGCCAGGGCGCGGCCCAGGGCGGCGGTGCCCACCGGCAGGGTTTTGTGGATGTTCCTCGCCTGCTCGGTAAGGGATCGTGTGGTGACGGCGACGGCCTGGACGAGGCCGTCTGCGGTAATGGCGCGGACCAAAGTATCCATATAGGATAGGCTCCTTTCTTCGCGCCCCTTCGGGGGCGCGGCGTGTCAGTCGGGGCGCTTGCAGGTCTTTTTTGCGGGGCCGGAGGGCCCTTGCCGGGTCCATTATAGGAGGAACGGGGCGGTATGTCAAGGCGCTCTGCGGCGGCGTTCCGGGCGTGCTCCGGGCCGGGGCGCGAAAAAATTTCCCGCAAATGCCATTTATCCTGTAAAATATGAGGTGCGGCGCGTCCGTCTGCGGCAGACAGAGACAAACGGAGGATGGCATTGATGGCGGGAAACACTTACGGCTACATCCGCGTATCCAGCACGGACCAGAACGAGGACCGGCAGATTCTGGCCCTGCGCAGCGTGGACATACCGGCGGAAAACATCTACATGGACAAGCAGTCTGGCAAGGATTTCAACCGTCCCCAGTACAGACAGATGGTGGAGCGCCTGCGGCCGGACGACCTCCTCTATGTCCAGAGCATCGACCGCCTGGGCCGCAGCTATGAGGACATCCAGGTACAGTGGCGTATCCTGACCAAGGAGATCGGGGCGGACATCTGCGTCATTGACATGCCCATGCTGGACACCCGCCGGGGCAAGGACCTGATGGGGACCTTCATCGCCGATCTGGTGCTCCAGATCCTCTCCTTCGTGGCCCAGAACGAGCGGGAGAGCATCCGCCGCCGCCAGGCCCAGGGCATTGCCGCCGCCAAGGCCAGGGGCGTCCGCTTCGGCCGCCCGCCCGATCCGCTGCCGGAGAATTTTCACGAGCTGCACACCGCCTGGCGGGACCACGAGCTGACCCTCCGGGAGGCGGCCGCCGCCTGCGGCCTGCCCTCGGGCACGTTCTACTCCAAGGCGGTACGGCTGGAGGAGCAGGCGGAGAAGGCCGAGACGGAGGGCGCTCCGGCCGGCTGACGGGGGAGGCCGCCGGTCACTGGGACCGGCGGCCTCTGATCGCTGGCGCGTCAGACGTTGAAGCGGAACAGGATGATGTCCCCGTCCTTCACCACGTACTCCTTGCCCTCGGAGCGGATCATGCCCTTCTCCCGCGCCGCCGCCATGGAGCCCACGCTCATCAGATCGTCGTAGGCGATGACCTCCGCCCGGATAAAGCCCCGCTCAAAGTCGGTGTGAATCTTCCCCGCCGCCTGGGGGGCCTTGGTGCCCCGCGTGATGGTCCAGGCCCGGCACTCGTCCTCGCCGCTGGTAAGATAGGAGATGAGGCCCAGCAGGGTGTAGCTGGCCTTCACCAGCCGGTCCAGGCCGCTCTCGCTGACCCCCAGGTCCTCCAGGAACATGGCCTTCTCCTCGCCCTCCAGCTCGGCGATCTCCGCCTCCAGCTTGGCGCACACGGGGATGACCTGGGCCCCCTCGGCCCCGGCCCGCTCCGCTACCTGCCGGTAGTAGGGGGTTCCCTCGGGGTTGGCGAAGCCCTCCTCGTCCAGGTTGGCGGCGTAGATGACGGGCTTGAGGGTGAGCAGGTCGCTGGTGGCGATGACCGCCCGGGTGTCGTCGTCGCAGCTGTAGGACCGGGCGGTGCTGCCGTCGTTGAGCCAGGAGAGCAGGCCCTGGAAGATCTCCACCTCGCGGAGGAACTTCTTGTCGCCCTTGGCGGCCTTCTGGGCCTTGTCAATGCGCCGCTCCACCATCTCCACATCGGCCATGATGAGCTCCAGATCGATGATGTCGATGTCCCGGATGGGGTCCGCTCCGCCCTCCACGTGGATGACATTCTCATCGTCGAAGCAGCGCACCACATGGACGATGGCGTGGGTCTCCCGGATGTTGGAGAGGAACTTGTTGCCCAGGCCCTCGCCCCTGGAGGCCCCCTTCACCAGGCCCGCGATGTCCACGAACTCGATGACGGCGGGGGTGGTCTTCTTGGGATTGTACATCTCGCTGAGCCGCGACAGCCGGGCGTCGGGGACCGCCACCATGCCCACGTTGGGGTCGATGGTGCAGAAGGGGTAGTTGGCGCTCTCCGCGCCGGCGTTGGTGATGGCGTTAAAGAGGGTCGATTTGCCCACGTTGGGCAGACCCACGATGCCTAATTTCATAGTTCTCTACATCTCCTTTGTTGTCAAGGGTTTGCGGGGGGCGTCAAACCGCTGTGCGGCTCTGGGCAATAAATTGGCACTTGCTGCGCTCCGCTCGTTATGGGAAAGAGCGCCGATTGCAGTGAGTTTATATTTTAGCATAGTGTTCCGTATTTCTCAATAGTTACTGACGTGCAAATTGCCGGTTTTTCATGCTAAAAAAAGATGGGTGAATGTAGACACTGTTTCAGAAACATCGCAATATGGCGAGAAAAGGGGGCGGCGCTGTAAAAGCGCCGCCCCAGATTTGGGATGCTGTCCCAAAGGCAAACGGGTATGTTTGAAAATCCTGGTTTACTCCACGTCTCTGCGTTTGTATACTACGCCTGTACATCTAGGCCAAACCGGTAGCCGTCTAAAATGCTGGTGTCAAAGGGTTTTCCCCAGTCCCAATCGGGGTCCTGCCGGTGGACGTAGTCACCCAGCCGGACGGCCTCGCTGTGGAATATCTCATTCAGCGTCCATGATACGCTCAGCCGTTTTTCCGGTGAACAGGACATCGTGTAGTCACGAATGACCGCGCTGATGTCCTCGCCGTCGCTGACGCCATAGCCATTTTTCATGTGGTCGAACGCGATTTGCTTGATCCGCTGCGCGATTCCCTCGTCCACGGGGACCATTTCCCGATAATCGCCCCCATCGTTCAGGCTCATGCCGGGCGTACTGTAGGGATTGACATGGGGCTTGTTCCGAGTCCTCTGAGACATCTCGCCAATCCGCTGCTGCTGTTGCTGCTGTACCATCTGCGTGATTGTCATACGCGTAACCCTCCTGTCCGCCGGTTTGCTGATACATGGTCCCAATTAAGCCCGTATATCCACCCCGCCGCCGGTGGAGGTGAGGAAGTCCTGCCAGCTGTTGACGTACTTCTGGTAGGTGGAGGTTCCGGGTTTCTGGTTCGTCAGATACTTGATCTGCATGCCCAGGAGCGTGATCTCTTCCGCCGGGGTCTTGTAGAACTCCTGCAAATAGTGCTTCATGCTGACACCCCAGCGCGCGGCCTTGGGAGCCCCGGCGGCGGCCTGGGCGGTCAGCTTCTCCGCAGCGGAGACGCCGGCCTGGATAGCCTTGGCCCCGTCGCTGCCGTTTTGGCGGTAGGCGCCCATAACGGCATCGTAAATTCCCCGGAATACCGTGCTGTCCACCGGGGCGTAGGTCCCCTTGGGCTCGCCCGCGGCCCGGTGGCTCTCCCGCTGGGCCAGGGCGCGGTCCAGGGCGGCAAGGGCGTTCGCATGTCCCTGGGCGCGGCTGCCCCGGAGCAGGGCGGCCATGCCGCCGCTGACCTGCCCCTTGGAGATCATGGCCTCCGCCTTCATGTCCGCCATGGACAGATTGAGCGCCAGGGTGACCTCGTTCCGTCCGCAGGAGGAGGCGCCGTCAATCTCCGCCCGGTAGTCCTCTGCAATCTTTCCGGCGGCGGTCAGGTCCTGCACAGAGTACTGCGCCTTGCTCTGACCCGGCGCAGCCGCCGCCCGGAGCTGGGAGGCGATGTAGGCGTCGTGGTTCTTCAGCCACACGCTGTCGGGGCCGGTCTGTGCCGCGGCCTCGTGGACCTGCTGCAGCGCGCCGCGGCAGGCGTCCTCTCTCTCCGCAAGGATGGAGGAGAGGCTGTCCCGGACCGCCTGGGCATCACTGCCGGACAGGCCCAGATTGTCCTGTAGAAGTTTCGTGTAGCCGTCGATCATCCCGGACTTTCCGGCCTGATAGACTTCCTCCAGCTCGGCCCGCCGGGAAGCCAGCTCCTCGCCGCTGAAATGACGCTCCAGCTTATCCAACGCCGCCACATAGCGGGACGCCATATAGTTCAGCCCGTCCTCCAGCTCCTCCGGGGTGGTGGCCTTGAAGGAATTCATTTCCCGCGTCAGGACGCGAAAATCCACCTCTCCGCTCAAGCCGTTCTGCCGCAGGTCCTGTATGTAGGCGCTGAGGACTTCCTCCTTCGTGGGGCCGCCGCCCTGGATGCCCAGGTCCCACCGGGCCTGGATACGCCAGTTTTCCAGAAATTCCTTGGACTTCTCCGGGTCCTCCAGGTCTTTCAGGCTGATGGTCTGGGTCTCCTGCCTCCAGAGGGTGTCCGCCGCGTCCCAGATGGAGTAGTCCTCACGGTAGCCCTGCCGGGCGGCTTCATCGAGGCTTTTCAGGGTCCCGATGCCGCTGATGTCCGTGCCGGGGGCCACGCTTGTGCCGGAGGCGCGCACCGCAGCGCTGGGGTCACAGCGAAACCCCGCTTGGGG
Source organism: uncultured Oscillospiraceae bacterium (assembly GCA_910577915.1). Classification (GTDB taxonomy): domain Bacteria; phylum Bacillota; class Clostridia; order Oscillospirales; family Oscillospiraceae; genus Pelethomonas. The sequence goes on from CAJTOM010000016.1 coordinate 34,308, forward strand.
CGCGCCGGTTGTGATTTGATTTGTGATATTAGGAATGTTCGCCCAGTTTGCAATATTCATAGCCAATGATCCCTCTTATCATTTTTGTCTGTTATATCGGCATTTTGCGATAGAAATTAAGCCTTTTGGTAAAAGGGAACCTCTATAATCTGCCGATATATCGGACAGCCGTGAAATGAGGGCAGTCCTGCTCAAATGATATAGGGTGTGCTCTTTAAAAATTTTAGAAAATTTTTTAATTTAACTATTGCTTTTTGGGAAAGGTCGTGGTAATATGTAAAAGCTCCATGAGCCAATATGCGCCGTTAGCTCAGCTGGATAGAGCGTCTGGCTACGGACCAGAAGGCCGGGGGTTCGAATCCCTCACGGCGTGCCAAGAAAACCGCTGATTCTTGATTGAATCGGCGGTTTTCTTGTATTTTTTGGATGGATTAAAAAAGTCAAAACCGCCACCTGGCGCACATTTGGCGCACAAGGCCGAAAAAATCAGGACGGCACCCGAAAATTGGGTCCCGTCCTGTTGTTATGCCTGCTTTCGGCGGAGCATCACGTCTGCTATGCACTCCGTGGCCTGGGCTTTGGATTCCTCGATCACATGGGAGTAAATATCCCCGGTGGTACTGACCTGAGCGTGTCCCAGCTGCTTTGACACGGTGACGATATCCGTTCCCGCCGAGATCAGAATACTTGCCACGCTGTGCCGGAAAGCGTGTGGATTGATATGGGGCAGGCCCCGGCGCATGGAGAACTTCCGCAGCCATGCCGTGATGCTGGTGGGGTTCATGGGCCGTCCATCGTCCTGCGTGAACAGGTACCCGGTATCCTTCCAGCGGTCACCATTGGCAAGCTGGAGCAGCCCCTGGGATGTCTTGTACCTTCGCAGCAGTGCCGCCGTCTCCCGGGGAATATTCACGAAGCGGGTGCCTCCGGTCTTAGTGGTGGTTTCATAAATGCCCTGTTCTTTCGAGTAGCACAGGTTCGCACTGATCTCCAGCCTCCCCGCCTCCAGGTCCACTTTGGACCACTTCAACGCAACGATCTCCCCACGGCGGCAGCCGGTGACGATCAGAAGATGGGTAAGCATCCGCCATTTTTCCGGTTCATCCTCCAGCGCGTCCAGAATAGCGGTGATCTCTTCCGGTTGAAAATAATTGGGCGTTTTCCTGGACACGGACGGTGGGGAGGCTTTGGCTGCGGCATTATAGGGAACGAGCATTTCTTTTTCCGCTTGGTCCAGAACGGTATGAATGAACCGGTGATGCTCCAGGACAGTCTTGTTTGACAGAGGATTGAGGTTTTGGGTCATGTCGAAAAGGTCCTGGACCGGCTTCTCCAGTACCGCCGCCATAGCTGCCGCCTTGTCTCCATTGACCGGCTCCCCACGACAAGCATGGGTGACCGTGGTATGGGATACTCCCGCCGCCATTGCCAGGGCTTCGCGGGTCAGTCCAGCGGCCTTGAGCCTGTCCGGCAGATCAGCCTTACCCGTGGCCTTGACACCCTCCAGCCGTTCCTCTGGGGATTGCAGGGATTTATAGAGCCGGTTCAAATGCTGGGGGCGTATGTCCGTCAGCTTCAGCCCGCCGAGGGCCGGGTCTACCCTCCGGAGGATGTCGCGGTAACTGCGGATCGTATTGTGCTTGGCCCCGTTGCGCTCCTTTAGGTCGATCACATACAGGGCATAGTCATGGAAGGTCTGCCGGTTGTCTGTCTGGTATCCCTGCTCGATCTCCTTTTCGAACTCCACGGCCACGCGCTGGGTCTCCTTCTCCATCTGGCGGGCGGTCATAGGCCGGTCAGGCTTCCATGTCTTGAAATGGCGAATCTGCTTCCCGGTACTGTCCCGGCCCGTTGTGACCGTGATTTTGTAACTGGTTCCGGTCTTACCCTCAATTTTCTTTATGTTTGCCATGTCCTTCATCCTTTCCGAGGCCGGGGATAAATTCCCCGGCCTCGCCGTCTCATGCACTGGCAATCATGACCACGAACAGTGTCACGACCGCCACCATCAGCACTCCAAAGCCTCCGCACAGCGCGGCCACGACCCAGACCATACCCGCATATGCCCCCGCCGCTGCAAGGACGCAGAGGGCTTTAAAACGCCCTTCCGGCATCGGCCTGCGCTCGAACTCGAAGACGGTGCCGTTGTGCTCAAGCCTGATTTTCATTCTGCTACCTCCATGCTTCGCCGGACCACTCCGGCAATCTCTCTGATCACTTCCTGATCAGGCTTTCCAGTGAACCGCTCCGGAAAGGCAGCGCGGGCCTCGGCGGAAATCTCCCGCAGCAGATCGCTCCCATCTCCCATGACCTCCTCCCACAGCAGCCGGACTATATCCTCCACCGGGTATCCTTCTCTCTGAAGCTCCGGGGTTTCCCGGACGATCCGGATAGCCCGCTCAACTTCGTCTTTAGAACGCTGTTTCAACCATTCCAGCGTCAAGGGTGCTTCCCTGCCTCTCTGTCTGTTCAGGATACACACAAAAGCCGCAATAGCGATACGCTCCGGACTGTCAAGTCTCTCCACACCGCTCATACCGCCAGCCTCCTTTGCCGCAGGCAGTGAGCATACCGACTAATCAGCCTTATCACGATAGCAATGTCCGTGAAAATATTTCCTCTTGTATTCAAAATCAAATTTCTCCTTGTAATTCACCGGGGGCCGTGGTACACTAAGAGCACCAGGGCCCCCGTGGTTTGCAGTGCCCCCCAAAAGTTAGACAAAAATAAGGCGGTAAAATTGTTCAAGCAGCCGAAAGGGCTTGTTGTCTGTGCAGAGCAGGCGGCAAGCTCCGCTGTGGCGGCTCGTATCTCTTGGGAGAGAGCGTTATAGGGTGCGCCGTACTCGTTCAGACAGCGGGCAATCTGGTTCAAGTTGCCGCCGATTTTCCCGTACTCGGCTGTTAGTTTTCCAACGGCAGAGAGCAATTCATCATTGACCGGGGAAACGGTAATGACCGGGCGTATGCTTGACTTGATAAGGGCTTGCCGGATAAACTCGGCTTGGCTCATTTTGCAGAGGGTGACACGCTCGGAAAACTCGGCGTATTCTTCCTCGGTCAAGCGTGTCTTGATTACCCGGTGGCGGTGGGGCGTGTTGTATCTTTTCATGGCTGTGAACCTCCTTTCGTGGGTGGATTTTTTCAAGCGGCGCAAGCCGCAAAAAGGCGGGCTTGGGGTGGCAACCCCAACAAGA
>CAJTOM010000017.1 GCA_910577915.1 uncultured Oscillospiraceae bacterium
AGTAATGTGTGCAGCTGACCTGTACTAATCGCCCGAGGGCTTGACCTACAATATGCAGGCAATATGGCCTCGCTCCTACTCGTTCTTCTTCCCTTTGTTCGGTTTTCAGGGTGTGATGAAAATTTAGTTTTCTTGTGAAGAAAGAAATGTACGGTTCAGTTTATTTTGTGTATGTTCTTTTTCAAGAGAAAATGAGTTGGTGTTGATTAGGGCGAGGGTCCACCCGTTCCCATCCCGAACACGGAAGTTAAGCTCGCTTCTGCCGACAATACTTGGCTGGAGACGGCCTGGGAAGATAGGTAACGCCAACACAAGAGGGGCAACCAAAAGGTTGTCCCTCATTTTTTATAGTTGATAGAGAGAATGGAGGACGAGATGGAGCGGCGTGAATGGGTAGAGCTGACGGTGATGTGCATGGTGTGCGACGGTCAGGGTAATGTGCTGGTGGAGAACCGTCTGAAGCAGGACTGGCCAGGAATTACCTTCCCTGGTGGACATGTGGAACCGGGGGAGTCCTTCGTGGAGGCCGCGATCCGGGAGGTACGGGAAGAGGCTGGATTGACCATCCAAAATCCGCAGTTGTGCGGTGTTAAACAGTTTCCGCTTTCTGATGGTGGGCGCTATGTGCTGCTGTTTTTTAAGACAAGTCAGTTTACGGGTGAGCTGACTTCCTCAGAGGAGGGAGAGGTGTTCTGGGTCGAGCGGGCGGCCTTACATACCTACCCATTGGCCATGGATTTCGGTGAGATGGTGCGGTTGATGGAGTCGGAGGAGTTCAGCGAGTTCTTCTATGAGCCGGAGGGCGACGAGTGGAGGGTGAGGCTTCTGTGAGGTTTTGTGCGGCATTCTTTGATCGCGATCAAACCCTACTTTATATGGACCCGTCCCTCCGCGCCGAACGGAACGCAAGGATCGAGGCCTGGAGCGGAAAACCCTTTACGCTGACTCCGGCGGAGACGATGGAGCTGTTTTTTGCCTCCCGCCCTCCGCAGGGGGTGAAGTCGGTGGAGGAGGAGAGATTCTCCCTGCGGCTTTACTGGAAGTCCCTGCTGCTGCGTGCGGGCGTCTCGGAGGGGCTGGAGGAACGCGGGGAGGAGCTCCATCAAATGACATGGCTCAAGGGGCTGAAGCTCTTTCCTGAGACCCTGGAGGTCCTGCAGCAGCTCCGCGGACGGGGGATGCGCATGGGGGTGATCTCGGATACCAGCCCCTCGCTCCCGCTGACCCTGGAGGCGGCGGGAATTGGCGCATACTTTGACTGCGCGGTGTGCTCTGACCTGGTGGGGGTCATGAAGCCTGCCCCGCAGATGTATCAGACGGCTCTGGACGCCCTCGGTGTGGCGGCCGGGGAGAGCTTGTATGTGGATGACTGCGGCGCGGAGGCGGAGGGCGCCCGCAGACTGGGCTTTACTGCCTTTCACATCGACCGCAGCCGCCCCGGTGACAGCCGCTGGCGGATTCAGTCTCTGCGTGCCATGGTGGCCTATCTCCAGGACATAGGCTGAAGGATAAAAAGGCGTGACCTTTCATCGAAAGATCACGCCTTCTTCTTGCGCTTTCCTGATTAGGCCTCGTAGACGGAGACCTGCTTCCGGTCGCGGCCCAGACGCTCGAAGCGGACCACGCCGCTGGCGGTGGCGAACAGCGTGTCATCGCTGCCCCTACCCACATTCACACCGGGGTGGATGTGGGTGCCGCGCTGGCGGACCAGGATGTTGCCGGCCAGAACATGCTGACCGTCGGCCCGCTTGGGCCCCAGGCGCTTGCTCTTGGAATCACGGCCGTTCTTGGTGGAACCGACGCCCTTTTTGTGGGCGAAGAACTGAAGACCAATGTTCATCATGTGCGTATGCCATCCTTTCTGTAAGATACGGCGGAAAAACGGGGCCTATTCGGCCTCCAAAACCTCGATATACTGGGGGTACTCGCCGTGCAGCTCGCTGAGATAGACCATCATGCCGGTCAGAAGGGTTTGACAGGTGTCCTCTGCGGCCTGGCCCAGGGAGCCGGGGAGGCGAAGGGAAATCAGCGCGGTTTTCTCGTTAATCTTCACCGAGGCGCACAGACCCATCACATCGTTGACGATGCACTCGACGAGCCGGACGGTGCTGGTGACGGCGGCGCAGACAATATCCCCGCCCTCCGCCGCGTAGCCGCTGTGGCCGGTGGCGTCAAAGCCGGTGATGCGCCGCCCCTTCGTGTAGAATGTGACGGTGGTCATGCCTTAGGCGCTGATCTTCTTGATCTCGACCTTGGTATAGGGCTGACGGTGGCCCTGACGCTTGCGGTAGCCCTTCTTGGGGTTGTACTTGAAGATGCGGATCTTCTTGCCCTTGCCGTTCTTGACGATGGTGGCCTCCACCTTGGCGCCGGAGACGGTGGGCGTGCCGATGGTGGCGCTGTCGCCGTCCAGAATCGCCAGAACCTGGTCGAAGACCACCTGGTCGCCGGCCTCCTGGGGCAGCTTCTCGATGAACAGGGTCTCGCCCTCGGTCACCTTGTACTGCTTACCGCCGGTAACGATGATTGCGTGCATTCCTTTTGCACCTCGCTTTCCTTTATTATGGAGCACTAACCGCGCTCCTTTACGGGCGCGCTGTCGTAGGCGGCGCTTGCGCGCGCTTGCAGCCCATTCAAAGCGGCTCACCTAGTATACCAGCAGTTGGGCCCATTGTCAACCGATTTTCTGGAAAAATCCTTGGAAAAACTCTGGAAATCTCGAAAAAAGTATTTGACAATCGGCCCCTCGTCTACTATAATGTAGATCGTGTCTTTGCGAGGTGTGTTATGCTGGTAAATGTGCAAAAGATCATCAACGCCCCCGGAGAGCGGATTGATTTCCAGTTTTCGCTGGATCTGTCCGATGTGGACTTCGGCGGCCTGTATCCCGCCCAGAACCCGGTGGTGGTAACCGGCGATGTGCGGAATACGGCGGGGATGCTGCTGCTGCGCTTTTCGGCGGACACAGTGCTCAAGTCCGTCTGCGACCGGTGCCTGGAGAACTTCGACAACCCCAAGCGGGTGGCCTGCGAGTACCTCCTGGCCCAGGAGCTGGCCGATGCGGAAAACGACGACATCGTGCTGCTGGAGGACGGCGCCGTGGACGTGGGCGATCTGGCCCGGACGGCGATGATCCTGGAGATGGACGCGAAGACCCTGTGTTCAGAGGACTGCAGGGGGCTCTGCCCCGGCTGCGGCGTCAACCTCAACCAAGGGAGCTGCACCTGTCGGAAGGAAGCAGACCCCCGGTTGGCGGTGCTGGCCAGCCTTCTGAAGAAGGATACCGATTCCTGAGTGACAAACAAAATTCAGATATATAGGAGGTGTCATCATGGCAGTCCCCAAGGGTAAAGTTTCGAAGGCGAGACGTGATAAGCGGCGCAGCTCCGTGTGGAAGCTGAAGGCGCCCGGTCTGATCGTCTGCTCCAAGTGCGGCGCGATGCGCCTGCCCCATAGAATGTGTCCCGAGTGCGGTACTTACAATGGCCGTCAGGTCAAGAGTGCCGCCAGCGAGGACTAATTCCCGGCGTGAGAAACGCGCGCCGCTCCTGCCCGCAGACGGCAGGGAGGCGCAGGCGGAACGGGCAAACGCGACAAGCGAACAGGGGACCAGCTGTAAGGCTGGTCCCCTGTTTTTGCGCTTTGGGGAAGCAAGGCCGGCGGCCCGATTGACAAACCGGGCCGGGTCTGGTACAGTAAATTCATACTTTTTCAGGAGGCGCGCCATGGATCCTTCCTCTTTTCTCCCCGTCAGTCGGGAGGACATGCACCAGCGGGACTGGTGGTATTACGATTTTCTGGTGGTCACCGCCGACGCCTATGTGGACCACCCCAGCTTCGGCACGGCCATCATCGCCAGGGTGCTGGAGGCGGAGGGCTACCGGGTGGCGGTGCTGGCCCAGCCGGACTGGCACAGCGCCGGCGCCTTCCGGGACATGGGGCGGCCCCGGTACGGGGTATTCATCGGGGGCGGGAACATCGACTCCATGGTGGCCCACTACACCGCCGCCAGGAAGCGCCGGTCCGCCGACGCCTACAGCCCCGGAAACCGGATGGGCCTGCGGCCTGACCGGCCCACCATCGTGTACGCGGGCCGGGCCAGGGAGGCCTTTCCCGACGTGCCCGTGGTCATCGGCGGGCTGGAGGCCAGCCTGCGGCGGTTTGCCCACTACGACTACTGGGACGACGCGGTACGCCGGTCCATCCTCTTCGACGCGGGGGCGGATCTGCTGGTCTACGGCATGGGGGAGCGGGCCGTCAGGGAGATTGCCGGGCGGCTGGCCAAGGGGGAGCCGGTGGAGCGTCTGACGGACGTCCGGGGCACGGCCTGGGCTGCAAAGGACCCGGACTGCCGGTTTGAGAGCGTTACGGCGCCGTCCTTTGAGGCGGCGGCTTCGGACAAGCGGGACTATGCCGAGGCGACAAGGATCGAATACGAGGAGCACGACCCCGTCCGGGGCCGGGCTATCCTGCAGCGCCACGGGGACCGGGTGCTGGTGGTCAACCCCCCCGCCATGCCCCTTTCGCGGGAGGAGCTGGACTTCGTGGCGGAGCTGCCCTACGCCCGGGAGGTCCACCCCATGTACGAGCCTCTGGGGGGTGTGGCCGCCATCGAGGAGGTGCGCTTCTCCGTCACCCACAACCGGGGGTGCTTCGGCGGGTGCAATTTCTGCTCCCTGGCCTTCCACCAGGGGCGGATGATCACCTCCCGCAGCCACGAGAGCGTGGTTCGGGAGGTGGAGGGGTTCACCAGGGATCCCCAGTTCAAGGGCTATGTTCACGACGTGGGGGGGCCCAGCGCCAACTTCCGGCACCCCAGCTGCGCCCAGCAGGTGAAAAACGGCATGTGCAGGAACCGCTCCTGCCTGGCGCCCACCCCCTGCAAAAATCTGGACCCCAGCCACGCCGACTACCTGGCCCTGCTGCGGAAGGTCCGGGCGGTGCCGGGGGTGAAGAAGGTGTTCATCCGCAGCGGCATCCGCTACGACTACATGCTGTGCGAGAGGAACAGTGAGTTCTTCGCCGAGCTGGTGCGCCACCACGTCTCCGGCCAGCTGAAGGTGGCCCCGGAGCACTGCTCCGCCAGGGTGCTGGACTACATGGGCAAGCCCCACTTTGAGGTCTACGAGCGGTTTAAGGAGAAGTACCAGCGGCTCAACCAGCGCTACGGCCTGGAGCAGTATCTGGTGCCCTACCTGATGAGCAGCCATCCCGGGTGCACCCTGACCGATGCGGTGGAGCTGGCGGTGTTCCTCAACCGGACGGGCCGCCAGCCGGAGCAGGTGCAGGATTTCTACCCCACGCCGGGGACGCTGTCCACCTGTATGTGGTATACGGAGCTGGACCCCCGGACCATGGAGCCGGTGTATGTGGCCAAGAGCCCCCACGACAAGGCCCTGCAGCGGGCGCTGCTCCAGTGGAAGCGGCCGGAGCTGCGCCGGCTGGTGGTGGAGGCCCTGCACAAAGCGGGCCGGGAGGATTTGATCGGGTACGGGAAGGAGTGTCTGGTGCGGCCGCTGGCGGCGCGGACAGAGGACGCGCGGGCTGGCCGGGCGGAAGGAAGAGGAAGAAGGCCGACCTGAAGGGGGCGCGGCGGAGCGCGGGGAGCAGGGAAAGCGCCGGAAAAAACGGCGGAAAGCAGAGGAAGAAGGGGAGAAGGTAGGAGAGAGGCACTCTTTTCAGGAGGTGAAAAGAGTGCCTCAGTTTCATGCTTCGGATGCGTCCAATTCTTTCGCTTTTTGATCGGCCTGATCAGCTTCTTGAGTGCGGCCTAGTGCCCGCAGGGCTTTGCCCAATATGCGATACGCCTGGGAAAAGTGTATGCCAAGAGAAATTGCTTTTTGAACGGATTCTATAGCAGTTTCATATTGATTCAGTTGTGCCAGCATGCTTGCGACACAATAATGATACATGCCAAAATCCGGTTCAAGGGCCGCCGCTTTGCGATATTCCGCTAATGCGTCCTCATATTGGTTTATTAGTTCAAACTGACTTCCAATTAAATAATGATCTATGGCATTTTCCGGACAAATCGCGGCTGCCTCCTGTAATATATCCTGGGCTTCCTTAGGCCGATTCATATGAATAAATATGAATGACATATTCCGGTAAATTTCAACATTGTGGCCTTCAAGCGCCAGGGCTTTACGGTATTCCTCTAATGCTCTTTCATCTTCAAGTAAATAGCGAAAAGCGTCTCCCAGGCTTTGATGATAGCGGGCGTTCTCTGCGTCCAGCGTAACAAGCTGCTCCAAGATCTTTACCGCCTGCTCATACTCCTTGGCCCGTATATGGGTTGATGCCTTACGGTACATACGCTGCTGATCGGCTTGACTGGTAATCTTTTCAATGGCTCGATTAATGTCGCTTTCGGGTTCCGCAGATTTTGCAGGAGGAAGGGCCCGTTCAAGGACCTGTTCCGGGCTGCCGGAGATCATTTCTGCAACATCAGTGGTTTTGGATGTGTCCGAAAATGCGTTGATCGCATCGCCCAGGGCCTTGTACCGGTCGCGGGCATCCCGTAAAAAGTCTTCTTCCTTTGGAAGAACATAGTCGAACGCGGCGCCCAGCTGGATGAACACATTGTCGAAACCGTCGTGGAAAATATAGAGGCCGCGGCTCTCATCGAGAAATTCTTGGATTCTCCCCTCCAGCTTGTCCTCCTTATACAGCATCCAGTAGGGGTGCTTCCACTCGTCATGGGCAAATTTCCCGGCGTTTTCTGACAGGAAGTCCATGAGGCTCTTATCGTTGCCCGCGTAGCCGATAAATACGGGGTGGTAGTTGGTGAAGATGAGCTCCAGGGCCCGCTTCCAGCTGTCGGGGAGCTTTTCCAGATCCTTTGACCTGCTCTTCGGGTCGAAGAGCAGGTCCCGGTGAATCTTGATGATGGTAGGGCGCACGGGCAGGCCGGAGATGTAGTGGGACAGGGCCTCGTGGCCGATGACAAGGGGCGTGTTCTGGGCGTAGTAGTTCACCGCGTCCTCTGTCAGGTGGTCGAAGTTGGTGGTGACCACCACGTTGTGGGGCGTCCTGGTCAGCAAATGGGCCAGCATCACATACCCCGCGCTGGGGACGGCGGACTCCATCATCTTCTCAATGTAGTTATAGCCGTCCGCGGGACAGCGGCAGAAGCGCTTCTCATAGTACTGGCTGTAGAAGCTGGACATGTTCTCATCGGTGATCCCCAGCTCACTGCGCCACTGGCGGTAGACCGCCTCATTCTGCTCCCGCAGCTCCCTGTCCCAGATTTTAACCAGCTCCTGGCCGGACTTGATACGGGAGGAGCGGGAGGCGCCCGCGCCCAGGACAAAGCAGAATTTTCTGGGGTGGAAGCCGTCGGTGACCTCCTTCATCTCCGCGATAAAGCCTTTCAGTGACAGCTGCTCGCAGGGCATAGCGGCACCTCCTGTCTGTTTCTATGGATGCGGCGCGCGGTTTTTTACGTTGGCATGAGCCTTTTGAAGCTGCCGGTTCGATGGTACCATATTTTGCCGGAGAATGCAATTGCAAAATGAACATAGGGGGTCTGATAGCTGGAAAAATGCGGCGAAAATGCGGCGAAAATGCGCGGCCGTCACCTTGACAATCTCCACATCCAATGATACAATAACTTTCCTTTTTGTTTGCCCAGGAGCTGCCTGGCTCCGCCACAGAAAGAGGGCAGTCCGGTGACGGCCGGGGAAGGCTCGTGACCTCCCGGCCGGCTTGCGGACGGGACTGTCTCCCGCTTGCTTTTAAGGCCATGGCGGCGCGCCTGATCGCCGCCCGCTGGTCTGACGCGCAGCGGGACCCATCTTTCACAAAGGAGCAGCAATACATGATTGAAATGAAAGGAATCTCAAAAACCTACCGGGTCAGGCGGCGGGAGGCCGGGCTGGGGAACGCCCTGAGGAGCCTCTTCTCCCGGGACTGCACCGAGATCCCCGCCCTGCGGGACATGTCCTTTACCGTGCCTGACGGCCAGATTCTGGGCTACATCGGCCCCAATGGCGCGGGAAAAAGCACCACCATCAAAATTCTCAGCGGCATTCTCCGCCCCGACGGAGGAACCTGCACCGTGGACGGCCTGACGCCCTGGGAGGACCGGAAGCGCCACGTGGCCCGGCTGGGGGTGGTGTTTGGCCAGCGCAGCCAACTGTGGTGGGATGTGCCCGTCATGGAGTCCTTTGATCTTTTGCGGGACATCTACCGGGTTCCGGCGGCGGAGTTCCGGGAGAATCTGGCCCGACTGACGGCCCTTTTGGACCTGAGCGATCTCTTGAAAACCCCGGCGAGAATGCTGTCCCTGGGCCAGCGGATGCGGTGTGAGATCGCCGCCGCCCTGCTCCACGGGCCCAAGGTCCTGTTTCTGGACGAGCCCACCATCGGGCTGGACGCGGTGTCAAAGCTCAAGGTCCGGGAGTTTATCCTGGAGCAGAACCGGCTGTGCGGCACCACGGTGCTCCTCACCACCCACGACATGCAGGACATCGACGCCCTGTGCTCACGGGTGCTGCTCATCGGCAAGGGCCGGCTGCTGCTGGACGGGGACACCGCCCAGATCCGGACCATGGCCGGGGAGAACCTGTCCACCGAGGAGTCGGTGGCGGACCTGTACCGCCGCTTCGGCATCTGAGGGGGCGGGGACATGAGAAAATACTGGTCTTTCTTCAAGATGCGCCTGATGGCGGGGCTCCAGTACCGGGCCGCCGCCCTGGCGGGCATGAGCACCCAGTTTGCGTGGGGCGCGATGGAGATTCTGCTCTACCGGGCTTTTTGGCTGGAGCATCCGGAGCGGTTCCCCATGGGCATGGAGGCCCTGGCCTCCTACATCTGGCTCCAGCAGGCGTTCCTGACTCTCTTCGCTATGTGGCAGTGGGAATACGACATCCTGGAGTCGGTGAAGACCGGCGCGGTGTCCTACGAGCTGCTGCGGCCCGCAGATATGTACAGCATGTGGATGTCCCGCTCCATCGCCAACCGGCTGGCCAGGGCGGCGCTGCGGATGGTCCCGGTGATCCTGGTGGCCTCCCTGCTCCCGGCCCCCTGGGGACTGCGGGTGCGCATCTCTCCGGCGGCCTTCGGGGTATTCCTGCTGTCCATGGCGCTGATGGTGCTGGTGGTGTGCGCCTACAGCCTATTCGTCTGCTCTCTGACCTTCTACCTAACGGACCCCAACGGGATCATGGTGCTGTCGGTGGCGGCGGCGGACCTGCTGGGCGGAGCCATCGTGCCCCTGCCCTTCCTGCCGGAGGGCTTCCGGCGCTTCGCAGAGCTGACCCCCTTCGCCTCCATGCAGAACGTGCCCCTGCGCATTTTCAGCGGGGACATCCCGCTGGGGGAGGCCCCGTCGGTGATGGGGCTGCAGGTGTTCTGGGCGGCGGCCCTGATCTTGACCGGGTACCTTCTCACAAGAGGCGGCCTGCGCCGCGCGGTGATATTGGGGGGCTGAGAAATGCGGCTGTATTTCAAATTTTTCTCCATCCACTTCCGCTCCGCCATGACCTACCGGGCCAGCTTCCTCCTCAGCTGCCTGGGACATCTGCTCATCACCACCAACGTGTTCCTCAGCGTGGTGTTCCTGCTGGACCGCTTCGACTCCGTGGGCGGCTACACCCTGCCCCAGCTGGCGCTGTGCTTCTCCGCCGTTCTGGCGGCCACCAGTCTGGCGGAGTGCTTCGGGCGGGGCTTTGACGTGTTCCACCAGCTTCTCTCCGACGCCCGGTTCGACCGCATCATGGTCCGGCCCCGGTCCCCGCTCTTCCAGGTGCTGTGCCAGGACATGAAGCCCACCATGCTGGCCCGGCTGCTCCAGGCCGCCGTCATGCTGGCCTGGGCGGTCCCCTCCGGCGCGGTACGCTGGACGCCGTTCAAGGCGCTGACGCTGGCATTGATGATCCTCTGCGGCGCGGGCATTTTCTTTGGGGTGTTCCTGATTAACGCCTGCGTCACGTTCTTCACCCTGGAGCATGTGGAGGCGCTGAACATCTTCATGGACGGCCCCCGGGAGTACGGCAAGTACCCCTTCGGCGTCTACGGCAGGCCGGTGCTGCTGATCCTGACCTTCCTGGTGCCCCTGGCCCTGGTCCAGCACTGGCCGCTGCAGTACCTCTTTGACCGGGGGCCGGCGTGGTACGGTCTGCTGCCCGTAGCGGCGCTGCTGTTTCTTATCCCCTGCGCCCTGCTGTGGCGGCTGGGGGTGCGGCACTACCGGTCCACCGGGTCCTAAAAAAAGATTGACAGAAGGTCCCAGGCCCGATATGATAGTCCTTGATTGAACAGAAATCAGGTGACGCTATGAACGACTATTTTGATATGCACCTGCCGGAGGACCAAATTCGGGCCATCAGCAGCATCGGCCTGGCCCACCTGGGGGACGGGGTCTATGAGCTGCTGGTTCGGACCTGGCTGTGCGCGCAGGGGAAGGCCACTGGCAGGGGCCTCCACCGGGCGGCGGTGGCGCTGGTGCGGGCCCCCGCCCAGGCAGAGCGGGCGGAGCGGATTCTGCCCCTTTTGACCGAGGAGGAGCTGGCGGTGTTCAAGCGGGGGCGCAACGCCCACGTCCACACCGTCCCCCGCAGCGCCAGCCGGGCGGACTATCTGCGGGCCACGGCCCTGGAGTGTCTGCTGGGGTATCTGTATTTACAGGGCCGGCGGGAGCGGATCAACCAGCTCTTCGCCGCCATGATGGAGGAGGAAGGGTATGCCACTTGACGCCGTCTGCCTCACCGGCGTGGTCCGGGAGCTGCGGGAGGCCCTGCTGGATCTGCGGATCGAGAAGGTGCAGCAGCCCGCTCGGGACCAGGTGATTCTCACGCTGCGGGGAAACCGGCGGCTGCTTTTGTGCGCCGGGGCCAGCCAGGCCCGGGTCCATCTCACCGCCCTGGGCCGGGAGAATCCCGCCCAACCACCCATGTTCTGCATGCTCCTGCGCAAGCACCTGACCGGCGGCCGCCTCACCGCCATCGACCAGCCGCCCGCCGAGCGGGTGGTGATCCTGACGGTGTCCATGGTGGACGAGCTGGGTGAGCCGGGCCGCCGGCGGCTGGTGGCGGAGTGCATGGGCCGCCGCTCCAATTTGATTCTGCTGGACGGCGAGGACCGGATCATCGACTGCCTGCGCCGGGTGGATCTGGAGATGAGCCCCCAGCGGCAGGTCCTGCCGGGCCTCTTCTACCGACTGCCACCCGTCCAGGAGAAGGAGGACCCCCTGACCGTCGGCGGGGAGGCGTTTCGCGCCCTGCTGGCGGCGGCTCCCGCCGGGACGGAGGCTGCCGGGTGGCTGCTGGACCGCTTCACCGCCCTCTCTCCCCTGGTCTGCCGGGAGCTGGCCTGGGCGGGGTGCCGGGACGGGGCGCAGCTGCTGGACGGCGAGGACCGGGCGCGGCTGGCGGAGGCCTTCTCCGCGTGGCAGGATACGGTCCGGGGGGAGAACGGGCGGGGCTTCACCCCCTGGATGCTCACCAAGGGGGGCGCGCCCGCCGATTTCTCCTACATGCCCATCCGCCAGTACGGTTCCGCCATGGAGGGGACCCCCTGGGACAGCTTCTCCCAGATGCTGGACGCCTTCTATGAGAAGCGGGAGCAGGCCGAGCGGGTCCGCCAGCGGGGTGCTGACCTCCAGCGCGCCGCCGCCAACGCCCGTGACCGGGCGGTGCGCAAGCTGGCCCTCCAGGAGAAGGAGTATGCCAAGACCCAGGACCGTGACCGCCTGCGGGTCTTCGGGGAGCTCATCACCGCCAACCTGTACCGCATGGAGCGGGGGCAGAGCGTTCTCCGGGCCCAGAACTACTACGAGCCGGACTGCCCGGAGGTGGAGGTGCCCCTGGACCACCTGCTCACCCCCCAGCAGAACGCCGCCCGGTACTTTAAGCAGTACAGCAAGGCTAAGACGGCGGAGCACTATCTCACCCAGCAGATGGCCCTCGCCCGCCGGGAGCGGGACTGGCTGGAGAGCGTGCTGGACGAGCTGAGCCGCGCGGAGTCGGAGCAGGACTTTGCCGACATTCGCCGGGAGCTCCGGGAGGCGGGGCACCTCAAGGGGGCCGCCCCCGGCAAAAAGGAGCCGCGCCGGGGACACAGCCGCCCCCGGTCCTTCCGCTCCAGCGGGGGCTTCCGCATCCTGGTGGGCCGCAGCAACAGCCAGAACGACCAGATAACGAGGGAGGCTTTCAAATCTGACTACTGGTTCCACACCCAGCGCATCCACGGCGCTCACGTGATTCTCTGCGCCGAGGGCCGCCAACCGGAGGCGCAGGACCTCACCGAGGCCGCCCTGCTGGCCGCCTGGTTCTCCCAGGGCCGGGAGGGCGGACAGGTGGCGGTGGACTACACTCAGGTGAAGAACGTAAAAAAGCCCGCCGGAGCCCGGCCGGGCATGGTGGTGTATGATCCCTATCAGACCGCCTATGTCACGCCGGACGAGGCGCTGGTGAAGGCCCTGGAGGAGAAGCGGCCGGCGGCCGGCGCTGAGAAATAGCCGGGCGCGCCCCTGATTCCCTGTCTCTGTGTAAAAAGAGGCCGTTTCCCGACCACGGGAAACGGCCTTCTTTTGATAAACGGCCCGCCGGCGCTCAGAACCACGTGTGCCGGGCGAAGCACCGGGAGAAGCCGGGAACAGACTCCAGATGCAGGCCGCGCACCTGCCTGCACAGCTCCTCCGACTGCCGGAAGGCCTCCCGGGACAGGGCGATCATGCGGCTGCCGCTGGCGGCGGCGTTGCCCATCGTCTCGATCCTGTCCAGCAGCTCCGGAGGCAGCAGGCCAATGGCACAGGCGCTCTCCTTTCGGATGAAGCTGCCAAAAGCGCCCGCCAGCAGCACCCGGTCGATCTCCTCCAGCGCCACGTCCAGGGACCGGGCCATCAGCTCGATGCCCGCGGCGATGGCCCCCTTCGCCAGCTGCACCTCCCGGATGTCCTCCTGGGTGAGGCGGACCCCGCCGCACAGGGTGAAGCACCGCCCCGTCCCGTCCTCGGTGAGGTGGGGGGCCATCCGGGGGCACTGCTCCGCCGTGCGCAGACGGCCCCGCCGGTCCACCGCCCCGCTCTCCAGCAGCACAGCAGCCAGATCAATCAGGCCGGACCCGCAGATGCCCTCCGGCGCGCCGCCGCCGATGACGGAGAAGCGGACGCCCTCCTCCTCCAGCCACACCCGGTCCACTGCGCCCGCGGCGCCCCGCATCCCGCAAGAGATGCTGGCCCCCTCCAGGGCCGGGCCCGCGGCGGCGGCGCAGGCCGTCATCCCGTGCCGGTTGCCCAGCACCATCTCGCCGTTGGTGCCGATGTCCACCACCAGGGTCAGCCGGTCGCTTTGGTGGAGGCCGGCGGCCAGGATGCAGCCCACGGTGTCCGCCCCGATGTAGCCGGCGATGTCCGGCGCTATCAGCAGGGACGCCTCCGGCGCGGCGGCGATGTAGTCCCTCGCCGGGAGCACCTCCCGCCGGGTCAGGACGGGCGCGAAGGGCGGGGAGGCCAGGTTGGCCGGGCTGCGCCCCAAAAAGAGCTGCTGCATGCAGGGGTTGCCCACAACGGCCACCGCCCCCAGCTCCTCCGGGGCCGCCCCCGCCTCCCGGCAGAGCCCCGCCAGCAGGGCGGACAGCTCCCCCCGCACAGCGGCGGTCAGCGCCTCCATGTTCCCGTCCAGGGCGGCCCGTATCCGGGAGATCACGTCCGCTCCGAAGGCGCGCTGGGGGTTCAGCGCGCCGGCGGTGGCCAGCACCGCGCCGGTCCGGCCGTCCAGCAGGTGGCAGACGATGGTGGTGGTGCCGATGTCCACCGCCGCGTGGAAGCGGGCCTCCGGGCGGAGCGGGTCCAGTTCCGCCTCACCGCCGACGCCCGTCTCCTGGATGACATGCCCGCCGGCGGCGGGGACATGGACCGTCATGCCGGGCCGGACCGGCGTCTGACAGGCCAGCCGGCGCACGCCGTCCACATAGACCCCGCATTTTCCGCATGTTCCGCCGCCGCCGCAGGGGGCGTCGGGGGTCAGGCCCGCCAGGCGCATGGCCTCCAGCACCGTCGCGCCCTGCGGCGGCTGGACCTCTCTGCCGGACGGCTGAAATGTGATCTTCATGGCGCCTCCTTGGGGGGATTCCCCTGTCTCAAAGCTCGCTGTTGGTGGAGTAGGCCACGATCCGCCCGCACTCCGGGTGGAGGTACTGCTTCCCGTAGGCCATGGTGCAGTCGTTCCGGTCGACAAGGTACCGGCAGATGACCATCAGGCGGCAGCCCTCCGGCACATCCAGGCGGTGGGCGATCTCCCCCCGCACCTCCTCCACGCCGATCTCCATGCGGGTGTATACGGAGAACTCCGAGACCTTGTTTTTCACCAGGTCGGGAAACTCCGCGTACTTGATCTCCGTCTCCACCAGGGGCATGCCCTTCCGGTAGGGCAGGTAGATCTGGTCGCAGATCTCCGTCCGGCTGTCCCCCCGCAGGGTCCGCTGGATGGAGACGATCCACTGCTGGGGCTCCAGGCGGAGCTCGCGGCAGAGCGCCTCGTCGGGGCGGATCAGGTTGATGTACTGGATCCGGCTGTCCAGCTTGCTGCTCAGATCGTCGTAAATCAGGGTGTAGCGCTTGTGCTCGGGCTTGCAGACAAAGTAGCCCTTGCCGTGGTGGGAGTAGATGATCCGCTGGTTCTCCAGCAGGTTCAGGCTCTTGCGCACGGTCACGCGGCTGGTGTCGTACCGGGCGGCCAGATCGTTTTCTGAGGGCAGCATGTCCCCGGGGATCAGCTCCCCGTTGACGATCTGCAGGCGGATCTCATTGGCGATCCGCTGATAGATTGCCTCTGCCATGGCTCACTCCGCCTCCGGTTTCTCAAGCCAGCGCCTGCAAATGGCGGAGCCGCTGATGAGGTCCGCCGAATAGGCGTCCGCCCGCAGCTGGGTGGCGGTCTCCAGGTTCACCGCGCTGCCCCCCACGGCGATCTTGACCTGGTCGCGCAGGCCGCACTCCGCAATCCGGGCGATGGTGCGGCGCATGGACTCCGAGGCGAAGGTCATGGTCCCGCTGAGCACCACGATGGGCGGGCGGAAGCGCTCGATCTCCTCCACAAACCGCTCCGGCGGAACGTCCACCCCCAGATCCATTGTGCGAATGTCCTTAGACTCCAGCATACTGATAAAAATATCCTTTCCTATGTCGTGGACATCCCCCTCCACCGTGCCGATGATGGCGTCCGGCCTGCCGCCGTCCCCGCCGTCGGGGGAGAAACGCGCCCGGCCGTTGAGGTCCAGAATCTCCCGGAAGATGATGCCGGACATGATGAGATCGGCGATGAAGTACTCGCCCCCCTCGTAGCGCAGACCCACCAGCTTCATCCCCAGCTGGAGCAGGTCCACAATGTCCAGCTGGCTGCACCCCATCTGCTTGAGCTGTTCCGCCAGCTCCCGGGCGTGCTGCTCGTCCAGCTCCTCAATGGCTTTTACAAATTCTTCCTTCACTGACAACTTCCGTTCACCCGCTTTTCGGCCTAATGACCGCCGTAATTTTGCAAGAAAATAGGGGCCTGTAAATTCAAGTTTACCCAGGGTCCCCTCCAGGGTTATGATTATAGCAGAAAAAAATCCCGATGTAAATTGACTTTTTACCCGATAATGGTATACTTATATTTATAAGTTCTATATCAGTTTGGCAGGAGGCGTATGATGGAAACTGTTCTGATCGGCTGCAGGACCCTGGAGCGGGAGCTGCGGGAGGCCTCCCGGCGCACCGGGGTCTGCTGCCCCTGCGTCTGGATCGAGTCCGGGCTGCACAACGTGCCGGCCCGGCTGACCGACAGGCTGGCCCGGGAGCTGGAGCGGCTGCCCGCGGGCGTGGGCCGGGTGCTGCTGGGCTTCGGCTACTGCGGCGGCGCCGCCGCCGGCCTGACCACCGGGCCCTATGAGCTGATTCTGCCCAGGGCCGACGACTGTATTACGCTGATGCTGGGCTCCTACCGGCGGCGGCTGGAGATGATGCGCGAGGAGGGGGCCTACTTTTTGACCCAGGGCTGGCTGGACGGCGAGCGGAATATCTGGGAGGAGTTCCTGTACGCCCGCCGCCGGTACGGGGAGAAGCAGGCCCGGCGCATCTTTGCCTCTATGCTCTCCCACTACAGCCGCCTGGCAGTGGTGGACACGGGCGTCAGCGACATGGAGCAGCTGGGGCAGACCACCGAGATGATCGCCCGGGAGCTGGGCCTGCGCCACCAGGCGGTCTCCGGTACCCTGTCCCTGTTTGAGCGGCTGCTGACCGGCCCCTGGGACGACGCCCATTTTCTGACGGCGCCCCCCTTTACCACCATTACGTCGGACGACCTGGGGACGCCGGCATACTGATATGGCATGGCGGCACATGAAGGCCGGTGCGGACAGGGATGTCCGCACCGGCCTTTAAGAGAGGGAAAGAGGTTGGTTATTTCAGTTTGGCGTAGACCTCGCCCATCCTCTTCTCGCTGAGGGGATAGATGAGGTTCGCCGCCAGGGCCGCAGCCAGCATCACCGCCGGCACCACCAGGATGATGTTCTGCATGCTGGCCGTCTGCGCCGCTGTCAGCTCCGCGCCGGGGACGTAGCCCATCCCTTCCAGCAGCCAGTTGGCGATGCCGGAGGACAGGGCGATGCCCAGCTGGACCGGGAACACGTACAGGCTCATAATGAAGCCCGTGGCGTTGATGCCGGTCCGGGACTGGTAGTACAGGGAGGAGTTGACGAACTGCAGGGGGCCGGCGCAGGCGTTGAGGGACATGCCGAAGTAGACGATGCAGAATCCCACGCCGAAGACTACGATGCTGGGGGGCAGGAGGCGGGGGAGCAGCAGGCCGAAGACGTAGGCGGCCAGGGCCAGGGTGTTGGCGTGCTTGGAGCCCAGCAGCTTAATGATGGCGGGTCCCAGCAGGCTGGAGGCCAAGGCGACCACGGAGGCAATGGTGGTGGTCAGGGTGATGGCGCTGAAGTCCATGAGGATGTACTGATAGTAGTAGGCAAAGGTGCTGATGAAGACCATAAACGCCGTAAACTTCAGGGTCTCCGCCAGAAGCATGCAGATGAGAGGGGGATTCTTGACGACGCAGTCCAGCATCTGCCTGGCCGACATCTTGTCCTGAGCGGCCGCCTGGGACGCGCCGGCGCCCGTGTCGTAGATGTCGTACTTCTTGCCGGACCAGGCGGTGCACAGATAGCCGATGCCGGCCAGCACGGCGATAATGACGGCCACCCAGTGGTAGCCCTTGCCGTCGTCGCCGCCGCCGATCATGGCCACCAGGGGCAGGAAGGTGGCGGCGAAGAGGATCTTCGCCACATCCTGGAACTGGGAGCGGCGGGTGGACAGGCGGCGCTGCTGAGCGGGGTCGTCGGTCATCACATTCATCAGCGCCATCTGGGCGTTGCCGCAGAGGCTGCTGGAGCCGGAGGAGAGAGTGTAGGTGACGGAGTAGAAGATGGCCAGGAAGATGCCGCTGCCGCTGAACTTGGTGAAGGTCAAAATGGTGAAGACCACGGACAGGGGCACGCCGATGAAAATCCACTTGCGGTACTTGCCGAATCTGGAGCGGCCGTTCTGCACCAGGGCGGCCAGCAGGGGCGTGATGAACACGAAGACCAGGCGCACCACAAAGCTGGCGCTCCCAAGGAGACCGGCGGGCACCATGGCGATGTCCGTGACGTAGAAGTTGTAGTAGCTGTTGACGAGGCTGTAGTACAGGCTTGCCATAAAGGTGCCCATTGCAAAGGCGCTTACCACCTTTTCAGGGAGTCTGTTCTCATTTGCCATGAAAAATCTCCTCCTAATGATGAAATAGCGGCAGCCTATCCCGCCGCTGCCGGGGAAAGGGCGCGCCCGCCGGCTACCGCGCCAGCTCCAGAATGCGGCGGACGTCCTCCGCCTGGAGGGGGAAGGACATGCCCACCGCCTCCACGCCGATCATGGCGTTGTCCGCCATCTCCTGGATGCGGCTGCCGTCGATGCCCGCCTCGGCCAGCCGGGTGGGCAGGCCCAGCTCCCGGTAGAAGGCCTCCAGCCGGGCGATGCCGGCCTCCACGGCCCACTCCTCCTGTCCGGGGGCGTAGTCCACGCGGAAGACCCGGCGGGCAAACTGGACAAACCGCTCCGGCTTCCGCCGCCAGACGTACCGCATCCAGGCGGGGAACACGACGGCCAGGCCCGCGCCGTGGGCGATGTCGTAGATGCCGCTGATCTCGTGCTCGATGTTGTGGCTGCCCCAGTCCCCCAGGCGGCCCGCCATCAGCATGCCGTTGTTGGTGATGTTGGCCGCCTGGTAGAGCTCCGCCCGGACGTCGTAGTCGTGGGGGTAGCGCAGAGCCAGGGGCGCGTAGTGGATGACGGTCTGCATGGCCGCCTCCAGCAGCCGGTCCGTCAGATCCACGTGGTCCGTGGCGGTGAAGTAGGCCTCCATGAGGTGGGCCAGAATGTCCGCGCTGCCGCAGGCCGTCTGGTAGGGTGGCAGGGAGCAGCTTAACTCCGGGTTCAGGGCGGCGAACCGGGGGATGATGTGGTCGGAGAAGAGGCTCCGCTTGAGCCCCGTGGCCTCGTTGGTCAGCACCGCGCAGTTGGAGGACTCCGAGCCGGTGGCGGGCAGGGTGAGCAGCACGCCGCAGGGGAGGGCGTCCGTGAGGAACTTGGTAAAGGTGCCGAAGTAGTCCCAGATGTCCCCCTCCGCCCGCACGCCGGCGGCCACCGATTTGGCCGTGTCGATGGCGGAGCCGCCGCCGATGGCCAGCACGAAGCCGATCTCATGCTGGCGGCACAGCTCGATGCCCTCGTAGACCTGGGCCAGCCGGGGATTGGGGACGATGTTCTCCAGGTCGAAGTACGCCACTCCGGCCTCCTCCAGGGAGGCGGCCACCCGGTCGTACAGGCCATTTTCCTTGATGAAGGGCCCGCCCAGGACGATGAGGCACCGCTTGGCGTACCGGGCGATCTCCTCGCCGATGGACTGCTCGCAGCCCCGGCCGAAGATGATCTTCCCCGGATTGTGGTAGACGTAGTTATTCACGCGCAGCCCCCCCTATCTCCGACCCAGGTTGTCGATCAGGCTGAGCATGGTGCCCATGCGCCGCTCCTCCGGGATGAAATCCAGCAGGTCCAGGATGGCCTGGAATCCCTCGGGGTACTTCGTGTAGTCAATGGCATTCTCGTTACGCTTCTCTTCCATGGGGCAATCTCCTTTCCTGCCTTTACAGCTTCATCTCCCGGACGTAGTCGCAGACCGCCAGCACGTTGGCGGGATTGGCGTCCATCCGGTAGGACATCATCTTGTCCTGACCCAGGATAAAGCCCTGGGGGCCCAGCTCGTCCACCAGGAATTTGACCCGGTCCACGCACTGCTCCCGCGTCCCCTGTCCCAGCAGCTGGGAGGTCATGCCGCCGATGACGCAGCAGTTGGGGAACGCCCTGCGGACCTCCAGGATGTCGTCGCTCTCCACCTGCAGGCCGATGTGGCCCTTGGGGTAATCCTTGAAGTAGTCCGCGAAGCGGAGGAAGGAGCCCTCCACAAACAGCTGGATGGTCTTGTTCTTGGCCACCACCTCGTCGATGATCCGCTTCAGGGGCGGCCAGTAGAACATCTCCCACTGCTTCATGTTGAGGATGGTGTGGGCCAGAACGGCCACCAGCATGTCGAAGCAGTAGCCCATGTCGGGGCCGGGCACGTCCCGGATCAGGTTCTGCACCACCGGCTCGGCGCTGATGCTGTCCAGGGCGTCGCAGGCGGCCCGCACCTTCTCCGGGCTGCGGCGCATGTCCACGGAGATGCCCTTGATCCCCCGCAGGCCGGAGAAGAGGTACTCGATGCCCAGGGAGGCGAAGCCGTTTTTCGGGGAGATCAGCCCCGGCACGCCCATGGCCTCCAGCTTGCTGTTGCGCTCAAAGGCCTTGGTCCAGAACAGCTGGTTCTCCTTCACGCACTGGACCATCAGCTGGGGGTCCATGTCCGGGCGGAAGCGGTAGAACTTCCGGGGCAGGACCTTCTCCCAGATGAACTTGGTGGGGTTGGCGATCAGCTCGTCATACTCGCTGGTCTCCAGGTAGGAGTGGTCCTGAAGGCAGAACAGCTCCTTCTCGTCGTCGATTACGTAGATGCTGTCCCCCAGGGTCTCTGTCACCCGCTGGGGGTTGCGGATACCGGTCTCCTGGTAGCCGTCGAAGCCGTAGCGCTCATGGAAGCCCAGCATGACCTTCTCCATCACGTCGTAGTCGTGGGTGGCCTCGCTGAATTTGTAGCCCATATCCAGAATCTGCCACGTCCAGAAGTTGGACAGGTGGGGCAGACGGTCCGGCTTGCGCGTCATGCTGACGGCATCCCGGAACAGGCCGACGCGGTAGTCCTTCATTTCCTGTGCTGTCATGTTCATTCCTCCCATACATACCTTCTCAAGGGATAACGCATCCAAATGGGGCCTGCGGTGCGGGCGGGACCCTCAGAGCTGCTCGGCCCAGCCCCGGCAGACGCTCACGGTCTCGGCGGCGTTGACGCTCCAGGCGTCCGCCCCCACCAGGGCGCAGTACTCCGCAGTGACGGGCGCGCCGCCGATGATGACCTTGATCTCATCCCGGATGCCCGCCGCCTTCAGGGCCTCCACGGTCTTGCGCATGGACTCGATGGCCAGGGTGAGCACGCCGGACAGGCCCAGGATCTTCGCCCCGCTCTCCTTGAGGGCGTCCACGATGGTCTCCGGCGCCACGTCGATGCCCAGGTCCAGCACCTCGAAGCCGGCGGCCTCCAGCATGCAGCGGACAATGTTCTTGCCGATGTCGTGCAGGTCGTCCTTCACCGTGCACAGCACCAGCTTTCCCAGCCGCCCGCCCACGTCGCCGCTCATAAAGGGCTTGAGCTTGGCGAAGGCGTCGCTCATCAGGTCCCCGGAGAAGATCAGGTCGCCCACGAAGTACTCCCCGCTCTCAAACCGCTCGCCCACGATGGTCAGCCCCTCCTGACAGGCCGCTACCGCCGCCTGGGCGTCCAGCTCCGGGTCCGCGGTGATGCGGTCCAGCTCCGCCATGACGGCCTCCTCGTCCAGATCGCCCAGGGCCAGCTTCAGGTTTTCATAGTGAATCATGTTGATTACCCCCTCTGCCTTTCAATTGGTTGTGGTTTAACTTGTGTATACAAGATGGGGCTATTATACAGGAGCCGACAGGATTTGTCAACAGGTATTCTTCCCACGGCGAAAAAAATCCATTCCCCGCGCACAGCCCCCTCGGGTCAATCCCTGTTCCCTCCTGCGGCGCCCCTTTTTACCCCCTCTGCCGGTACAGCTCCTCCGCGCAGGCCAGGAAGCGGTCGATGTCCGCTTCCTCCGTGTCGAAGGAGGTGACAAAGCGGGAGATGCCGGGCTCCGGGCCGAAGTGCTGGAAGGGGAAGGCCTCGCACAGCTTCCACTTGATCCGCTCGTCCACGTGGGCAAAGAGCTCGTTGGCCTGGGGCTCGTAGGGCGTGCGGAACCAGGGCAGGCCGCCCATCCGGCGGTACAGCTGCCGGGCCATGCGGTTGGCGTTCCCCGCCAGCTCCAGCCAGAGGCCGTCCTCCAGCAGGGCGATGAACTGGGCGGCGATGTAGCGGGCCTTGCTGGGCAGCTGCCCGCAGCTCTTGCGGGTATAGGCGAACTCCTCCGCCAGCTCCGTCTTCAGAAATACCACGGCCTCGCCGAACATCATGCCGTTTTTGGTGCCCCCGAAGCCCAGCACGTCCACGCCGGCGGTGGAGCCCGCCAGATCCCCCCGATTGGCGGCCACGGCGTTGGCCAAGCGGGCGCCGTCCATATGGACGACCATGCCGTGCCGGTGGGCCGCGTCCGTCAGGGCCCGCAGCTCCTCCGGGGCGTAGACCATCCCCTCGTCGGTGACCTGGGTCAGGCTGAGCACGGCGGGCTTGGGCACGTGCTCGCTCTGCCAGCCCCCCAGAATCCCCTCCAGCTGGGCCGGGGTCACCTTGCCGTCGGCACTGGGCACCGTCAGCAGCTTTCCGCCGGCGATCCGCTCCGGCGCGCATGTCTCGGCGGCGTTGATGTGGGAGGTGTCGGCGCAGACGATACCGTGGTGGGGCCGGACCAGATGGGCCAGGGCGGCGGCGTTGGAGCCGGTGCCGTTGAAGGTGTAGAACACCTCCACGTGCCGGCCGAAGAGCCGGTCGAAGAGGCAGTCCGCCTCCGCCGTTACCGGGTCGTAGCCGTAGCCGGGCACGTGGCCCCGGTTCGCCGCCTCCAGGGCCGCCATCACCCGGGGGTGGACGGGGGCGCAGTTGTCGCTCTCAAAGCCGCGATTTCCAGATAATGTGATCATAATGGTACCTCCTTTGTGCAGACCATAGTCCGGGAACCCCGCGCAAAAAATTTGCGGCATGTTCCGGTTTTTATTTGACAATTCTTACGGATGGTGGTATACTTTGCTCAACTTGTTAATACAAGATGGAGAGATTATAGCACCGGTCCTTCCTTCCCGTCAAGAGCATCCCATTTTTTGAAAGGAGTTTTTCAGTCTATGTCAAATTCTTCTCACACGGTCGCGCCCCCTCCGGAACGCCGGCTGTCCCGCTGGCGGGTCTTTGAATTTGCCCTGGGCTCCTTCGGCGTGGGCCTGGTCTTCAGCCTGGCCAACACGTATTTCATCTACTTTGCCACGGACGTCGCCCTGGTGCCGGCCGGCGTGATGGCGCTGGTCTTTACCATCACCCGCATCTTTGACTTCTGCTGCACCCCCATCATCGCCGGCTTCATCCAGAACGGACGCTTCAAGCGGGGCAAGTACCGCTCCTGGATTCTCTATCTGGTGCCCATTACCTCGTTTTTCACCATCTTCTGCTTCACGAAGATTACCGGCAGCCCCTACCTTGTGGCCGCCTACTACGCCGTCATGTACCTGCTGGCCTACGGCCTGCTGGACAAGCCCGGCGCGGCCCAGCGGGCGCTGATGACCCGCATGGCCCACAGCGACGAGGAGCGCATGACCCTCACCGCCCGTACCGCCCAGTTTGAACAGGCGGGCAACATCGTATTCTCCCTCATCTGCCTGCCCCTGGTGGCCCTGCTGGGCGGCGGGGACGAGGCCAGGGGGTTCCAGCTGGTGGCGGTGCTCTTCGCCCTGGCCTCCCTCGTATGCTACTATGCCACCGCCCACGCGGGAAAGCCCTACGACATCTACTACGACGAGGCCGCCGGCGGCGCGGCCGCCGAGACCATGTCCGCTGCGGAGTGCGCCAGGGCCGTCTTCCGCAATCCGCCCATGGTCTGCTCTATGCTCATTGAGCTGTTCCGGTACCTGGGTTTTATGATCTACGTGTCCACCATGGCCTACTACTTCAAGTGGGTCTTCGGCGACATGGCCGCCCTGACCAGCGTGGCCACCGCCTCCACCATCGTCTGCTTCGTCAGCTCCCTCCTCTCCCCCTGGCTGAGCAGGAAGCTGGGCAAGAAAAACTCCTCCATCCTGGCTATGGGCCTGTTTACCGCTGGGCTGCTGCTGCCCCGGTTCTTCCTGGAGGGCAATCTGGCCTTCTACACCTTCTGCATCTGCCTGGGCTACTTTGGTTCCGCCCTGCAGGTCTGTGTGGGCATCGTTATGTACTCCAAGGCGGCGGACTACTACCAGTGGAAAACCGGCAGGAAGGCCCATGGCTTTATCATGTCCATGTATGTGCTCCCTGTGGAGGTGGGTATTGCCCTGAGCACCATCGTCATCGGCATCATCCTGGAGGCCATCCATTACGACGCCACGGCCCTGTCCCTGTCGGCGGCCCAGCTGACGGGCGTGAAAAACCTGGTGCTGCTGATCCCCGGCATCTTCTTCGCCGTCGCTACGGTGATCGCCATACTGCATCCCCTCAGCGAGAAAAAGCTGACGTATATACAGGAGGACATGGTTGCGAAGGGGATGGATCTTGTTGGAGAGTGCACGTTCGAAGAAGTCTGAAAAAGGAGAGCTCATATGATTATTATTGGAGAGAAAATCAACGGCGCGATACCCTCCTCCGCCGGGGCCATCGAGGCGCGGGACGCGGCGTTCATCCGGGACCTCGCCGTCCGGCAGACGGAGGCCGGGGCGGACTATCTGGACGTCTGCGCCGGGGGCGACCCTGAGAAGGAGCTGGACGCCCTCTGCTGGCTGGTGGACACCGTCCAGGCCGCCGTGGACACCCCTCTTTGCATCGACAGCCCCAATCCGGAGATTCTCCGGGAGGTCATGCCCAGGGTCAAGCGGCCGGGGATCATCAACTCCGTCTCCGGCGAAGGGCGCAAGTGTGAGATCCTCTACCCTCTCATCAAGGGCACCGACTGGCAGGTGGTGGGTCTGACCTGCGACGACGGCGGCATCCCTTACGACGCGGAGAGCAAGGTCCGCATTGCGGACATGCTCATTGAAAAGGCGGCAGGCTGCGGCATCGCCCCCGGCCGCATCTACATTGATCCCCTGGTTATGGCCTTGAGCGCGGTCAACGACTCCCTGCTGGTCTTCGCCGACGCCGTGCGGCAGATCAAGGCCAAATATCCGGAGGTCAAGACCACCTCCGGCCTGTCCAACATCTCCTTTGGGATGCCCTACCGCAAGGCCATCAACCTGAACTTCCTGACCCTGGCCATGCAGGCCGGGATGGACTCCGCCATCATCGACCCCACCAACCGGGACACCTACACCACCATTCTGGCCGCCGAGGCCCTGCTGGGGCGGGACAAGTACTGCCGTAAGTACACCACCGCCTACCGCAAGGGGCGCATCGGGCCGGTGAAGCAGTAATCCCCCGGACGGACAAAAAAGGAGCTTCGCGCATGCCAAAGCAGATGCGTGAAGCTCCTTTTTTCGGTTTTGCGGGCGCTTCCCCCGCCGGTCAGGGGGCATCCGGGCGGATGTCCACAAAGGGCACTCCCTGCCGGAGGGCGTACTCCAGAGTCCGGCGGGTGCCGCCGCCGGCGCCGTCGTAGACGGCGATGACCAGGGCGCTGTGGTCCA
This sequence comes from uncultured Oscillospiraceae bacterium, assembly GCA_910577915.1. Lineage (GTDB taxonomy): Bacteria > Bacillota > Clostridia > Oscillospirales > Oscillospiraceae > Pelethomonas. The sequence goes on from CAJTOM010000017.1 coordinate 24,926, forward strand.
CCATATACCGGTTCCGGCGCAGCATGCAGCCGGGGGTGTAGTGGTCCTGGACCATGGTCTCCAGGTCACAGGCCTCCAGAAGGCGGCGCCAGCGGGCGCGGTCCTCCTCCGGCCAGCCGTCGGCCTGGGTGGGGCAGGGCACCGCCGCCTCCAGCGACACGTCCCCCCGCGCCTCCCGCAGCGCCAGCACCGCCTCGGCAAAATAGAGGTCGCACCCCCGGGCCATGCCGCAGATAAAGTGGCGCATGCCCTCGCCGTAGGCCGCCTCCACCGCGTCCCGCAGCTTCTCCTTCAGCGCGGCGCACCGGGGGTCCGTCTCGTCGCTTCCCCAGGGCAGCTTCTCCGGCCGGTGGCCGGTAAAGCAGCAGGTGCACGGTCTCCCTCTCATGGCTGTCGCCCCCTCTCCCATTTCTCCTCCCTATTATAGAACAAAATTTCTGATTTGTAAAGCAAAAAAATACTTGCTTTTTTTCTCCGGGCGCGTATAATAGAGAGCGACAACCGAATCACTCATCTTCAGGGCGGGGTGTAAGTCCCCACCGGCGGTGAGCATCCCACGGGGTGTAAGTCCGCGACCGCGCAAGCGTTGAACCGGTGCGAATCCGGTACCGACAGTGACAGTCTGGATGGAAGAAGATGGTCGTATTTGACGCGCTTTGCTGCGCTTCTTTGCGGCGATACTCCGAAGATGAAGCGTCTTCGGGTATTTCTGTAAAGGAGTGTATTTTTTATGTCTACCGCAACGTCCACCGTCGCCGCCCAGAGGTCCCGGACCCACAGGATCGCCGTCACCGCCATGCTCTCGGCGGCGGCCACCGTCCTGATGTTCCTGGAGTTCCCCATCCCCTTTCTGATCCCCTCCTTCGTGGAGCTGGACTTCTCCGAGCTGCCCGCCCTGCTGGCGGCCTTCAGCTTGGGACCGGTCAGCGGCGTCGTCGTATGTCTGGTGAAAAACGTGATCAAGGGCCTTCTTTTTTCCGGCACCGGCGGGGTAGGGGAGATGTGCAACTTCCTGCTGGGCATCTGCTTCATCATCCCGGCGGGGCTCATCTACCGCTACAAGAGGACCCGCTCCGGCGCGCTTATGGGCGCGCTGGCGGGGGCGGTCATCATGGCGGTGTGCAGTATTCCGGTGAACTACTTCATCTCCTACCCGGTCTACACCAAGTTCCTGCCGATGGACGTGATCATCAGCATGTACCAGGAGATCATCCAGTCCTTCAACGGACTGCTCTCCCGGGCGGGTGCGCCCTTTGCCCTGCCCGCCGTCAACGGGCTGCTGGGCTGCCTGATCGCCTTCAACGCCCCCTTTACCCTGCTCAAGGGCCTGCTGGATATGGGACTGTGCTTTTTGATCTATAAGCCCCTGTCCCCGCTGCTGCACCGGTAGGCGGGCCCTCTGTCAGAATTTGGAGGAAGCGGCATGTCCAATTACGAGACCGCGAAGAAAAGCGGCGCGGAACGCTTTTTGACCTATGAAACGCAGAAAATCATTGACCGGCTCGGTCTGCGCTCCGACGGAGACTATCTCTACATGGACTTTGTATCGCGGGCCTGCCGCATTCAGCTCTCCACCGGCCTCTGCCAGCACGCGTCCAGAGAAGGCGGCTTTGAAGAGGCGGGATTCAACGAATCCATGACGCTCTACGACCTGCTCTGTCACACGGAGGAGCCCATCCGGCTGTCGGGGGAATTTGTCCCCATGGAGAGCCTCTCCACCGTGCAAAACGCCCGTTCTTACGCCGGCGAAGGTTCCTTCCGCCAGCTTGAGCAGGCGCTGGACGGCAGGGAAGCGGCGCTGGCCGCCGCCTGCGAGGCGCTGGGCGGCGTGCGGCAGGGGAGGGGCGACGTATCCTACCGTATCCCTGTTTTTGGGGATGTGAGCCTGCTGATCAGCTTTTGGCGCTCCGACGAGGACTTTCCCGCCAGCCTGCGGATATATTGTGACAGGGATCTGACGCGGTACATCTACTATGAGACCATCTGGTATCTCACCGGCTATGTGACAGAGCAAATCCGGCGGCAGATGACAGAGGGAGCGACGTAGGCAATTGTTTTGTCTTTTCAAACGAACAAAAGTGTGGTATGCTGTGAGAACAGCATACCACACTTTTTTGAGCGGAGGGGACTATGGAACGGGTCATCCTGCACTGCGATCTCAACAGCTTTTACGCCTCGGTGGAGCTTCTCTCCCACCCGGAGCTGCGGGAGCGGCCGGTGGCGGTCTGCGGCGACCCCGCCAGCCGCAAGGGCATCATCCTGGCTAAAAACGAGCCGGCCAAGCGCTGCGGCGTGAAGACGGCGGAGACCATCTGGCAGGCGAGGCAGAAGTGCCCGGATCTGGTTCTCCTGCCGCCCCACCGCCAGCGCTACCAGGAGTTCTCCCGGCTCGTCAACCAGATCTATGGCCAGTACACCGACCTGGTGGAGCCCTTCGGCATCGACGAGAGCTGGCTGGACATCACCGGGAGCATGCACCTGTTCGGCGGGGACGGCGCCGCCATCGCTGACGGCATCCGCGCCAGAGTCCGGCAGGAGCTGGGGCTGACGCTGTCGGTGGGGGTCAGCTTCAACAAGGTGTTCGCCAAGCTAGGCAGCGACTACAAGAAGCCCGACGCCACCACCCTCATCTCCCCGGAGGGATGGCGGGAGATCGTCTGGCCCCTGCCGGCCGGCAGTCTGCTTTACGCAGGCCCCGCCGCCCAGCGGGCTCTGAAGCAGTACGGCGTGTTCACTATCGGGCAGCTGGCCGCGATGGATCCCGCTCTGCCGGAGCATCTGCTGGGAAAGCTGGGCCGCCAGCTGTGGAATTTCGCCAACGGTCTGGACGCCTCCCCCGTCCGCCCCCAGCACCAGCGGGAGCCGGTAAAGAGCGTGGGCAACAGCTGCACCTTCCGGGAGAACCTTACCACCCGGGAGCAGGTCCGCCAGGGCGTCGCCCTGCTGTGCGACAGCGTGGCCGGGCGGCTGCGGCAGCAGGGGCTCTACTGCGGCGCGGTGCAGGTGGGGCTGAAGGATCCCCAGTTTCGCAGCCTCTCCCGGCAGAAGCACCTGCCCCACAGCACCCATTTGATGCGGGAGCTGCTGGACGCGGCCATGGAGCTGGTGGACCGGGTGTGGCGTCCCCCCTCTCCCGTCCGGCTCCTCAACATCACCGCCCTGGCGTTGACGGACCAGTGGGAGACCTACGAGCAGGAGAACCTGTTCGCCCCGCCGGTCCTGGACGCCCGGCAGGAGCGGCTGGAGAGCGCAGTGGACGCCATCCGCCGGCGGTACGGCGCTGATGCCATCTCCTTCGGAAAGGGGGCCGGCCGGGGCGGGGAGGTGCAGGAGGAGTCTCAGGAGCCGTAGGCTACAGTTCACCGCCCAGGGCCTCCTCCAGCTTGCCGAGAGCGCGTTTTTCGATGCGGGATACATAGCGCCCTGGGTATTGTAAACGATGCGATTCATGATTTTGCGTCGATTTTATGAGGTTTCAAGCTGTTTGAATCGGAATTTGATGATGATTTGTTTGTCTGCTGTCAGCTCCACCCGTTCAATCAGGCTGACCAGCAGTTCCCGGTTGGCAGAGGTGGTTTCCAGGAACCGCTCCACCAGTTTTTTTGCCAGATTGGCCTGCTCCGCCGGAGAGAAGTCCGGGCGATTCAGCTGGCCGAGGCGCTGCTCCAAGGCGGTGCGGTCGGCCTTGACCTTGGCGTAGATGCGCTGGAAGTCGGCCTCATCCAAGATACCGCCCAGCTTATCCACGTAGACTTTGTCCAGATGGGCCGTCAAGCTATCGATTTTGGCCTTCAGCGATGCAATCTCCTTCTCATTGTCTGCCTCAGCGATGGCTTTGGCTACCGCTCTCTGTGCCTGGGGAAGAAGCCGGTCCGCTTGCAGATAGGCGTCGCAGACCTCCTGTACCTTTTCTACCACTGCCTGAGTGACGGTCTCTTCTTTGATGGTGTGGCTGGTGCAGACACCCACTTTGGTAAACCGCTGATAGGTCCGGCAGACAAAGTACAGCTTATCCTCCCCCGCCGCATTCTTGCGGTTGAGCACCGCCAGCGGGTAGCCGCACTCGTGGCAGAAAATCAGCCCCTTGAGTAAAAAGTCATAGGTCCGGCTCCGGGTGTGCTTCCGGCTGTCCACCAGTGCCCGCACTTTGCCGAAGATCTCCCGGTCGATGATAGGCTCGTGGGTGTCCTCCACCACCACCCAGTCCCGGCGGTCCTGCTTGATGCACTTTTTAGATTTGTAGTTGATCTTTCGGGTGCGCCCCTGCACCATACTCCCAATATAGGTCTCATTTTGCAACATGTCGGAGATGCGTTCGCTGCTCCACAGGCCAGTGTAGGGGCCGGGGTTGGCAACGGTTAATCCGGCGTAGGTGGCCGGAGTGGGGACACCTTCCGCGTTGAGCCGGGCGGCAATCTGGCGGCAGCTCACACCCTCCAGGGCCATAGCGAAGATACGCCGCACCATGGGGGCCGCGTCCTCGTCTATGACAATCCTGTTCTTCTCTGTGGGGTGCATCTTATAGCCGAAGACCGGCTTGCCGCCAATGAACAGGCCCTTGCGCTGCTTGTCGTGCTTGACACTGGAGATTTTTTTTGAAATGTCTTTAGCGTACATGTCGTTCATGATGGCGCGGAAGGGGGTGATGTCGTTGGCGGTGGAATCCACCCCCGTGTCGATGCCGTCCAGCAGGGAGATGTAGCGGACCCGGTGCTCCGGGAAGTAACGCTCCATGTAGTGGCCGGTTAGGATATAATCGCGGCCCAGACGGCTCAGGTCTTTGGTGATAACCATGTTGACCTTCTTGGCCTCAATATCGGCGATCATGCGCTGAAAGTTCGGCCGGTCGAAGTTGGTTCCGCTCCAGCCGTCATCAATGTAGGTGGCGTAGACGCTAAGGCGATGCTGCTGGACAAATTCGTTAAGTAGGGATTGCTGATTGTTGACGCTCTCAGACGGGCCTTCGTTCTCATCCTCCTTTGATAATCTGATATATAGTGCCACATGGTAATCCATGGGATTGCTTATCTCTAAATACATATCGTACCTCCTGAGATAAGCGGCCATTCATCGTATTTGTTATACGGTGGCGCACAGGTATTTTTCAACATTTTGCAGTTCTTTTTTGAGAAATATTTCAAAAGAATCCCGGATAATCTGGGCAATACAGATTTCTTCCTTGGTATAGCGGCATATTAACATGATTTCCTGTGTCTTCAACGGAACACCTCCTAAATTCAAATTGATAAACTATATGCGGGCGAATGGTTCTGTTTGCCGGTTTGGGCAAAACAAAAGCGATGAGCACACAGCCCATCGCTTTCCTCATATCACTCCAGCATCCGCCGGATATATTCAAATTCCTGGTCATGGACAAAGTGGAGCTCGACCCGCTTGTCCCTGTGCAAAAAAATCGACTCCACCAGCATTGCCACATCTTTTCGCAAAAATCCTGTCTGGCCCGCATAAGGCGCAAACAGCTTTGCCCACTCACATTCAAGAATTGTCCTATCCTCAATCTTTTGAATTTCCTCCCGGATTTCCTGTTTCCGCTGTCTCAATGTATTCAATTCGTTCTGAAAGCTGCGGCGCAGTTCGTCCGCTTCCTCCGATGTGATCATGCCGTCCGCTGTATTTGGCTCCAGACTGGAAATCAAAAATTGCTGTCTTGCCGCCGCCTGCTCAGTCGCTTCTATTTGAGCTTGCAGCCGTAAGATCTGTCGGTGGAGCTTGTCTTCCAGGTTCTCCGTGGCAATCATGCTGCACAGCGATACGACTTGTTCAATATGCTCCCGAACCTTTTGCTGTACAGCTACTTCCAGCTTCTCCGCCGGCATACGACAGCCAGCACAGTTTCCTGTACCCTCCTTCTCCAGAGAACAGCGGTAGTAGGTGTACTTCCCTACCGGCTGCCTAGTCAGCGTATTTTGACAGTCTGCGCACCGGACAAGCCCGGAGAGCAAATATGTCTTTTTCGCACTCGGTGAAATTCTGCTGTCCGTTTTGAGGACGCGCTCTACCGCACGAAAACACTCATCTGAAATGATTGCCTCATGTGCCTTTTCCTTGATAGACCACTCATCTTGTGGAAGTCGTTTTGTCAATTTGGGATAAAACGGATTTGATTTCGTTTTTCCCTGCTCCAATGTGCCTGTGTAGATGCGGTTTTTCAATATCCGTATCACAGGCCCGGGGTACCAGAGGGGAACATCGTTCTTCTGGAATGCGTATGTGCAGTTCGACCCGGATCTTCGCTTGTGTTCCGCCGGGCTTGGAATTCCCAATTGATTGAGCCTGCCTGCAATTCGGTCGGCGCTCATTCCCTCCAGCCTCCATCGAAAGATGTCCCGGATCACAGTTGCCGCCGGCTCATCCACAACGAGCTGATGCCGGTTCAGCGAATTCCGTTTATATCCATACACCGGGTTGCTTCCGGTGTATTCTCCCCGTTCGCGTTTGACCTTGAGTTGGCTGGAAATCTTCTTTGACAAATCCATGCTATAGGCCTGATTGATCAGCGTACGGATCGGGATAAAAAAGTCCTGCTGGTTCTGCCACAGATACAGCATGTCAACATCATCCTGAACAGCAATAAACCGCACATTCTTTTTGGAGAACTCCCGGAACAGCATATCGCCAGCATCCAAATAATTCCGGCTGAATCGGGATAGATCTTTTACGATGACGCAGTTTATCTTGCCAGCTTCGATTTCCCGCATCATCTCCTGATAGGCCGGACGGTCGAAATTTAAGCCAGTCCGGCCGTTGTCAACCTTGATGGAGCACAATTCAATGTTTTCGTACTGGCTGATATGATCCATAATAATTGACAGCTGGGTGTGAATGGTATTGCTTGGGTCTTCCTGAACTCCCTTTGATGTTCTCAAATAAGCGGCGGCATTCCAGCGTTTCATTTGTATTCTCCCATCATTCTCTATTTTAAGGATTCTACCATAAAACCGGGATGCAGGGAAACACAGTCTGGCGCATTTTGCAAATATTTTTTCAGCCACATCGCCAGGTCCGCACAGTAAATTCTCAGCAGTTCCGGATGAAGGGTATGTTGAATGATTCCCAACGGCGGCAGTGCGTTGATGTGTTCAAAAACCAAACAGATCATCTCCATCGTGTCCATCATTGTGAACTCCTTGCGGCAGCCAGCTATGATGGTCTGCAAAAAAGTATCACGACATTCTATCTGCCGTGACGCAATCTCTATTAAGATTCCCGCACTTTTGTATGCGTTTTGGTTGATGATTTTGTTATCCCAATTTTCGTTGAGAACATCAATCCCGCAAGAGTTAAGTGAGAAGTCCAAATCATCATGATAATTGGTCAATAAGTATTGTAAATGGTTGTTTGTATACATAATAGCACCTCCACGTATATAATATTTTAAATTCTATTGGTATTAAATTGGAGATTAATCAGGTGTTTCAGATTTTCTGTTGCCCATGTACTTCTCGTTCCTTAGTATTTTGTCGAATCTTGTCAAAACATGTCGAATATCTGGCTCGTTATAATTAAAGCATGTACTATTATATATGAAATACATGCTTATTTTTGAAGAATCTCCCAATTTTTCAACCTTTTTCTGCTTTTCTTGGGCGCTCCATTAGTCGTACTAATGCAACAATTGGGAAATAGATGAAAAATTCTGGATTTTTTCGATCCAATATGATAAAATAAGTTAATCACGGATAATACACAATTATCAATGATCTGTCCTATGAGATAATCTGGAATGGTCTGCAGAAAAGAAATGACAGGGGATGTGGTTCATGTATAAAAAAAAGATCAGAGAGCAACTCCAAGAACTGATATCTCTTGCGAAACAGAGAAGTAGTACTGTTTACATAGCCATTATTGCAAGCACACAAGATCACTCTGAAAAGTGGGCGGATTATGACCTGCACTCAGTAAAAACAAGCTATTTGGCACGGCACGAACTGGAAGAAATCATCGCATCATTTCGTGAATACAGTGCCTACTTAGAGGTTTATACAGACATAGAAGATTTTTTAAAAGCGTTATACACCGAAACACTGAAAACTCAGCCAACCATAATTTTTGAAACCAGCTCGAAAGGCATTGGCCATGGCCGCGACGCACTTGTCCCCGCGCTTTGTGATCTGCTCAACTACTCTCACTTGGGTTCAGACGCTACTTCATGTGTTCTGTGCTCCAGTAAGTATCAGTGGACAAGCATTCTGAGAGGGAATGGACTTTCCACACCCGAAAGTTATCTTTTCTCCCATAACTGCTGGTATGCGGAACCGCCTGTTGGAAAAAAATACATCCTAAAACTAAATAACGAGTGTGCAAGTATTGGTTTGTCTGCAAATAATGTAATGATCTACGATGGAATGAATCTCACAAGGAGAGCGGCGCAGCTGCAAAAGGACTATTGCCAACAAGTAATTGCACAAGAATTTATCAGCGGTTACGAAGTTGAGGTGCCAATTTTGGTTAATCGGCATTTTCAATCAGTCTTTCCGCCAGTCGGCCTATCCGCAGAGGGAGAATTATATCATAAAGAACGGTTCTTTGATTATGATACAATATTCACCGATGACTATACCCTATATGATTTTTCAAATGTAATGCCTGCCGCAGCAGCTCATTTGCGGGATGCGGCTTACCGAATCATTGACCTCCTTGATCTCAGCGGATATATGCGTATTGATTTCCGTGTCCGTGAGGACGGGGAGTATTTTGTTATCGACATAAACAATGACCCATGTATCAACTCCTGCGGTTCATTTCTTAAGAGCCTTGAACTTTTAGGGATCGATCCCAAAGACATTGCCGGAATATTGATTGGGAACAAAATGCTTTAGTCGCTCCAAATCTGCATATCGCTAAACAACAACCATCGTCCCCAAAAACTCCATGCCGGACCAACAAGCGGCTCTGACAAAATGTTCCAATTGGATGTCGATCGTTCAGGTAATTGTCCACGCTCAATTCGCTCAAACATGATCCTCTGACGCGTGGAGAAGTAGTTGCGGTCATGGTCTAACGGGTGAAACCGGAATACGCTCTCCAGTGAGACATGATCTATTGGCGATAATCCTGCCAGATACCTTATAATATGATAGTTATTACCTACAATATAGGGGTAGTAGTCGTCTACATCGTCGATATACCGTATTTCTGCGTAGAGCTTGTCAATTTTTTGAACTGCCACAACAACGTCGCCCTTATAGCACATCATAACGGCTTGATTGTTTCTTAAAAGAATCTGCGAGATGGTATCGCCGGACATCGCTTCAATCAGGGGCTCCATCTGTTCTATCGCCATCTGAATTTCCTCTGGAGTTTGGATTTGCCCACCCAGCAATTCGGCAATTAACAGGTTGTTTACTAGGGAATCTATCACCCCGTGGGGTACAGACTCCTGCCCCACAAGCTCCAAAGCCTCGGACAATAAGTCAATAGCCTCTTGGTATTTTCCGACCACGATAGAGTTAGCGCTGCAATTGATGAGGGCAATGTAATAGGGGTATTTACTCGGTGATTGCAACAAATTCTTTCTAAAAAAATTTACAGCCTCTTTCGTGTAATGGTAGGCTGTGTCCACCGTATAGCAATAGTTGCATTTGGACAAAAAATCATACTCCAACCACTCTATTCCACGATCTGTCGCGGCATATTTCCGCTTTGTCTGCTCGATTCGCTTAAGCAGGCTGGTCATGGATTTGTCATGCAATTCGTATTGTGCACCGATAGCCAATAACGCCCCGCGCATCCACTGGTAGGGAGATTGTAAACGAAAGTCATCATCTTCTACCCAACTCTGTAGTGTTACCAGTGATTCTGCATATGCAGACTGTAGAATTGAACCGTTAATTTGTGCTACGGCTTTTATATAATCTACCTCAAATGCCAGTTGCTGCTCTTTGCACCGGCATATTGCCTGTCGGGTGGCAGAATAATCTCCCTGAAAAAAACGGCTGTATAAATCCAGCAGTTGGCGATAATCAGTGAGCAGACCGCAACGTTCCAATAATTCTATTTGCGCAGTCAGTAATACAGGCGTTGCACGATAGGCGTGATACTCGTTCAACGCAGCTAAGATATAATATATAGCGGCCCTTTGCTCCTCGCCTGCTTTCAACAGCTCATCAGCCATATAGGAATAGTTAGATGGCATCAATTCATGGATACAGTTTGCCAGTTCATAGTGGAATTGCCGGTTCTTCATGTTCAGATCATAAAACGATTGCCAGACAGCCCGGTAAGTGAAAGCCAAAATATTAACATCCTGGGTTAAAATATTTTGGTTGATTACATCTCCTACACTTTCTGTAAATACTGCCTGATCATACCTCAAGAAATGCTGCAACATTTTTCGGTAAAATCGCTCTCCAATCAAAGAAGCTTTATCAAGCATCTCAACAGCTCGATTATATCGCAATTCACTCAGATTCTCCCGAAGTCGATGCAAAATAACATCATGATAAACCCGACTTGCATTGACCGAGCCAGATTCATTTTCCCCAATCAATTCCGCAAGCTGACAAATTATTCCGATATTCCCGCCTGATAAGTGATGAATCTGCCGTAATAAATCTGGTGTAAGTTCCAGACTGTGGAACAAAGTCTTTATGACATATTCCATATCCTCCTCCGTGATGACCCCGATTTCAAAGCGTTGGTCAAATTGAATTTGATTGATAAGTCCTGCCCCTTTACTGGCGCTCGTGCAGATGAACATGCACCCTTTTGTATGAAAAGCTGATGTTAATAACTTTTGCAGAAAGTGGATGGATGCTTTGTCCCAACGATCAATTTCCTCACATAAAAATACGGCTTTCATTGCACCGATTACCCGCTCTAATCTCGTTATCAACTCTACCTCTACACCGTTGAATATTGCCGCATAGACTTTTTTCTGTGACATCAACTGTGAGATGCACTTTCCCACATATGGGACAAGCTCGATAAAAGGCTTCCCAATATTGGTATAATTGACTTTTGTGATGTCTTCTTCTTGGACAAGCATTCCTGTAAAAGGCAAAAAATCCCAAGCGGGATCGATTCCTGTATGATCTGGACGGCAGTGCAATACTCGAATGCCGGATTGAGCAGAATAGTATTCCTTTAATTGTTCTAATAAATAGTGTTTACCTCTTCCGGCTGGTGCCTCAATGAGATAGCTGGCAGAGGTATTGTCGTGCCTTGTGATTGCATTGAAAATTGAGGTTTGTCCCAACTGCTGCTCAATTACTCGATTTCTTTCCAATGTACTCCCTCCTGTATATCTGCAAAAAATCTCCAGTGAAATGTACACCCAATTCCCTGTAAATCAATTAGAAACAGACCATTCCAGATTATCTCATAGGACAGATCATTGATAATTGTGTATTATCCATAGTTCCAAGAGCAAGACGGGTACGTTGTAGATTCGGCGTACCCGTCTTTTCCTTATATCGAATGTATCTTGTTTCTGGGATGTTTTTCTGAGAGGATATCTCTCTGCTTCTTACCGGCCACATGGGTGTATATCTGTGTCGTCACAATGGAACTGTGACCCAGCAGCCGCTGGATGTAGCGGATATCAACGCCCTCCTCCAACAAGAGCGTGGCAAACGAATGGCGAAACATATGTGGCGT
>CAJTOM010000018.1 GCA_910577915.1 uncultured Oscillospiraceae bacterium
CCGAATAGAAGAATTTCCCCTCGCGCCCGGAGGGCGCGAAGGAGCATACTACCGTATAAGGAGTGTGATCTATGGAACAAATCTATGTGACCGGCCACCGGAATCCTGACACCGACTCGGTGGTGTCCGCCATGGCCTATGCGGCGCTGCGCAACGCCCTGGGAGAGCGGCAGTATGTGGCGGCGCGGCTGGGGCACATCAGCGATGAGACCCGGCTGATTCTGGACAAGTTTGGCTTTGAGCCTCCCCAGCTGATCAAAAATATGCGCACCCAGGTGCAGGACCTGGACTACGACGTGCCCCCCATCCTCCACGAGGCGGTGACCGTGGGGCGGGCCTGGACCGCCATGGAGGAGGACCACCACATCACCGCCATCCCCATCACCGACGATGAGGGCCACCTGCGGGGCATGATGACCTCCGGGGACATCGCCAGCTATGACATGCGCTCGGCCGGGGACCCGGCGCTGGTGGATGTGCCCCTGTTCAACATCCTCAGCGTCCTGGAGGGCCAGCTGCTCACGGAGACGGAGGAGATGGTCAACACCATCTCCGGCGAGGTGGTGCTGGCCCTGCCCCAGCTGGGGGAGCTCCCTCCCTTCCGGCAGCGGGAGACCATCCTCATCTGCGGCCAGCAGCCGGAGATGCTCCGCCAGGCCCTGGAGCACTGCGTGGCCTGCGTCATCCTCTGCCAGGCGGAGCTGCCCGACGAGCTGCGCTCTCTGGCGGGGAACACCTGCATCCTCTCCACCCCCTACGACGGCTACCGGGCCGCCCGGCGCATCTTCCAGGCCATCCCCGCCGGGCGGGTGGCCCAGCGGGAGGACCTCTACTACTTCCGCCTGGACGACTACATCGACGACGTGCGGGAGGTGGTGCTCAAAAGCCGCTACCGCAGCTACCCCATTCTGGACAGCCAGGAGCGGGTGGTGGGCACTCTCTCCCGCTACCACCTCATCCGCCCCCGGCGCAAAAAGGTGGTGCTGGTGGACCACAACGAGATCGCCCAGTCGGTGCCCGGCCTGGACCAGACGGACGTGCTGGCCATCATCGACCACCACCGCCTGGCGGACATCCAGACCAAAAACCCCATCTACTTCCGCAACGAGCCCGTGGGCAGCACCTGCACCATCGTGGCGGGCATGTACCAGGAGCGGGGCCTCATGCCCTCCCCCAAGCTGGCGGGCCTCATGGCGGCGGCCATCGTCTCCGACACCGTGATGTTCAAATCCCCCACCTGCACCCCCAGGGACCGGCGAATGGCCGAGCGGATGGCCCACATCGCCGGCATCTCCCTGGACGAGCTGGGCCACGAGATCTTCTCCGCCTCCTCCCCGGAGGACAAGACGGTGGATCAGCTCCTGTTCACGGACTTCAAGGAATTCCACATCGCCGGCCACGACTTCGGCGTCAGCCAGATCACCTGCGTGGACTCCGACCGCCAGCTGCGCCGCAAGGACGAGTTCCTGGCCCTGATGGAGAAAACCCGGGCGGAGCACCGCTACAGCATGCTCCTTCTGATGCTCACCGACGTGCTGCTGGAGGGCAGCAAGATCCTGTGCGTGGGCGGCGAGGACATCTTCCAGCAGGCCTTCAATACGGAGCTGCGGGAGCGGGAGGCCTTCCTCCCCGGCGTCATGTCCCGGAAAAAGCAGATTATTCCCATGCTGTCGGCGCTGTGGGGGTAAAAGCGCCGTCCCCCCGGGGGACGGTCCCCCTGCGCCCCGCGGCGCGGGGCAGAATGAGTGAGAAGTGAGAGGAGTGACCGCCGATGGAGGTTGTCAACAACAAGGAGGGCAGGCCCCTCGCATACTATCTGGAAAAATTTCGTGAAAAGGACGCCGCCGCCGTGGCCGCCCGCTGCGGCCTCCCCCTGGATGAGGCGCAGGGAGCGGTGCGCATGACTCTGCTGGGGGAGACGTACAGCGTCTCCCACCCGGATTTTACGGTGGTGGGACCCGCGCCGCTGACGGACGCGGAGCGCATCCTGCTGCTGCGCTACCTGGTGGACGGGCAGTATGCCATGCCTTCCGGGCAGTACCTGACCTACCGGGAGTTCCCCTGGGGGGAGGTCTATCTCCAGCAGTTCACCGGGCGGTGCGTCAAGCGCTTCGCCTTCTCCTACGGGGCGAAGCCGGAGCTGCTGTGCCGCATCATGGAGCACCTCCCCGCCAAGAGGCTGGCCCGCAGCGACTGCGGCTGGGAGGTGGAGCTGATGCCGGGGCTGGGGGTGCAGCTGCTGCTGTGGCTGGCGGACGAGGAGTTCCCGCCCAACGCCCAGATCCTCTTCTCCGATAATTTCCGCTACGCCTTCACCGCCGAGGATCTGGCCAACGCCGGGGACATTCTGCTCAACCGGATGAAGCGGATCGGGGCGGGGCTCTGAAAATTTCCCGGAAATTCTTTGTGAAAGAACTTGCAATCCGGGCCCGGATGGTGTATGATAGCCCTGTCGCCGGGGTGAGGGTCCCGGCGGCGGAACCAAATAGGATTGGTAGAGTAAGCATATCGCGTAAAGTGGCAAGCGGCTGGGAAGTTGCCCTTGCACGAAGGACCCCCGCGAAATAGGGTCTACGATGGTGTGCTGCATCCGCTACCTAGGCAGTGCCTGCGCTGCCGGGACGGTCCTGCGGCCGAAGGCCGCGCTGCCTTCCCCGGGCGCTTCGCGCTGCCGGAACCGGTTTTTCGGCCAGAGGCCGGACGGCGGTTCCCACAGGGCAGCTGGTCGGGTGAAGGGATCAAAATGGGGGCGCTGGCCGCGCAGTCTCTCGCAGCTGCGGCAGGGACAGGCGCGCCCCGCCTGCGCCCGTCCCCTCGGATGAAAATAATGCCAATCCAAGCCGCGCGGCGCGGCCTGGATTGGCATATTTTTTCCGCTCTCCTGTGCCGGGAGCCTGACTTTACCTCCTAAAACAGCCTGTCAGCAGGCGGAATTTTAAGGAGGACACGCAAATGGAGCGTAACCTGAACCAGAAGACACCCCTCAAGAAGATCTTTTCCACCCAAAACCTGGTCCTGATGGCGGCCCTCATCGCCATCCAGATCATCCTCACCCGCTTTTTCAGCATACAGACGGACACCCTGCGCATCAGCTTCGGCAGCATTCCCCTGGTCCTGGCGGGCATGTGGCTGGGCCCCGTCTGCGGCGCCATTGTCGCCGTCATCGCCGACATCCTGGGCACCATCATCCAGGGATACGGCGCGTGGTTCCCGCCCCTGGTGCTGGGCCCTCTGGCCACCGGCGTGATCAGCGGCCTGAGCACGAAGTATATCTTCCGCAGCCCCCTGGCGGAGACAAGGGACACCTGGAAGGTGGCCCTCACCGTCATTGTGACGGGTATTCTCAGCAGCTTTGTCTTCGGCCTTGTGGGAAGCACCCTCTACAGCATCATTATGAAGGGCAACACCACCGCCTTCCATATTCTTTTCTGGAGCAACCTGCTTCAGCGCCTGGCCACCAAGCCCGTGACGATTGCCGTGGACACCGTGGTCGTGGTCATCGTCAACCGCGCGGTCTACAAGCCCGTGGTCAGCCACATTCTCTCCCGCGCATAAAAATATGTAGAAATCAGGTAAACGCCATATGACCTACGAAGAAGCGCTCAAGTACATCCACTCCGTCAACTGGGTGGGCAGCAAGCTGGGCCTGGAGCGGACCCGGGAGCTGCTGGGCAAACTGGGCCGCCCCCATGAACAGCTGAAATTCATCCACATCGCCGGGACCAACGGCAAGGGCTCCACCGCCGCCATGCTGGCCTCCATTCTGGAGCGGGCCGGGTACCGGACGGGCCTCTACACCTCCCCCTTCATCAACCGCTTCAACGAGCGGATGCAGGTCAACGGCGAGCAGATTCCCGACGCCGTCCTGGCGGAGCTGACCGAACGCATCCAGCCCTACGCCGACGCCATGGAGGACGCCCCCACGGAGTTCGAGCTCATCACCGCCCTGGCCATGGAGTACTTCCTCCAAGAGAAGTGCGACATCGTGGTGCTGGAGGCGGGCATGGGCGGGGAGCTGGACTCCACCAACGTCATCGGCGCGCCGGAGGCGGCGGTGATCGCCGCCATGGGCCTGGACCACGTCAAGGAGCTGGGCCCCGCCATGGCGGACATCGCCAGGGCCAAGGCCGGGATCATCAAGGCCGGCGGCGCGGTGGTCAGCTACGGCGGCAATCCCGAGGCCGACGAGGTCTTCGCCCGGACGTGCCGGGAGCGGGGGGCGGTTCTGCGCAGCCCCGATTTCCTGCAGATCGTCCCCGGCCCCTTCGGCCTGGACGGACAGCGCTTCTCCTACGGTCCATGGACCGATCTCCAGATCCCCCTGGCGGGGCGCTATCAGCTCAACAACGCCGCCGTGGTGCTGGAGACCGTGGCGGTCCTCCGGGAGCGGGGCTGGGCCATCTCCGACGCCGCCGTCCGGCAGGGCCTGGCGGCCACCCGCTGGCCCGCCCGGTTCGAGGTGCTGCGCCGCGACCCCGTGTTCATCGTGGACGGGGGCCACAACCCCCACGGCATCCGGGCCACGGCGGAGAGCCTGCAGCGCCTGTTCCCCGGTAAAAAGATCACCTTCGTCACCGGCGTCATGGCGGACAAGGACGTGGAATCCATTCTGGGGCTCATCGTGCCCCTGGCGGACCAGTTCTTCACCGTCCGGCCCGAGAACCCCCGCGCCATGAAGGCGGAGGAGCTGGCGGGCCGCATCTCCGCCCTGGGCGCCAAGGCCACCCCCTGCGAAAGCGTGGCCGACGGCGTGGCCAGGGCCATCGCGGCGGAGGGCCCGGAGGGCGTGGCCTGCGCCCTGGGCTCCCTCTACATGAGCGGCGAGGTACGGGCCTGCTTCCAGACCGGGAAGGACTGAGAAGCGGCCGCCGGCGGCCATTGCGCCGCACAGCTTTTTGACAGGAACGGGGGCGGCTATCGGCCGCCTGACGCCTGCGGCGGCCCGCCGGCAGTCTCATTTGTGGTAAGCTTGCACAAGGATATTGTGAAAAAATTGTCATTTTGCCGCTTGCAAAAAATTCCGGGATTTGGTATACTTTTTACTGAACGCATGGAGCGCAGTTGTTCCGGACGTTCTCACTCCGCGGCGGAGCCGCGGGCAGACTCTGTTATTGGCGCCGGGGTCGCGGACGATTGAAGCGCGGCGTCAAAATATAATTTTTCCCGGGGGTGGTGAAATATCCCGGGAAACAAGGAGGATTTCTATGGCAATTGAATTCAAGGACGGCAAGTATGTGGACCCCGTTACCGGGCACGTCACCCTGGACCCCACCGAGTACAAGGACTGGCAGATCGCCGAGGAAGCGGAGCGCACCCTGCCCCCCGTGGAGGAGTTCCGGAAGAAGCTGGGCCTGCTCCCCGAGGAAATCATCCCCTACGGCAAGACCCCCAAGCTGGACTTTATCAAGATCATGAACCGCCTGAAGGATAAGCCCGACGGCAAGTTCATCGAGGTCACCGCCATCACCCCCACCCCCCTGGGCGAGGGCAAGAGCACCGTCTCCCTGGGCCTGGTGGAGGGCCTGGGCAAGATCGGCAAGAACGTGGGCGGCTGCCTGCGCCAGCCCTCCGGCGGCCCCACCATGAACGTCAAGGGCACCGCCGCCGGCGGCGGCAACGCCCTGCTGATGCCCATGACCGAGTTCTCCCTGGGCCTCACCGGCGACATCAACGACATCATGAACGCCCACAACCTGGCCATGGTGGCGCTGAACGCCCGCATGCAGCACGAGCGCAACTACGACGACGAGCAGCTGGCCAAGCGCGGCCTCAAGCGCCTGGACATCGACCCCAAGCGGGTGGAGATGGGCTGGGTCCTGGACTTCTGCGCCCAGGGCCTGCGCAACATCATCATGGGCGTGGGCGGCAACAAGGACGGCTACCTCATGGAGAGCAAGTTCGGCATCGCCGTGGGCTCCGAGCTGATGGCCATCCTGGCGGTCGCCAAGGACCTGAAGGACCTGCGCGAGCGTATCGGCAAGATCGTGGTGGCCTACAACCGCAAGGGCGAGCCCGTGACCACCGAGGATCTGGAGGTGGCCGGCGCTATGACCGCCTGGATGCGCAACTGCATCAACCCCACCATGTGCTACACTGTGGAGCATCAGCCCATGCTGATCCACGCCGGCCCCTTCGCCAACATCGCCATCGGTCAGTCCTCCGTCATCGGCGACCGGCTGGCCCTGAAGCTGTTCGACTACCATGTCACCGAGTCCGGCTTCGCCGCCGACATCGGCTTTGAGAAGTTCTGGAACGTCAAGAGCCGCCTTTCCGGCCTGACCCCCAACGTGTCCGTGCTGGTGGCCACCATCCGGGCCCTGAAGATGCACGGCGGCGGCCCCACCGTGGTGGCCGGCCGTCCCCTCCCCGAGGAGTACACCAAGGAGAACCTGGAGCTGCTGGAGAAGGGCTGCGAGAACCTGTTCCACCACGTGGAGACCATCAAGAAGTCCGGCATCGTGCCCGTGGTCTGCATCAACCAGTTCTACACCGACACCGAGGCCGAGATTGCCCTGCTGCGCAAGCTGTGCGCCGAGAAGGGCGTGCGCTGCGCCCTGAGCAACCACTGGCGGCTGGGCGGCGAGGGCGCCATTGAGCTGGCCGAGACCGTGGTGGACGCCTGCAACGAGTCCAACGAGATCAAGTTCCTCTACCCCCTGGAGATGCCCCTGCGCGAGCGCGTGGAGAAGATCGCCAAGGAGGTCTACGGCGCGGACGGCGTGGACTGGGCTCCCCTGGCCCTGGAGAAGGCCAAGCGCTTCGAGAGCGATCCCAAGTACGCCGACTACTGCACCATGATGGTCAAGACCCATCTGTCCCTGAGCCACGAGCCCAGCTGGAAGGGCGTGCCCAAGGGCTGGCGGCTGCCCATCCGGGACATCCTGGAGTACGGCGGCGCCAAGTTCCTGTGCCCCATGGCCGGCACCATCTCCATGATGCCCGGCACCAGCTCCGACCCGGCCTACCGCCGGATCGACGTGGACACCGAGACCGGTAAGGTTTCCGGGCTGTTCTAAGGTGACGCTCTCGGAAATGGCCAGATTTCTCCTGGGCTTGCGGGCAGTCGGATGGACAGACACCCAAATCAACGATTTTGTCCTATATATAGAGACCGGAGAAGATCAGTATAAGCCTAAGCCGAAGCAAGAGACCTAGTTTTGTATCCCGGCGGCGGGGTTCCGCCGCCGGGATTTTCTTTGCAGGATTCTCCCCCGATTCCGTTTTCAAGGTGCGACGCAGCATCCTTTTTGGTACCCCGGATGTGCCGGGCAGGCGCCTGCCCGGAGCGGACTTTCTTTGGGACGTGCTTACCCCGGTAGTGGTCCTCCTACGCCTGTAGGGCCAAAACCGGGGAAAGTTGCACGATAGGGGGAAACCTGCCGGCGTTCTTTTGTGAACTTTTTGTGAACGCCCGTCAGAGCAGCTCCAGCATCAGCGATACCCCCAGGCGGAACCCCTCCCGGAAGTTGGCGCAGTCCCGGAAGCGCTCCGCTTTGCAGAGGCCGTCCCAATGGCGCTCGATAAAATCTGCGCCCATGCTCCCCTCAATGGCCTCAAAGAATGCCCGCTCCGCAAGACGCAGGGAAAATGGCAGTTTTTCAGCCGCCTTGCCGGGTGTGTAGTCGCCGTTGTAGATGTTTTCTAAGATGCTCATTTTACTTGCCTCCTTATCGTTTTATCAGTTTTTATGATATTGTAATTATATTATACCAGAAAAACAGATGTTGTCAAGGAGAATTTATGTTTTCAAGAAAATTGTTTGGTTTGCGGGTGCAGAAGATTCGTAAATTGAATAACGAGACGCAGAAGGACCTTGGTGACATCATCGGTACACGGCAAACAAATGTCAGCGATTTAGAGAGCGGACGACGGACCACCACCTCCGAAAACATTGCCAAAATCTGCCGCCACTATCATGTCTCCGCCGACTATCTTCTGGGGCTGTCCGACGACCCCCAGGGCGGGTGCGGACGGTGGACGGAGGAGGAGCTGTAAGGCCTGCAAATCTTTCATCAGGGCGCATCCGCCAACGCTTCGCCCCCTGACGGCCCAGGGAACCGGGCAGAAAAACCAATCTGCCGGATCGTAGCGTAAATAAACAAAAGCATTGGGGTTCTTAGGGAGGCGAAGCCCCCTAAGCGACTTTTTGGGTACTTTTTGTTCGCACAAAAAGTACCCGGGGGTCTGGGGCGAGGAGCCCCAGGACCACCGAGAAGCAGAATTTCCCCCTCGCGCCCGCAGGGCGCGAAGAAAGGAGAATGAATTATGGATTTCGCACAGGCATCCTGCACCGAATTTGTCACCGTACTGGCCTCCAACGCCCCCGTCCCCGGCGGCGGCGGGGCCTCCGCCCTGGTGGGCGCCGTCGGCACCGCCCTGGGCAACATGGTGGGCTCCCTCACCGTGGGCAAAAAGAAATACGCCGGCGTGGAGGAGGAGATCATCGCCCTCAAGGCCAAATGCGACCGGCTCCAGAAGGACCTGCTGGACCAGATCGCCCTGGACGCCAAGGGCTTTGAGCCCCTGGCCAAGGCCTACGGCATCCCCAAGGACGACCCCAGCCGGGACAAGGTCCTGGAGGAGGCCACCATTGTGGCCTGCCAGGTGCCCGTGAAGATCATGGAGCTGTGCTGCGAGTCTCTGGAGGCCATCAAGGTCTTTGCCGAGAAGGGCAGCCGCCTGGCCGTCAGCGACGCGGGCTGCGGCGCGGTGTGCGTCAAGGCCGCCCTCCAGGCCGCCAGCCTCAACGTGTTCATCAACACCAAGACCCTCCAGAACCGGGAGCTGGCCGAGGAGATGAACAAAAAGTGCCTGGGGATGCTGGACACCTACGGCAAAATGGCCGACGAGATTTTCGAGACCGTCAAGGCCGGATTCTTCAAGTAAGATTTTAGGGAAAGAAAGGATATAGGTACCATGGCAAAGCAGCTGTTAGGAAAAGAAGTCAACGCGGCCCTCAACGCCCGGATCATCGCCGACTGCGAGGCGGTGAAGGCCAAGGGCGTCAACCCCACCCTGGCCATCGTCCGCTGCGGCGAGCGGCCCGACGACCTCAGCTACGAGCGGGGCGCTACCAAGCGGGCCGAGACCCTGGGCGTGGCGGTGGAGAAGTTCGTCCTCCCCGAGGACGTGAGCAAGGAGGAGCTCCTCAAGGTCATCGACGACATCAACGCCAACGACAAGATCCACGGCGTGCTCCTCTTCCGTCCCCTGCCCAAGCACCTGAAGGCCGACCAGGACGAGATCTGCAACCGCCTGGACCCCCGCAAGGACGTGGACGGCATGACCGACCTCAGCAACGCCGGCGTGTTCATGGGCAAGCCTATGGGCTTCGCCCCCTGCACCCCCGCCGCCTGCATGGAGATCCTGGCCCACTACGGCATCGACTGCACCGGCAAGAAGGCCGTGGTCATCGGCCGGAGCCTGGTGGTGGGCAAGCCCCTGGGCATTATGCTCATGGGCAAGAACGCCACCGTCACCACCTGCCACACCCGCACCAAGGACGTGCCCGCCGTGACGAAGGAGGCCGACATCCTGGTCTCCGCCGCCGGGGTGCTGGGGAGCCTGACCAAGGAGTACGTCCGGCCCGGCCAGATCGTGGTGGACGTGTCTATCAACTGGGACGAGGCCAAGGGCGGCATCGCCGGCGACGCGGTGTACGACGAGGTGGAGCCCATCGTGGAGGCCATCACCCCCGTGCCCGGCGGCGTGGGCGCTGTCACAACCTCCGTGCTCATCGGGCACGTGGTGGAGGCGGCCAAGCGCTCCCTGGGCTGATGGGGGGCGTGTTGATTGGCAAATCAGACAAATAACTCCGCTCAAATCATCCGCTTTTTCCTGCTGGCCTCCTCGGCGGCCTTCTTTATCGCCGCCGTCCTCCTGGGCTTGGATGACGGCGCGATGTTCTCCGGGTTTGCCCAGATCCTCATGTCCCCGGCCCAGCTGACCAAGGACTACTTCGAGGTGGGCAGCGTCTCCGGCGCGTTCCTCAACGTGGCCCTGGTGGGCTTCGCCTGCACGGCCATGGCTTTCCTGCCCGGCGCGGCGGTGAACGGGCTGACCATCGCAGCCTACTTCCTCACCACCGGGTTCTCCTTCTGGGGCATCAATTTCCTGAACATGTGGCCCTTCTTCCTGGGGGTCATGCTCCACGCGCTGGCCCGCAGGGAGAGCTTCGCAAAATATGTGAATCTGGCCATGTTCTCCACCGCCCTGTGCCCCCTGGCCAGCGAGCTGCTGCTGCGCTATCCGGAGAGCGGGGAGCCCCGTGGGGTGACCCTCACCGGCGTGGTGCTGATGCTGGCGGTGGGGATGCTCATCGGGTTTCTCACCCCGGCCATGGCGGCCCACTCCCCCAGTGTACATAAGGGGTACGACCTGTACTCTGCGGCCCTGCCGGGGGTGCTGCTGGGGCTGTTCGCGGTGGCGGTGCTCTACAAGAGCCTGGGCCACGCGGTGCCGGAGATCGCCGCCACGCTGGGGGAGAGCCATCCGGCGGTGGTGTGGGGCTTCTGCGCCGTATTCTTCGGCCTGTGCGTCCTGGCGGGCTGGCAGCTCAACGGGAGGAGTTTTGGGGGATACGCGGATCTGCTCCGGGATACCGGCCATAAGGCGGACTTCGCCGCCAAGTACGGCGCCGGCCTGGCCATTATGAACGTGGGCATCTACGGGCTGTTGATCCTGGCCTACTACATCTTTGTCAACGCCATCCAGGGCGACGCCCTGGCGGGGTTCAACGGCGTGACCCTGGGCATCGTCTTCTGCATGGTGTGCTTCGGCGGGGCCGGGGCCCATCCGGGCAACGTGTGGCCCATTATGGCGGGGTACGTGGTCTTCTCCTTCGCGGCCACCCTCTGCCTCGGCGGCGTGTTCCCGGTGAACGCCCAGGCCATCATGGTGGGGCTGTGCTTCGCCAGCGGGCTGGCCCCCATCGCGGGAAACTACGGCTGGTGGGCCGGCGTACTGGCCGGCGGGATGCACTACTTCCTGGTGACCTCCATCCCCGCCATCCACGGAGGCTTCAGCCTGTACAACGGCGGCTTCACCTCCCTGCTGATCGCCGTCATCCTGACGCCCCAGCTGGAGACCTTCTGCAAAACGAAGGAGCAGCGGCTGAGCGCGCGCAAGCAGTGAAGGAGTGAGTGGACCATGACCAAAAAGACCATCCGGGCCGAGGTGGCCGGGCGGGTGAAGAACCTCTCCCCGGTCTACTGCCGGGAGGCGGACGCCGCCATCTGCCGGTGCGTGACCCAGTCGGCGCTCTATCGGAACGCCCGGACAATCCTCTGCTACGTGGGCACGGCCCGGGAGATCGACACCTCCGCCCTGCTCCACGCCGCCCTGGAGGACGGCAAGACCCTGGTCCTGCCCCTGTGCGTGGAGAAGGGCGTCATGGAGGCCCGGCAGATTGCCGGCCTGGGGGACCTGGTCAGCGGGCGCTACGGCATCCTGGCCCCCCGGCTGGACTGCCCCCGGCTGGAGCCGGAGGCAATCGATCTGGCGGTGGTCCCCTGCTGCGCCGCCGGCAATGACGGCCGCCGCCTGGGCTACGGCGGCGGGTACTACGACCGCTACCTCCCCAGGACCCGCTGCCCCGCCCTGGTGCTGTGCCGGGGCCAGCTGGTGCGGGAGGGCCTCCCCGTGGAGGCCCACGACGTCCCTATGGACTATCTGGCGACGGAGAAGGGCCTGACGGCCTGTCAGCGGGCGTAAACGAAGAGAAGCGGAACGGCGCAGGCCGTTCCGCTTTTTTCTGTGAGCGCCGTATATGCGCCGGTTTTATCCCATGGCAGCGGTAGGCCTCCACGGTCTCCATCCACCGCCTGGAGAGATCGCCGCCATTTTGCAGCCCGTGGCCGGAGTGGGGAAGCGCAATGTATGTGGCCCGCATGGTTCTCCTCCAGAGCGGCCTTGGGCCGCAGGGACTTCCGCCTTGATCCCGTTGGACTGGGTCAGAACGCCGGTCTATCTGCTCAAGGATATGATCCTGGACCTGTGCAGCTTTGACCCGGAGCAGGACCTGCCAGCCGCCTAGTCGTATTCCGCCAGGGCCTCCCTGGCCAGCTTTTGCAGGGCCTCTCTGGCGGAGGCCGGCTCCACAATGCGCGCGTCCCGCCCGAAGCAGAGCACCCAGCTGAGAAAGGTGGGGCTGACCTCCACCTGGGCGGAGACGAGGAAATCCCCGCCGGTCCCGGCGCGGTAGTGGGCGTCGGGGCCGAAGCGGTCCATAGCCACGTTGAGCAGGTGGCCCTTCATGGAGAGGGTGACCCTCTCCGCCTGCCCTGAGTGCATGTCGAAAATGGCGCGCACATAGGCGGCGGGGTCGAAGTCCGGGGGCAGGGGCGGCCGGGGCAGCTCGGAGACCTGCAGGTCGCTGATGCGGTCCACCCGGAAGTGGACGAACTTCTGCTGCTGAGGCCGGTAGGCGACCAGATAGTAGTGGCGGTCCACGCACAGGGCGGCAGGGCACTCCCGGTACACCTGACCGCCGCGGCGGTAGAGCCGCTCGGCGCGGATGGACAGGTCGAAGTAGCGGAACTGGACCAGCCGGTTCTGGTTGATGGCCTGGTGAATGCCGTCGATGTTGTAGTAGAGCTGCTCGTTGTGGGTCTTGACCCGGCTGAGGACGTACACCTGCCGGCGCAGATCCCCGGCCTGGGCCTCGCTGGCCAGGCCCTCCAGCTTCCGGATGAGCTCCACGCTCTTTTTGGCCGTCAGAAAGGGGGAGGCCTGAACCACGTCAATGAGCAGCTTCAGCTCCGGCAGCTCAAAGGCGCGCTGCCCCAGGTGGTAGTTGTGGGTCTTGGTCTTGGTGTGGACGATGTCCATGCCGAACAGGCGCAGCAGCTCCAGGTCGTCATAGACGGCCTTCCGCTCGGCGCGGATGCCCAGGCGGTCCAGGTAGGCGATCATGTCCTTCACCGTCACCGTGTGCTCCTCGTCGGTCTGCTCGTGGAGGAGACGGGCCAGATACAGCGGCCGCAGCTTCTTACAGGCCATGGAGGCCCTCCTCCTCCGCCCAGTCCCGCAGGGCCTCCAGGGCCTCCTCCGTGGCGGGTATGTAGGTCCTCCGGGGGTAGCAGCGCTCCAGAAAGCCGCTCTCCGTCAGGGCCCCGGCCAGGGCGGCGCAAAAGCCGCCGTCCAGCTCCTCCCGCCCCGTACCCACCGCCGCCACGTGGGCGCAGACCGCCTCGTCCGTGACCAGGACGGCCCGGGCTCCCTCTGCCGCCAGATAGTCCGCCGCCGGCAGGCAGGCCGCGTCCACGCCGCCGGCGCGGAGGGCGTCGCCGGTGACGCCCCCGGCGGTGCCGATGGTCACCGTCACCTGCTCCGGGGCGTAGCCACGCTCCAGAAGCGCCTCCCCCAGCAGGGAGGAAAGCGCCTCCAGCTGGGGCAGCAGCGCGTCGGCCTCCCCCGCCTCCACCACCACCTCCAGGGTCAGCGCCTCCAGGGCGATGGGCTCCTCCGCAGGCTGTGCGGGCGGCGGGTCCGGGGCGACGGCGGAGGGGGGCGGCGGCTGCGGCTCGTTTCGCTCCGCGCAGGCGGGCAGCAGCAGGCACGCCAGCAGAAGCAGGGACAGAAACATGCTTCCTTTCTTCACAAGAGACCGCCTCCTTTTGTATGCTTGTGACAAATATACGATCGTTCGGTCCGGGATGCAGGGGGAACGGGGCGGTCCCCCTTGATGGGGGCCGCGCCAAAAAAGCAGCGGCCAGGGGCTTGCCAAAGCGCGATCTGGCGGCTGCTTTTATCGTCGACGCACTTGAGAAGCGGTAAAAAGGAGGGGAGGAAAAATGGCGCGGGGCAAGGCGGAGGATGCAGGCGGGCTGACGCCCGCCAAAGACGACAACGCCGCCCCGTACCATTTTGCCCCCCGAACTTTACCGATTTTCATGTGTGTCGACTATATAGCGGCGGCTGGGAGGGCCTATTGCAGCACCTTCCGCAGATACTGGCCCGTGTAGCTCTCCGCACAGGCGGCCACCTCCTCCGGGGTGCCGGCGCAGACCACGCTGCCGCCGCCGTCGCCCCCCTCGGGGCCCAGGTCGATGATGTGGTCGGCGCACTTGATCACGTCCAGGTTGTGCTCAATGACCACCACCGTGTTCCCCGCGTCCACCAGACGCTGCAGGACCTCCAGCAGCTTGCCCACGTCGTCGGTGTGCAGGCCCGTGGTGGGTTCGTCCAGGATATAGATGGTGCTGCCGGTGGAGCGCTTCGAGAGCTCGGTGGCCAGCTTTACCCGCTGGGCCTCGCCGCCGGAGAGGGTGGTGGACGCCTGGCCCACCTTCACGTAGCCCAGGCCCACGTCGCACAGGGTCTCCATTTTGACGGCGATCTTGGGCAGGGGCTTGAAGAACTCCCTGGCCTCCTCGGCGGTCATCTCCAGCACGTCGTAGATGTTCTTCCCCTTGTAGCGCACCTCCAGGGTCTCCCGGTTGTAGCGCTTGCCCTTGCACACCTCGCAGGGGACGTAGATGTCCGGCAGGAAGTGCATCTCGATCTTCAGCAGCCCGTCCCCGGAGCAGGCCTCGCACCGGCCCCCCCGGACGTTGAAGCTGAAGCGGCCGGAGCTGTAGCCCCTGGCCTTGGCCTCCGGGGTGGAGGCGAACAGCTCCCGGATGTCGTTGAACACGCCGGTGTAGGTGGCGGGGTTGGACCGGGGGGTGCGGCCGATGGGGGACTGGTCGATGTTGATGACCTTGTCCAGGTGCTCCTCCCCCTCGATGGCCCTGTGCCGGCCGGGGCGGCACTTCATCCGGTTCAGATCCGCCCCCAGGCGCTTGAAGAGGATCTCATTGACCAGGGAGCTCTTCCCGGACCCGGACACGCCGGTGACGCAGGTGAGGGTCCCCAGGGGGATGGTCACGTCGATGCCGCGCAGGTTGTTCTCCGCCGCCCCGCGGACGGTGAGGTACTTCCCGCTGCCGGTCCTCCGCTTCTCCGGTACGGCGATATACCGCCGCCCGCTGAGGTACTGGCCCGTCAGGGAGGCGGGGTTGGCGGCCACCTCCTCCGGCGTGCCGGCGGCGATGATCCGGCCGCCGTGGACACCGGCGCCGGGGCCCACGTCGATGATATAGTCGGCGGCGCGCATGGTGTCCTCGTCGTGCTCCACCACAATGAGGGTGTTGCCCAGGTCCCGGAGGCTGCGCAGGGTCTCCAGCAGCTTGTCGTTGTCCCGCTGGTGGAGGCCGATGGAGGGCTCGTCCAGAATATACAGCACCCCCATGAGGGAGGACCCGATCTGGGTGGCCAGGCGGATGCGCTGGCTCTCGCCGCCGGAGAGGGTGGCGGCGGAGCGGCTGAGGGTCAGGTACTGGAGCCCCACGCTGCGCAGAAAACCCAGCCGGGCGCGGATCTCCTTGAGTATCTGGTCGGCGATCATGGACTGGGTGGCGGTGAGGGTCAGCCCCTCCATGAACCCCAGGGCCTCGGACACCGGCAGGGTGGTGAAGTCGTGGATGCTGCTGCCCCCCACCGTCACCGCCAGGCTCTCCATCTTCAGCCGCCGGCCCTGGCATGCCGGGCAGGGCCGCTCGCTCATGCACTCCTCCAGCTCGCGGCGGGCCGCATCGGACTGGGTTTCCCGGTAGCGGCGCTCGATGCTGTTGCAGATGCCCTCAAAGCTCTGGCGGAGCACCCCCTTGCCCCGGGGCTGGTCGTAGTGGAGCTCCAGCTCCTCGCCGCCGGTGCCGTAGAGGATCACCTCCCGGACCTCCTTCTTCAGGTCCTTCCAGGGGGTGGTCAGCTTGAAGCGGTACTTCTTGGCCAGGGCGTCGAAGTACATGCGGCTGATGCCGTCCCCGCGGATGCTGTTCCAGCCGCTGGCCTGGATGGCCCCGTCCAGGATGGCCTTGTCCTCGTCGGGGATGATGAGGGACGGGTCCACCTTCAGCTGACTGCCCAGGCCCGTGCAGGCGGGGCAGGCCCCGTAGGGGTTGTTGAAGGAGAACATCCGGGGGGCCAGCTCCTCGATGGACACGCCGCAGTCCTCACAGGCGTAGTTCTGGGAGAACAGCAGGTCCCGCTCCTCCTGGAGGATGTTGGCGATGACGATGCCCCCGGCCAGGTTGGAGGCGGCCTCCACGCTGTCGGTGAGCCGCTGGCGCACGTCCGGACGGATCACCAGACGGTCCACCACAATCTCAATGTTGTGCTTCTTGTTCTTCTCCAGCCGGATCTCCTCGGTGAGCTCATACAGGCTCCCATCCACCCGGACCCGGACGTAGCCGGACTTCCGGGCGTCCTCGAAGACCTTCTGGTACTCCCCCTTCCGGGCACGGACCACGGGGGAGAGAATCTGGACGCGCGTCCCCTCCGGCAGCTCCAGAATCTGGTCGATGATCTGGTCAATGGTCTGCTGGCGGATCTCCTTGCCGCAGACGGGGCAGTGGGGGGTGCCCACACGGGCCCAGAGAAGGCGGAGGTAGTCGTAAATCTCCGTCACCGTGCCCACGGTGGAGCGGGGATTCTTGCTGGTGGTCTTCTGGTCAATAGAGATGGCCGGGGAGAGGCCGTCGATGTAGTCCACGTCCGGCTTCTCCATCTGGCCCAGGAACATCCGGGCGTAGGAGGAGAGGCTCTCCACGTAGCGCCGCTGGCCCTCGGCGTAGATGGTGTCGAAGGCCAGGGAGGACTTGCCGGAGCCGGAAAGGCCGGTGACCACCACCAGCTTGTCCCGGGGGATCTCCACGTCCACGTTCTTGAGGTTGTTCTCCCGGGCGCCTTTGATATAGATCTTGTCCTGCATGGATGGTTACTCCTCATTGCGTTAAAATAGCCTGCCGCTTGGCTGACACAAGGATACCGGAATGGATTTTTTATGTCAAGCCCCCGGCTGAAAATTTCCCGCCAGCCGCAGAGCGCCGTCCCGGAGGAGCTCGATATTCTCCTCCTCGAATACGGTGTCCTTATTGGTATGGATTCTGTCCATATAGTATCCGATGAGCTTCCGGCGCTTCAGGGCGCAGACGCCCACGCCCCGCTTGAAGGACGCGTTGTCGCTGGGGTAGAACCCAAAGCCCCGCACCACCTCCGTGGTCTTCCCGCCGCGGCCCGTGAAGGCCGCCTCGATCTGCTCTAAGGCGGCGGGATCCTTCTTCAGCGCCCCGCCGGGGAAGAACTGAATAAAATCCCCGTCAGAGACGCAGTCGAAATTGATGTTCAAGGCCCCCTTTTTCGCCCTCCTGTGGGCCCTGGCGAAGGACAGCGAGCCCAGCATGCCCTTCTCCTCGTTGTCGAAAAACACAAAGCAGACCTTCCCACGGTCCGCCTCGGGCATGAGAAGGGCCGTCTCCAGCAGGGTGACGACGCCGCTGGTGTTGTCGTTGGCGGTGTGCCGGTTGGCGGGGCCGTCGATGATCCACCAGACGAACAGCAGGCTCAGGGCGATGGCCGTGAAGGGCATCAGCGGAAGCAGGGCGCGGGACCGCAGCACCGCGGCCACGGCCAGAAGCGCCCCCTCCGCCGCCGCCACCGCCAGGAACAGGGGGATCACCAGCAGCAGCTGGTAGAAGACGTAGAAGGCCAGATTCCGCGGCGTGAGGAAGTTGGGAACGGGCAGTACGGCGCAGGTGTCGTAGTGGGCGGAGAGGATGAGCCGGGCCGTCTCCGGGTCCCCGGCCACCACATTTTGTGCGGCAAAGCCCTTCTCCACCTGCGGCGCGTACCCGGCGGCCGCCAGCTCCCCGCACAGCCAGGAGCGGAAGGCCTCCTTCTGCTTCCGGGACTTGCGGATCTGAAACTCGGACAGGATGGTCTGCGACTGGGGAAGCATAGCAAAAAACCTCTCTTTCCAGCGCGGGGCGCTACAGGGGCGTCTGGAGGGTCAGGCCGTAGAGATAGAGGCCGAACACCGCCGCCGCCGCTACGACGCTGCCCACCCGCTGCATGAACAGATAAAACTCCGTGGGCTCCGGGTCCTCCACGGCGAGGGCGTGCCGGAGGTAGAAGAAGGCCAGGGGAAAGGCCGTCTGGAGGCCGCAGAGGACCGCCAGCAGCAGGCCCAGGCCCCACACCTCCCAGCTGCCCCGGACGGCGGGCTCCGGCTCCAGGGCGAAGCGGAGAATGTCCGGCGCGTCAAAGATATACCCCGACCAGGGGTCGTGCTGGGCGTAGGCGCGGACGGAGACAAGGGGCTCCCAGGACCCGTCCTCGCCGCAGAAACGGGCCGAGCCGCCGGCGGGGTTATACCCGCCCCGGAAGATGACTGTGCCGTTCCGGCTCACCTGGACGCGGCGGTAGGGCAGGCCGCTGCTGCCGGCGATGGTCCCCTCCGGCCACTCCACCAGGCCGCGCTGCCGGAGGCGGCCCTCCACGGCGAGGACCACCTCCGTGCCCCCGCCCTCCGACCGGACGGTGATGGTGGTGGGGTCCCCGTGGACCCGGCCGGTGTAGACGGCGGCCTCCCCCTCCTGGGCGGGGCGGAGGAGGGCGCCCTCGAAGGACACGCCGGGGCGGCCGCGGCTGACGGCCGTCAGCAGGGCGAAGATGACGGTCATTGCCGCCAGCAGCAGGAGGATCACCTTCTGCAAGGTGGTGAATCTAGCCGTCATCGCGCCCCCTCCTCTCCCCCGCCGGGCCCCCGGCCTCCGACCGGCCCAGCAGGTAGTCCGTGGTGACGCCGAAATAGTCCGCCAGAAGCATCAATGATAAAATGGGAATGTTAATTTCCCCGTATTCCATCTTTTGATAGTTGCTGATTGTACACCCCAGTAATTCCCCCATACTGCGCTGGGTCTGTTGGGACGATACCCGCAGCTCTTTTAACCTTTTTCCGAAGACAATTAATTTTTCATCCTTCATGGCTTTCACCTATTGACACACAGTTAAATTGTGTGTATAATAATAGCACAGTATAATTATGTCAAGGAGGACACCGCCATGGATGACTTCTACCCCTGGCTCTTCGACCACTACGCCCTGCCCCAGCTCACGGCCCTGGACAAGAGCGGACAGGACGCCGCCGCCGCCGTCGCCGCAGAGCTCTCCCTAGATGAGGACGGCCGCATCCGCATGGTGGATTTCGCCGACGGCCTGCGCCTGCAGTGGGGCACGGAGGCCTTTGCCCTGGGGGTCCGGCTGGGCCTGGCGCTGTACGGGCCCCGGGGCGGGGTGTGACCCGTCAGCGGATCTCCTTGCGCAGCTCGATGATCCGGTCCCGCAGCACCGCCGCGTACTCGAACTCCATGAGCTTGGCCGCCTCCTTCATCTGCTTCTCCAGCTTGGCGATCTCCGCCGCAAGCTCCGGCTTGGTCAGCTTCTTGCCGGACCTCTTCTGGGCCTCCGCCTCGGACTTGCTGAGCTCCAGAATCTCGCGCACGGACTTGATGACCGTCTTGGGCACGATGCCGTGGGCCCGGTTGAAGGCGTCCTGCAGCTTCCGCCGCCGCTCCGTCTCGTCCATGGCCGAGCGCATGCTGCGGGTGACGGTGTCGGCGTAGAGAATGACCATGCCCTCCGCGTTCCGGGCGGCCCGGCCAATGGTCTGGATCAGGCTGGTCTCGCTGCGCAAAAAGCCCTCCTTGTCCGCGTCCAGGATGGCCACCAGGCTGACCTCCGGCATGTCCAGGCCCTCCCGGAGGAGGTTGATGCCCACCAGGACGTCGAACTCCCCCAGGCGCAGATCCCGGATGAGCTCCATGCGCTCAATGGTCTCCACGTCGTGGTGCATGTAGCGGACCTTGACCCCCGCCTTGGTGAGGTAGGCGGTGAGGTCCTCCGCCATCCTCTTGGTCAGGGTGGTGACCAGCACCCGCTCGTTCCGGGCGCTTCTGGCGTTGATCTCGCCGATGAGGTCGTCGATCTGGCCCGCCACGGGCCGGACCTCCACCCGCGGGTCCAGCAGGCCCGTGGGGCGGATGACCTGCTCCACGATCTGGTCGGCCTGGCCCCGCTCGTAGTCGGCGGGGGTGGCGGAGACGAACACCGCCTGGTTGAACCGGGTCTGGAACTCCTCGAACTTCAGGGGCCGGTTGTCGAAGGCGCAGGGCAGGCGGAAGCCGTACTCCACCAGGCTCTCCTTCCTGGCCCGGTCGCCGTTGAACATGGCCCGGACCTGGGGGAGGGTGACGTGGCTCTCGTCCACGAAGAGGACGAAGTCGTCGGGAAAGTAGTCCATGAGGGTCATGGGGGGCGAGCCCACGGGCCGGCCGGAGATGACCCGGCTGTAGTTCTCGATGCCGTTGCAGTAGCCCAGCTCCCGCATCATCTCCAGGTCGTAGCTGGTCCGCTGGCGGATGCGCTGGGCCTCCACCAGCTTGCCGTTCTCCACGAACCAGCGCTCCCGCTCCTCCAGCTCCCCCTCGATCTCGCCGATGGCCCGCTCCATCTTGTCCCGGCTGACCACGTAGTGGCTGGCGGGCCAGACGGGGATATTGGTGAGCCGGCGGGTGACGGCGCCGGTGACGGGGTTGATCTCGCTGACCCGGTCGATCTCGTCGCCGAAGAACTCCACCCGGATGGCGGAATCCTTCCAGTAGGCGGGCCAGAGCTCCACGGTGTCCCCCCGGACCCGGAACATGTTGCGCTCGAAGGCGATGTCGTTGCGCTCGTAGCGGATGTCCACCAGCCGGCGGAGGAGCTCGTCCCGGCCCATATCGTCCCCCACCCGGAGGGAGACCATCATCTTCTCGAAGTCGTCGGGCTCCCCCAGGCCGTAGATGCAGCTGACGGAGGAGACCACGATCACGTCCCGCCGCTCCAGCAGGGAGGCGGTGGCGCTGAGCCGGAGGCGGTCGATCTCCTCGTTGATGGAGGCGTCCTTCTCGATGAAGGTGTCGGTGTGGGGGATGTAGGCCTCGGGCTGGTAGTAGTCGTAGTAGGAGACGAAGTACTCCACGGCGTTGTTGGGAAAGAACTCCTTGAACTCCTCGCACAGCTGGGCGGCCAGGATCTTGTTGTGGGCCAGCACCAGGGTGGGGCGCTGCACGGCCTCAATGACCTTGGCCATGGTGTAGGTCTTTCCCGACCCGGTGACGCCCAGGAGAATCTGTTCTCTCAGCCCGTCCTCGATGCCCTGGGCCAGCTTCCGGATGGCCTGGGGCTGGTCGCCGGAGGGGGTATAATCGGAGATCACCTGGAATGGGGGCATGGGGGCTCCTTTCTTCGCCGCCGGGGGCGGCGAGGGGAAAATTCTTTTGCGGGAAATCCCGCCTATGCTCTGATTCTCCCTGATTCCCGCAGGGAGACGTAGTCGTTGTCGGCCACAATGATGTGGTCCACCAGGGCCACGCCCATGGCGTCAAGGGCCTCCCGGGCCAGCTCGGTGGCGGTCTCGTCCTCCCGAGAGGGGAGGGCCACCCCGCTGGGGTGGTTGTGGGCCAGCACCACCATCATCGCGTTGGTGTGCAGGGCGTTCTCCATGATCCGGCGCACGTTCAGGCCCACGCTGCCCACGTCGCCCTCCCCCAGCTTGTAGACGTGCAGCTTCCGGCCCTTGGCGTCCAGGCAGAGCTGGTACATGACCTCCTTGGACTGGCCGGCGAACAGGTCCCGGAAAAATTCGCCGATGCGGTCGGTGGTGTTGAGCACCGTCTCGTTGGCGGAGGCGGAGAGGATTGCCTTGCGGTAGAGCTCCGGCACCAGCTTGAGCAGCACCGCCGCGTTGCGCCCCAGGCCGGGCACCCGCTCCAGCTCCGCCGCCGGGGCGGCGAACACCGCCTGGAGGCTGCCGAAGCGGTTGATGAGCTCGTGGGCGATGGGATTGGTGTCCTTGCGGGGCACCGCGTAGTAGAGCAGCACCTCCAGCAGCTCGTGGTCGGCAAAGGGGTCCGGCCCGCTGGTGAGAAACTGCTGCCGCTTTCTGTCCCTGTGCCCATCGTGTACGCCCATGGAGCCCTCCCCTCCGCCGGCCGGGGCCGGCGCGTAGCATATGTCATATTATTGTACCACACAAACATCTGTTTCACAAGTGGTTTTGGGAGAAAATTTTTCCGCGTCCTATTATGTTTGACAAAAATCGACATTTTTGTTATGATAAGATCAATACGTTATGTGAGTGGGGCGCGGGGAGATGAGAGTCTATCACGGCACAGACAGCGGCAGCGCACGCAGTATTCGGGAGCGCGGTATTGACCTGACGTTCGGAGATGAGTCCGTTGACAACGCACAGGGGTTTTATACGACGCCAAGCCGGGCGTTCGCGGAGCGGCGCGCCCGGACAATGACGGAATCGGCGAGAAAATTCCGCGGCGACGACACGCTGAAGCCCGCCATTTTGCAGATTGACATCGATGAGAGCGCCTTTCAGGACCTGTGCGTCAAGGAGTTTGACGGCTGTACGCGGGAGTGGCAGGAGTTTATTCTCTACAATAGGATGGGGACGCGCTTCTTGCGCGACCAGGGAATCACAAGCGACAACCACAATCTGGACTTCAAATACGACGTGGTCGTCGATGAAACCGCCGACGCAGGCATCGGCGGCATCGTGTCCAGGCTCCGGTATAAGGACACCCGGGCCGGCGTCAATTTGAAAGCCGAAATTTCCAGGATCCAGAAGTCCGACGACCCCTTGTGGGGCCGGCAGCTGTCGCTTCACTCCGCCCGCGCGGTGAAGCAGTGCATCCGATCCATGGAGATCATCGAAGTCTGAACAGCGCGGATAAACAGAGAGAAAGGAGCATATGCTATGAGCGGAACAAATACGCACGCACGGGAAGTGAATCCTATCGCCGCATCATATGATACAACGGCAGAGGGCGTCGCCCTGATTTTACGGCGCCGGCACAGGCTGACCGAGGCCGAGGCGCGGGAAGCCATTCGCATATCTCCGCTGCAAGCTGTTTTTCAGAGCGACCCCGAGATGGCCGCCCACACCTCCAACGAGGCCTGGGCCCGGGAGATTTTGGCCTTTTGGCGAAAAAATACAGGCAAATGACCGGCTGTCTGCCCCCGATGCGCACGCGTCGGGGGCCTCTTCTCAGCGGCCGCCCCGCCCGGTATGCGCGCCGGTTATGCGCCCTCTCCCCCGCAGGCCGGGGGAGAGGCCAAAACCGCCGCTTGACACAACGGCCTTCTGCTGATAATATAATGACAGTGCAAAAGCACGCGATGAACGGAAAGAGTACCCGCGCCGATCTGACAGAGAGGGGCCGTGAGCCGCTGGAAGCGGCCCTCTGGGAGGCGGGGGGAAGGTGCGTCCGGGAGCGGGAGGGGTAATGCCCTCCGTTTGGGCCGCGTTACTGGCCCATGTGAGTAAAAAGGGGAGTGGAACCGCGCTTTGCGCCTCGCCGTCCGATTGGGCGGACGGAGGCGTTTTTTCATGGCCCCGGCTTGCTCCGATGGAACCCTATTTGTAAAGGAAGATCCCATGTTACTGGAAACCCTGCGCGCCTATCAGCGGCGCGACCCCGCCGCCCGCAGCAAGCTGGAGGTCCTCCTGCTCTACGGCGGCGTCCACGCCACCCTGTACCACCGCCTGGCCCACTGGCTCTACCGCCGCCGGCTCCGCTTTCTGGCCCGGTGCGTCTCCCAGTGGAGCCGCTTCTGGACCGGCATTGAGATCCACCCCGGGGCCGTCGTCGGCCGCCGCCTGGTCATCGACCACGGCGCCGGCATCGTCATCGGCGAGACCGCCCAGCTGGGCGACGACGTCCTCCTCTATCAGGGCGTCACCCTGGGCGGCACCGGCAAGGACGTGGGCAAGCGCCACCCCACCCTGGGCAGCAATGTCATGGTGGGCGCCGGCGCACGGGTGCTGGGCCCTATCACCGTCCACGACAACGTCCGCATCGCCGCCGGCGCCGTCGTCCTCCAGGACGTGCCCCCCGGCGCCACCGCCGTGGGCGTCCCCGCCCAGATCGTCCGCCTCAACGGCGAAAAAGTTCCCCGCTACGCCGATGAGGTCGACCAGACCAGCGTCGTCAACCCCACCCTCCAGAAGCTGGAGGCGCTGACCAGGCGGGTGGAGGAGCTGGAGAGACGGCTGGAGGGACAGACGTAGCGGGCGGCAACATACCGTTTGAAAATACAAAAAGGAGCGTGCGCCATGTATCTCTATAATTCCGCCACAAGACGCAAGGAGGAGTTCGTCCCCAACCACCCCGACATTGTGAAAATGTATACCTGCGGCCCTACGGTCTACCACTTCGCCCACATCGGCAACCTGCGCAGCTACCTCATGGAGGATGTGCTGGAGAAGTTCCTCCGCTACGAGGGCTACCACGTCAAGCGGGTGATGAACATCACCGACGTGGGGCATCTGTCCTCCGACGCGGACACCGGCGAGGACAAGATGCTCAAGGGGGCCAAGCGGGAAAACAAGTCCGTGATGGACATTGCCCGCTTCTATACGGACGCGTTCTTCTCCGACTGCGAGAAGCTGAACATCAAGCGCCCCGACGTGGTGGAGCCCGCCACCGCCTGCATCGGCGAATATATCAGGATCATCTCCAAGCTCATCGACACCGGCTACGCCTACCGGGCCGGGGGGAACGTGTACTTCGACACCTCCAAGCTGGAGCGGTACTATATTTTCAACGACTACGACGCCGAGGACCTGGCCGTGGGCGTCCGGGAGGGCGTGGAGGAGGACGTGAACAAGCGCAGCAAGAACGACTTCGTACTCTGGTTCACCCAGTCCAAGTTCGAGGACCAGGCCCTCAAGTGGGACTCCCCCTGGGGCGTGGGGTACCCCGGCTGGCACATCGAGTGCTCCGGCATCTCCATGAAGCACCTGGGGGAGGACCTGGACATCCACTGCGGCGGCATCGACAACGCCTTCCCCCACCACACCAATGAGATCGCCCAGAGCGAGTCCTATCTGGGCCACAAGTGGTGCAATTTCTGGATGCATGTGCTCCACCTCAACACCAACTCCGGCAAGATGAGCAAGAGCAAGGGGGAGTTCCTCACCGTCTCCCTGCTGGAGGAGAAGGGGTACGATCCCCTGGCCTACCGCTTCTTCTGCCTCCAGAGCCACTACCGCAAGTCCCTGGTCTTCTCCTGGGAGAACCTGGACAACGCCCAGGGGGCCTACAACAAGCTCATCGCCCGGGCGGCCGCCCTGAAGCCCGGAGAGGGGGCGGTGGACCGGGAGGTCTTCGACGCCCAGCGGGAGAAGTTCCGCAAGGCGATGGGCAATGACCTCAACACCTCCCTGGGCGTCACCGCCCTGTACGACGCCCTGAAGCTCCAGGCGGGGGACGAGACCAAGCTGGCCCTTCTGGCGGACTTCGACCAAGTGCTGGGCCTGCGCCTGCTGGAGAAGGCCCAGGCCCGGCGGGAGGCGGACGCCAAGGCGGCGGCCTCCGCCAGCGCTTCCGGCGGCATCGTCATCACCGGCGAGGGCGACAGCGCCATCGACGAGCTGGTCCTCCGGCGGGCCCAGGCGAAAAAGGCGCGGGACTTTGCCGAGGCCGACCGGATTCGGGAGGAGCTGAAGGCCCAGGGGGTCGAGGTGACGGATACCAAGGAGGGCGCGGTCTGGCGGAGGGTGTAAAAACGGTATAGACGGAATACAGGCAGCGGCCGCCGGGTGTTTGGCGGTGGCTGCCTGTTTTTGTTTAAGCAGGAGAACATGGTCTTTTATGACGGTTTCACAGGACGCTTTGACAGCAAAAAAGAGGGGAACGAGTTTCCCCGTTCCCCTCAGCAAGGGCCGTATATTCGCTCAGTCCAGAATCTCCATCAGCCTGCCGCAGCAGACGGGGATGGGCTCTCCGGCCTTGATATGCTCGGTGCGGTTGCAGAGATAGCAGTAGACGTCGGTGTCATAGGGGGCCAGCACGGTGGGCTGGGCCTTGACCTCCTCGGCGGTAAGGCCCTCGATGTGGAACTTAGCCGACTTGTCCTCCGCCTTCATATAGGTCCCCATGGGCTCCAGCCGCTTGGTGCCGCCGGTGCAGTTGCCCATCTTGATCCACAGGGCCTCCAGCTCCGCGGCCTCGGAGGCGTGTTCGGGGATGATCTCGACAATGTCCTTGTCAATACGGATTTTCATAGTACGTTCCCCCTGGGCGGCTTAGCCGAAGTAGCGCTCCAGCAGGCCCTTGAAGGCCTTGCCGTGGCGGGCCTCGTCCCGGGCCATCTCGTGGACGGTGTCGTGGATGGCGTCCAGACCCAGCTCCTTGGCCTTCTTGGCGATGGCCATCTTGCCGACGGTAGCGCCGTTCTCGGCCTCGACCCGCATCTCCAGGTTCTTCTTGGTGGAGTCGGTCACCACCTCGCCCAGGAGCTCCGCGAACTTGGCGGCGTGCTCGGCCTCCTCATAGGCGGCCTTCTCCCAGTACAGGCCGATCTCGGGATAGCCCTCGCGGTGGGCCACACGGGCCATGGCCAGGTACATACCCACCTCGGTGCACTCGCCGGAGAAGTTGGCGCGCAGGCCCTCCAGGATCTCCGCGTCCACGCCGGCGGCCACGCCCACCACGTGCTCGGCAGCCCAGCTCATCTCGGCCTTCTGCTCAGTGAACTTCGCGCCGGGCACGCCGCACTGGGGGCACTTCTCGGGGGGCACGTCGCCCTCATGAACATAACCGCAAACAGGGCAAACCCACTTCTTCATAGTAAAAAATCTCCTTTTCAAATAATATCCTGATTGAATTTATAGACGCCTCGCGGCGTAACTAACATTGCGCCTCCCCCTGCCGGCGGCAGCCGGGGCAGAGCCCCCGGTACACCACCGCGCAGGACTCCAGCAGGAAGCCGCCGTCCCCGGCGGGCCGGCCCACCTCCACCGGCGGGATGTCCGCCACCGCGCCGCACAGGCGGCACCGGACGTGGCAGTGGGGGCTGAGATCGCCGTCGTAGCGGCTCTCGCCGCCGGCCAGCTCCAAACGCAGGACTTTTCCCTCCTCCGCCATCCTGGCCAGCACGCGGTAGACAGTGGAGCGGCTGATGGTGGGGTGGTCCCGGTGGACGCGGTCATAGACCATGGCGGCGGTGGGGTGACAGCCCATCTCCCGCAGCGTCTGGTGAATGATCTCCTTTTGCATCGTGTTTCTGTCCGCCATAGGTCCGGCTCCTTAATGGGATTAAATCCTAAAAGGAATATACTATAAAAGCGGCTCTCTGTCAAGTGAACTTTTTGTGAACGGCCCGCCGCCGCCCTATGTACCCCCCTTTTTCCGCCGGTAGGCCCCCGGGGAGCACCCCTTCCACTCCCGAAAGGTCTTGGTGAAGTAGCTGGCGTCCTGAAAGCCGCACCGGGCCCCCACGTCCGCGACGCGCAGCTGGGTGGTCTGCAGCAGCTCCGCCGCCTTCTGCAGCCGCAGCTGGCGCAGATACTGCATCGGCGGCACGCCGATGGCGGCGCGGAAGCACCGCAGGCACTCGCTCTCACTGACGGCGGCGCTGGCGGCGATCTGGGCGGCGGTGAGCTCCTCGCCGCAGTGGGCCTGGATGAACTGGATCATGGTGCGGATGCGCTCCCCGTCTCGCAGCGCCTTCTCCGTGGGGGGCGGCTCCGCCGAGGGGCGGGGGTACCGCTCCAGCTGGAGCACCAGCCGGGACAGGGCGGCCCGGACGGAAAATTCATACCCCGGCTGCTCCGAGCCGCAGGCCTGCCAGGCCGCCTCCACCGCCTCCAGGGCCTCCCGGTGCCAGCGGGCGGAACGGTCCAGAAAGACGCCCCGGGGCGCCCCGCCCTCCAGCAGGGGCTGGACATACTTCTGCCAGAAGACGCTGTCCACCCCGCCCCCCACCAGCCGGGGGTGGAAGACCACCGAGTGGAACTGACAGGCGGAACCGGCGTGGTCCCAGGCCGCGTGGAGGACGCCGGCGTTGATAAAGAAGCCCTCTCCCCGCCGCAGAACCCGCTTCTCCCCCTCCACGGCCACCAGGGCGGAGCCCCGCCACAGCACCGCCGCCTCCCACTCGTCGTGCCAGTGCCAGGGGACGGGGGCCAGGTCCAGACGGTCGTGGTAGCAGGCCGCGGGGAACAGGGCGGTGCCGTGCCTGATGAGCTCCCGCCCCTGGGGATCGGTGCGGACGGTGCAGGGTAAAATGGACATACGCTCCCACCTCCTTGACGGTTTTGTCATAGAATTTCGGCGGCTGGCTCATACGCATCGCTGGAAATTTCATGCTATAATCCTACCAGAAGTTGAGGAGAAACGCAAGCCGGTACATCTGCCGCCGGCGTCACACGGCGCCGGCTGTGCAGATATAGAAAGGAGCGTAAGCCTATGTTTCAGATGATGACCATTCCCAATACGGAGCGCTTTTTGCGCATCGTGGAGGAGAGCCGGGGCGACGTGGTGCTCCACCTGCCCGACGATACCTCCTGCAGCCTGAAGGACAGCGCCGTGGCCCGGCAGCTGCTGCGGGTGTCCCGCCCCGGCAGGAGCGGGCTGCGGCTGAGCCTGTCCGACCCCGCCGATTTTTCGGCCTTCCTCAAGTACATGCTGGAGGCAGGGCTGGAGCGCCCGGCGTGAGGGACATATAGCAGGGGCGGGGGCCCGGCGCACGCCGGGCCCCCGCCCTTTTGGAGCTCTATGCGCTCAGGCCCGCTCCTCAAACTCCCACTGGGGGTCGTTGGTGATGGTCAGCTCCCGGATCCGCCCCAGACTGTCCAGCTCCAGCACGCCCAGGAAGGCCCAGCCGGCCGCGCCGCCCAGCAGCAGGCAGCCCCGTCCGGCGGTCCCCTGGGGCCCGGCGGCGACGGCGCCCAGGCCCTGGCGGTCCAGGGGCCCCAGGTCCCGCCGGACCATCTCCAGCAGGGCCATGGCGTTCACCAGGCCCTCCTGGCGGTTTTCCAGGAAGGTGACGGCGCAGTCGCTGCGCAGTACGGGCCGCAGGCGCTCCACGTCCCCCTGCCGGAAGAAGCGGGCGAGCAGGGCCAGGTCATGGGCCTCGTCGAACACCGTTCCCCCGGCGTACAGCCCCGCCGCCGCGTCCCCCGCCAGCACGCACAGGGCGGAGACCACCGCGCCGGGCTTCACCAGATCCCGCTGCGCCTCCTTCACCAGCTCCATGGGGTGGCAGAGCTCGATGTCCCCCATCCGGGTGGCGGCGGTGACGCTGACAAACCGGGTCAGGGGCTCCATGCCCAGGTAGGTCTCCCCCACCTTGGCGTCCTTCACCACCCCCTGGAGGAGGGTGGTATCCTCGCCGGGCTCCACCACCCCCAGGCTCTCCCCCTGGTCGTAGCTCACGCGCAGGGGGAAGCCCGCCATCTGCAGGCGCAGCTCGTCCCCCGCCGCCGGGTCGGGCAGCACGTCTGCGCACAGCACGTTGACCACCGCCCGGTCCCCCGCTTCCCCGGCCTCCACCAGCAGGCGCAGGCTCATCTCGTCCGCCCCCTCCGGCGTCACATTCTTCACCACCCGGCAGGTCCAGGGGCAGCCGCCGGCGGTGTGGGCGTCGATGCCCAGCAGCTCCTCCTGGCCGCTGTCCGGGTCCCGCCGGAGGCGGACGACCGCCGCCGCGTCCCCCAGGCGGTAGCGGTAGTAGTCCCCCCGGTATCCGGCGACCCGCTGGCCCTCCGCCATGGCCAGGCCCGCCAGGCGCATGGCGTCCTCCGGCCGGGCCGTCAGCTCGGCCAGGCCGAAGCTGTCCAATCCTCCCGTCATGCTCATACCTCAACGTCCACCGCCACCCGGTCGGACCGGATGGATTTGCACAGCGCGGACACCGCCGCGTGGCGGGGATCCCGCTTGTAGGCCTCCAGGTCCTCCAGGCTGTCAAAGGCGGAGATGAGGACCGCGTCGTAGTTGCCGGGGGCGCAGTTGACCCCCACCTCCTGCTCCCGAATCTGGGGGATGACCCTGAAGAGGCCCCGCAGGCCGTCCAGAAATTCCCGCTGCCGGGCCTCGGTGCCGGGGTTGAACTTCCACATGACAATATGCTTGATCATTTTGTCCGCTCCTTTTTATTCTTCCTTGATCCGCTATCCCTTCAGCTCCACCACGGTGACGCCGTCCTCCCCCTCGCCGTACCGGCCCAGGCGGAAGGACTTGACCGACGGGTGGCGCTTGAGCTGCTGGTGAACCGCCTTGCGCAGGGCGCCGGTGCCCTTGCCGTGGATGATGGTGACCACGTTCAGCTTCCCCATGACGGCGCTGTCCAGGAACTGGTCCACCGCCAGGTCCGCCTCATCAGTCATCAGGCCCCGGATGTCCAGCTCGCTGACCGCCGCCCGCGCGCCGCTGAGGCGGACGGCGGTGGCCACCTGCCGCTTGGCCTCCCGCTTCTCCCGGACCTCCGCCTCCTCCACCAGCCGGACCTCGCCGGCCTTCACCGTCAGCTTCATGTTCCCGGCCAGCAGCTGCAGCCGCTCCCCGCTCACGGCGGTGACCACCGCCTGCTTCCGGGTGCCCCCCAGCTCCACCAGATCGCCGGCCTGGATGGGGCGGCTGGGGGCGGGGATGGGCTCCCGCTCCGCCTGGAAGTGGAGCTCCTCCTCCATCTGGTTGAGCCTGCCCCGGATGGCGGCACGGGCGTCGTTGACGTTCTGCCAGCTGGCGGCCTTCTCCTGCTCCTTCCGCAGCTGGGCCAGCTCCTCGAAGATGGCGTCCGCCTGGGCCCTGGCCTCCCGGACGATGCGCCGGGCTTCTGCCTCGCCCCGGGTCCGGGCGTTCTCCTTGGCCCGCTCCATCTGCTCCCGGAACTCCCGGGCCCGCTTGGCGTCGCTCTCCCGCTGGGAGCGCAGGCGCTCGGCCTCGCTCTGGTCCTTCTCCAGCCGCTGGCGCTTCTCCTCGAGCTGGGTGAGCACGTCCTCGAAGCGGATGGACTCGCTGTCCATCTGGGACCTGGCGGTCTCGATCACCGCCGGGTCCAGGCCCAGCCGCTGAGAGATGGCGAAGGCGTTGGACTTCCCCGGGATGCCGATGAGCAGCTTGTAGGTGGGCCGCAGGGTCTCCACGTCGAACTCGCAGCTGGCGTTTTCAACCCCCTGGGTGGTCATGGCAAAGGTCTTCAGCTCCGCGTAGTGGGTGGTGGCAGCCACCCGCCCCCCCTTGTCCCGGACATGCTGGATGATGGCGATGGCCAGGGCCGCGCCCTCCACCGGGTCCGTGCCCGCCCCCAGCTCGTCGAAGAGGATGAGGCTGCGGCCGTCCGCCTCCTCCAGAATCTTTACGATGTTCACCATGTGGGCGGAGAAGGTGCTCAGGCTCTGCTCGATGCTCTGCTCGTCGCCGATGTCCGCCAGCACCCGTTCAAACACGCTCACCGCGCTGCCGGCGTCAGCGGGGATATGCAGCCCGCACTGGGCCATGAGGGTCAGCAGGCCCAGGGTCTTCAGGCTCACCGTCTTGCCGCCGGTGTTGGGGCCGGTGATGACCAGGGTGTCAAATTTCCGCCCCAGCTCGATGTCGATGGGCACCGCCCTGCCGGTATCCAGCAGGGGATGCCGGGCCCGGCGGAGGCAGACGCTGCCGCCGCGGCGGATCTCCGGCCGGCTGGCATTCATCTTGTAGCTGAGCTGGCCCCTGGCGAAAATGAGGTCCAGCCGCACCAGCAGGTCGTAATCCGACAGGATGTCGCCGCTGCACCCCGCCGCCTCGGCGGACAGCTCCCGCAAAATCCGCTCGATCTCCTTTTTCTCCTTGGCCTCCAGCTCCTTGAGCTCGTTGTTGGCCTGGACCACCCCCATGGGCTCCACGAAGACCGTGGCCCCGCTGGAGGAGACGTCGTGGACCAGGCCGGGGAGGCTCCCCCGGCACTCCGCCTTCACCGGGACCACGAAGCGGCCGTCCCGCTGGGTGATGATGGCCTCCTGGAGCACCTTGCTGTAGCTCTGGGAGGAGATGATCTTCTGGAGAATCTGCCGGCCCTTGGCGGCGGCCACCCGCTTGTGGCGGCGAATGTCCGCCAGCTCGGCGCTGGCGCTGTCGGCGATGACGTCCTCCTCCAGGATGGCGGAGAAGATCCTCTCCTCCAAAAACCGGTTGCCCCGCAGGGCGCAGAAGAGGAAGTCGATGGCCGTCTTCTTCCCGTCGTCGCTCCAATAGTCCCGCACCCGCCGGGCGCAGCGCAGCACCCCGGCCACGTCCAGCAGCTCCCTGGTGTTCAGGGCCCCGCCGTGGTCCGCCCGGTACAGGCTCTCCCCCACCGGCTTGATGCCGGAGAAGGCGGGGGAGCCCTTGAGGCCGATCATGTCCCGGGCCGCGTCGGTCTCGTCCTGGAGGCGCTCCACGTCCTCCGCGTCCGTCTGGGGGACCGCGGCCAGGGCCCGCTCCCGGGATGCGGCGCTGTTGGTCTGATCGGCCAGCATGCGCAGGACCGCCGGAAGCTCCAGCGTCCGTATGGATTTGTCAAATAATTCGCTCATGGCTGTTCTCTCCAAGCGTTTGTCAGATTGTTATGTTCAGCTCCCGCGCTCCTCCTGGGGCGGCTCCGCCGCCGCGTCCTCGGGCCACACCGGCCGGTGGGTGGCGTAGCTGGCCGAGGGCACCGGCAGCCCCCTGCGCTGGAGGCGGTAGGCGGAGTAGGCCTTGACCCCGGCGTAGAAGCAGGCGAAGATGGGCACGCCCAAAAACATGCCGGCCACGCCCCACAGTCCGCCGCCCACCAGGATGGCCACCATGACCCAGAACCCGGAGATGCCCGTGCTGTCCCCCAGGATCCGGGGGCCCAGGATGTTGCCGTCGAACTGCTGGAGAGCCAGGACGAAGATGATGAAGTACAGGCACTTGATGGGGCTGTCCAGCAGGATGAGGAAGGCGCTGGGGATGGCCCCCAGGAAGGGGCCGAAGAAGGGGATCACGTTGGTGACCCCCACCACCACGCTGACCAGCGGGGCGTAGGGAAATTCGAAGAGGCTGGAGAAGAAGAAGCACAGCACGCCGATGATGAGGGAGTCCAGCAGCTTCCCCCGGACGAAGCCGGCGAAGATGCGGTCCGTGGCCTTGACGCCCCGGATGAACAGCGCCGCCTTGTCCTCGGGCAGCAGGGTGTAGC
Organism: uncultured Oscillospiraceae bacterium; assembly: GCA_910577915.1. Classification (GTDB taxonomy): domain Bacteria; phylum Bacillota; class Clostridia; order Oscillospirales; family Oscillospiraceae; genus Pelethomonas. The sequence goes on from CAJTOM010000018.1 coordinate 32,845, forward strand.
ACAGCTTGCAGCTCCCGGCGGAGAAGGCCTCCTTCTCCCCCAGCAGGTACACGGAGATGATCACCCCCAGCAGCAGGTTCTTCAAGAACACGAACACGCCCACCACGCCGCCGGTGACCGCCTGGACCGCTACCTGGAGCTGGGGCACCAGATTGACGTTGAGCCAGGCCAGGGCGTCGGTGTAGTACTCGTTGATGACCTCGCTGGCCCTGGCGGCGAACTCCGGGTTGCTCTCCAGCAGGTGGATGACCCAGTCGTAGACCGTGTAGTAGTACCGCTGGGCGTTGTCCACCAGCTGCACCACGCTGGCGTACAGCTCCGGCAGCAGCACGGACAAAAGGGCGTACAGCAGCGCCAGCACCACCACCCACGTCAAAGCCACGGAGAGGATCCTGCGCCACTTGGAGGGCGTGCGCCCCCGGCGGCGGAGGATGATCCGCTCAAACCAGTTGACGATGGGGGCCAGCAGGTAGGCCATGGCCGCGCCGTACAGCACGGGGGCCAGAATGTCCGCCAGCATCCCGGCGTAGGCCAGGACGATGCTGTCCCGGAATATCAGGTCGTAAATCAGCAGCACGGCGCACACCACGCACACCGCCGTCAGTCCCCAGGCAAAATAGTGGTTGTTTTTTTTCATGGGCACAGCCGCCTCCCGACAAAAATTTACTGTCCTCTATCATACACAACTTCTTCCGCGATTGCAATATGTTTCCAATCGTGTTATACTCCGGTTAGAGAAACTTTAATACAATTTTTATAAAATGTGAGGTAACACAGCGCCATGGCCAAGACCCTTCTGCTCATTGTCAACCCGCGGGCGGGCCGCACCCGCTCCCAGCTGCCCCTGTTCGAGGCGGCGGCCCGCTTCTGTCAGGCGGGATACCTGCTCTCCATCCGCCAGACCCAGCGCCCCGGCCATGCCGCCGAGCTGGCGGAGGAGGAGGGGCCCCGGTTCGACCGGGTGGTCTGCTGCGGCGGGGACGGCACCCTCAACGAGACGGTCAGCGGCCTCATGCGCTTGGACGATCCCCCGCCCCTGGGCTACATCCCCGGCGGCAGCACCAACGACTTCGCCGCCAGCCTGGAGCTGCCCGCCGACCCGGTGGAGGCGGCGGAGCGCATCATCGAGAGCCCCGGCCGGCAGCTGGACGCGGGCACCTTCAACGGCCGCCCCTTCGTCTACGTCGCCTCCTTCGGGGCCTTCACCAGAGCCTCCTACAGCGCCCCCCAGTCCATCAAAAACGACTTGGGCCACCTGGCCTACCTGCTGGAGGGGGTGAAGGATCTGTCCACCCTGCGGCCCTACCGGGCCTCCGTCACCGCCGGGGACGAGATATTCGACGGCAGCTTCCTCTTCGGCGCGGTGACCAACGCCACCAGCGTGGGCGGGCTGATGCGGCTGCAGCGGGAGCAGGTGGTGCTGGACGACGGCCTCTTCGAGCTGCTGCTGATCCCCAACCCCACCAACGCCGCCGAGCTCCAGGCCCTCATCCGCAGCCTGGTGCTCCAGGACTTCACCGGCGGCGGGGTGCTCTTCCGCCACGTCTCCTCCGTCTGCATCCACACGCCGGAGGCCTTCCCCTGGACCCTGGACGGGGAATACGGCCCCGGCGCGGAGGACGTGACCATCCGGAACCTGCCCCGGCGGCTGACGCTGCTGCTGTGATGCCCGGAGACCTCCCATGAACCGGAGCGGGGACGCGCCCATGGGGCGCGTCCCCGCTCTGCGCTTTTTTACTTTGCCCGCACGATGCACTCCAGGGTTACGCCGTCCACGGTGGCGGTGATGGTGGTGTTGCCCTTGCCCACCCACTTGACCACGCCGTTGGCGTCGATGGTCACCACGCCGGTGTTGCCGCTGGCCCAGACCACGGGGCTGTCGGTGCCCTTGACCTTCATGGTCACGTCCGGATCCTTGGCGTACAGGGTGAAATCGGTCTTATTCAGCCGGATGTTGGCGGCGTTGGGGTTCACCCAGGGGTCTCCCTCCACGGTGACCTGGCAGACGGCGGTCTCCTCCCCGCTGGCGGCGGTGATGGTCACCGTGCCGCCGGCCACGCCGGTGACGGCCCCGCCGTCCACGGTGGCGATGCCCGGGTTGGAGCTGGTCCAGCTCACCGCGCCGCCGCCGCCGGAGGCGGTGAGCCGGGCGGTCTCCCCGGCGCGGATGGTGAAGGCGGGCTGGGACAGGGCCAGGGGCTCCGCCGGACTGACGGGGGCGTCCCCGGCGCCGGGCTCCGTCACCTCCGGCGCCGCCGGATCATCCTCGCCGGCGCCGTCGGAGGGCGTGGGGGCGTCCCCCGCCGGATCCGGCGCGTCCTCCCCCGCCGGATCCCTCTGGGGCTCCTGGGGCGGGGGGGCGGGGTCCTCCGTGCGGGCGCCGCCCACGTCCGAGTCCGTGCGGATGCCCAGGGTGCCGGTGATCTGCTCGTCAAAGAACACGTAGCTCACCACGCCCAGGATGATTACGGCGGTCAGCAGCAGCATCACGCCGCCCGCGCCGCTGCGGCGGTCGTTCTGCCGCTTCTCCACCCGCTTGCCGCCCCGGCGGCGCAGGGGCTTCCCCCGCCGGATGGCCGCCTCCTCCTCGCAGAAGGGGCAGGTTCTGTATGTATCGGAATACTCCTCCCCGCATGTGGGGCAGTGACGGTTGCTCATAGGGCAGCTCCTCCTTGGGGTGCGTTTTTGTCAATTTACATAATACCTACTTTTCCGGCGGTAGTCAACCGCCTTTTGTCAGATTTGACGCGATTTGGGAAAAAAAGTTCCCGCCCCGCCTTGTTTTTTCCGCCCTCCAGGGCTATAATGGGGGGAAGAATGTCGAATTTTGGGGGATAATTATGCCGGAAGGGGGGCGTTTCCCGTGACGATTGACCGGCTGATCGGTATTGTGGCCGTACTGCTCCGGGAGGGGCAGGTGACCGCCGGGCGTCTGGCGGAGCGGTTTGAGGTGAGCGCCCGGACCATCCACAGGGATGTGGACCGGCTGTGCCGGGCGGGCATCCCCCTGCGGACCGCCCGGGGCGCCGGGGGCGGCATATCCATCATGGAGGGCTACCAGCTGGACGGGACGGTGCTGACGGACGAGGACCGGGGGGCCATCCTGGCGGGCCTGCGGAGCTTGGACAGCGTGTCGGGTACGGGGTACTACCGGCAGCTGATGGAGAAGCTGCCCCAGGGGGCGGGGAGCGCCGGGGACGACTGCGTGCTCATCGACCTGTCCTCCTGGTACGGCCCGGTTCTGGCCCCCGGGCTGGAGGCGCTGAAGGACGCCTGCGCCCGGCGGCGGCTGGTGCGCTTTACCTATACCGCCCCCGGGGGCGACAGCTGCCGGCTGGTGGAGCCCGACCGGCTGGTCTTCCGCTGGTCGAGCTGGTACCTCCACGGCTGGTGCCGGGACCGGGAGGGCTGGCGGCTGTTCAAGCTCAACCGGATGCTGTCGCTGGCGGTGGAGGAGGCCTCCTTCTCCCCCCGGCCCGCCCGGCCCGCCACCTGGGTAAGCAGGGAGAAGGTGCGCTCCGCGGCGTGGATGTCCCCGGTATACAGGCTCTGATCCGCCG